>NCCO01000115.1 GCA_002279705.1 Allobosea sp. 12-68-7
TTTCGGCAGCCTACCAGCAGCTGGGCGGCGCGATGACGGCCCTGATCGCCTCGCTCGCGCTGATCGTGGTCTATCTCGGCGTCCAGCTCTACAACATCCGGATCGCCCGGCGCCGCTTCGAGCGGCTCAGCATCGAGAACGCCAAAGCAGCCGAGCGCGCCGAGGCCGGCGCCCGCGCCAAGTCGATCTTCCTCGCGACGATGAGCCACGAGATCCGCACGCCATTGAACGGCATCATCGGCATGGTCGACATCATGCGGGAATCGGCCATGGACCCGACGCGACTGCGCCAGCTTCTGTTCAACCTCGTCGGCAATGCCGTGAAGTTCACCGACACCGGCTGGGTGAGGATAATCTGCAGCCTCGAAGCGGGCGACCGGCTGCGCGTCGAGGTCGAGGACACCGGCATCGGCATCCCCGAAGAGGCGCGCGAGCGCCTGTTCCAGGATTTCAGCCAGCTCGACGTCACCATCAACCGCCGCTTCGGCGGCAGCGGCCTGGGCCTGGCGATCTGCCGGCGGCTGATCGGGTCGCTCGGCGGCGAGATCGGCGTGGCCTCGCGCGACGGGATTCGGAGTTCGCTCCGGCCGCCGCCGTGCCGGATCGCTTCGCCGGCCGCGTGCTCGTCGCCGAAGACAATCCAATCAACTTCGCCGTCGCCTGCGAGTTGCTGCAGCGCCTCGGACTGAAGGTCGATCATGCGCCGGACGGCCGGATGGCTGCCGATCTGGCCAGGGCGACGCCCTACGATCTCATCCTGATGGACATGCAGATGCCGCTGATGAGCGGGCTCGAAGCCACCCGCGCCATCCGCGAGCTGGGGCTGCACGAGCTCCCGATCGTCGGGCTCACCGCCAATGCCTTCGCCAGCGACCGGGAGGCCTGCCTCGCCGCCGGAATGAGCGACTTCGTCGCCAAGCCGATCAACCGCGCGAAGATGACGGGTATCCTCGCAAAATGGCTGCCGCAGAGCGGGGCGGCCGTCGCGAGGCACACCGCCACAACCGACCCGGAGCATGCCTCTGTCGACGACGGACTCGTGCTCGTCGACGAGGGCGTGCGGGCCGAACTGGCGCGCGAGATCGGTGCCGATCTGCTCGACGAACTGACGCGCCAGTTCTGGCCCGATGCGACCCGCTCCGCTTCCGAGGCGGCCAGGGCGCTGCAGGCCGGCGAACCCGACCTCGCCCTGCGCGAACTGCATACGCTGAAGGGCATCGCCGGCACACTTGGCTTCAGCGTGTTCGAGGCGGCCTCGAGAGCGGCCGAAGCCGCGATCCGCTCGGGCCGTGACGCCGACCTGACGGGCCTGCAGACCGCACTGCTGCGCACCATGCTGGCGCTCGGGACCGGCGATCCGGGTGAGACGGCGACGCCGGGCGGCGAGGCGATGCGGGCGGTCGGCTGAGCCCGATCCCGCGCGAGCCCCGCCGAACGCCGCTCAGAGGGGCACGTCCTTCTGCATCTGGGCATACTCCGCCATCAGCGGCTCATGTGCGGACCAGAACGGCCGCGGGGCCTGCCCCAGCAGCTGGTCCTCGAGCAAGCCGAGATGCAGGTGCCAGCCGCTGGAGACCATCGCCATGCGCGACTTCGTCGCCAGCCGGCGGTGGATCAGCACGAGCCGGACCTCGTCGCCCACCGGCGTCAGCGCGATCTCGACATCGGAATCGGGATCGCCCATCCCGGCCCAGGTAAAGGCCAGCCGGTGCGGCGGTTCGTAGACCGTGACGGTGCCGCTCATCAGCGCACCCTCGTCATTCATCTTGCGATGGCTCTCGGGCGGCACTTCGTCGGTGATGCGCGAATGCTTGAAGACGAGGTCGATCCGGCCTCCGGCGCGGGCTTCCGTCTCGCCGCCGCAGAACCAGGTCGCGCGCTTCTCGTCCTCGACCAGATAGGCCCAGACCCGCTCGATCGGCCCCGGCAGCAGCCGCTCGAAGCGCACCGCCCCGCTCTCCAGAACCTCGCCATAGGCCTTTGTGTCGGCCTGCTGTGCCTGCGTCCGCATCACGCCTCCTCGCCCGGATCGGGCTTTCGTAGCGCGGCCTCGAGGGCCGCCAGCCTGTCGGGCCAGAAGGCGCGCACGCGCCGGACCCATTGCTCGAAGCCGTCGATGCCGTCGGGATCCAGCGCATAGATGCGCCGCTGGCCTGCGACCGTGACCCGGACCAGCCCGGCCTCGCGCAGCGCCTTGAGATGCTGCGAGATCGCCGGTGCCGACAGCGTGAACCGCTCCCCGATCTCCCCGGCCGACAGTTCCCCCTCCGCCAGCATCTCGACGATGCGGCGGCGGGTCGGGTCGGCAAGCGCGGTGAAGGCGTCCATGGGCAAACGATTCCGTTTCAACTTAATTAAGTCAATGCAAAATTATTGTGCGGCGCTTCGGGTCTGCCCCCTGCGCGGCCCCGGCGCTTGCCCGCAGCTTCCGCCTCGGTCATTCGGGAGGCCCGAATCGAGGTGAACCGCCACGCATGCCCACCCGCAACGCCACCCTCGCCGGTATCGGCATGATGCTGCTGGGCATCCTGATGTTTTCCCTCAATGACGTCATGGGGAAATGGCTCGTCGCGACCTACACGGTCGGCCAGGTGCTGCTGCTGCGCAGCGCCGCCGGACTGGCCGTGCTCGCACCCTTCGTCATCCGCCAGGGCCTGATGCGGACGCTGCGGCCCGAGCGTCCCGGCCTGCAGGTCCTGCGCGTGGCGCTCGGCTCGGGCGAGGTCGCGCTGTTCTACCTCGCCGTCTCCTATCTGCCGCTCGCCGACACGATGACGCTCTGGCTCGCCGCACCCGTCTGGTCGGCGCTGCTGGCCGTGCTGCTGCTGGGCGAGCGTGTCGATGCCGGGCGCTGGTTCGCCATTGCGGCGGGTTTTCTCGGCGTCGCGATCGCGCTCAATCCCACGGGCGCGAGCCTGTCGATGCCGGCGCTTCTCGCGCTGCTGGGCAGTGTCCTCTTCGCGGGCATGATGATCGCCGGCCGCTATCTGCGCGGCACGCCCGATGTGACCCTCGTCGCCTGGCAGACGCTGGGCGCCCTGCTGATGGGCCTCGTGCTGTTGCCCTTCGGCTGGGTCACGCCGAGCTGGGCCGATGCCGCGATGCTCGGCCTGCTCGGCATCGTCGCCATGGTCGCCCATCTGTGCGTCACGCGCTCCCTCAAGCTGGCAGAAGCCTCGGTGGTCGTGCCCTATCAGTACACGCTGATCGTCTGGGCGCTGATCTTCGGCTGGCTCGTCTTCGGCGACTGGCCGACGCCAGCGATGCTGGCGGGCGCGACGCTGATCGTGGCGGCCGGGCTCGCTCTGATTCTGCTCGAACGCCGGGCGAACCCGGCGCCGCCCGTTCTCGATACGCCCTGACCGGGGCACCCTGTCTTCACGCGAAAGGCGAAGGATCCTCCGATGGCCCTGATCACCTACCTCACCACCGTCAAGTTCGGCTATGGCGAGATCGACGGCATCGCGGCCGATCTCGCGGGCCTCGGCGTCGCCAGGCCCTTGATCATCGCCGACAAGGGCATCGTCGCGGCGGGCCTGGTCGCGAAGGTCCAGGCCCTGGCCCCGGCGCTGGCCAGCGCCCCCGTGTTCGACGGCACGCCGACCAACCCGACTGAAGAGGCGGTCGAGGCCGCGCTCGGGCTCTATCGCGAGCACGCTTGCGACGGGCTCGTCGCCATCGGCGGCGGCTCCAAACCCCGTCATCGCCATTCCCACGACCTCGGGCACCGGCAGCGAGGTCGGCCGCGCGGCGCTGATCACGCTGAAGGACGGCCGCAAGCTCGGCTTCATCTCGCCCCATCTGATCCCCCGGCTCGCGATCTGCGACCCCGAGCTGACGCTGGGCCTGCCGGCCTGGCTGACGGCCGCCACCGGCATGGATGCGATCACGCACTGCATCGAGACCTATCTCAGCCCGCGCGAGAACCCGCCGGCCGAGGCGATCGCGCTGGACGGCCTCAGGCGAGCCGTCGGCTTCATCGAGCGCGCGGTCAAGGACGGCACGGACCGCGAGGCCCGCAAGGAGATGATGATGGCCGCGCTCCAGGGCGGCCTGACCTTCCAGAAGGGGCTCGGCGCCGTGCATGCGCTGTCCCACCCGCTCGGCGGGCTCAAGGAGGTCTCGCTGCATCACGGCACGCTCAACGCCGTGCTGCTGCCGGCCGTGCTGCGCTTCAACGCGCCGGACGCCCAGGCGAAATATGCCGAGATCCGCAAGGTCCTCGGCCTCGCGCCCGAAACGGATCTCGCCGACTGGATCGCGGCTCTCGTCGCCCGCCTCGGCATGCCCGCCAGCCTCTCGGCCATGGCCCTGCCTCATGGTGTCATTCCCGCCGTCGCCGAGGCCGCGACCAAGGACCACTCCAGCGCGACCAACCCGCGCGCCGCGACCGCCGCCGATTACGCGGCGATGCTGGAGGCCTCGTTCTGAGAACACGGCGGCATGGCCGGGCTTGACCCGGCCATCTCGTGACGAAGAGGCTCCAGCGCCTCATCCGGCCAGAGCTTCTCGGGTCTGCGCTTCGCTCCGCCGGAGAATGACGGCCCAGCCCTCTCTCAGTACAGCCGCGTCCGGTAGGCCTCTTCGAGATTGGCCTCCGCCTCCGCGACGCCGACGGCTTTCGTCTGGTCCGCCATGATGCGGCCGAGCGAGGGAAAGCGGCTGCGTTCGACCCGGCTCGCCGGATCCCACAGCTTCGAGCGGATCAGCGCCTTGCCGCAGTGGAAGAAGGCCTCCTCGACGGCGACCAGCAGGCCCAGCGTCGGGGTCCGCTCCTGCACGGTCGCCGGTTCGAGCAGCGCCGCGTCGCGGGTCAGCCGTGCGCGGCCATTGACCCTCAGCGTCTCGGCGATGCCCGGCACCATGAAGATCAGCCCGACTCCCGGCGCCGCCAGCACATTGCCGAAGCTGTCGACCCGGTTATTGCCGCGCCGGTCGGGGATGAACAGCGTCCGCTCGTCGAGAACCGTGACGAAGCCCGGCGCATCGCCACGCGGGCTGGCATCCGCACGGCCCTCGCCGTCCGAGGTCGCCAGAACGAGGAAGGGCGAGAGCGCGATGAAGTCGCGGCAATGCCCGTCGAGCCGGTCGAGCACCTTGCGCTCGGCGAGCGGGTTGACCGGCCCCATATGCGCCCGCAGAGCGCCGGGCTCGACGATGATCGTCTCCTCGGCCTCGCTGTCCGTCGTCATCGCATCCTCCTGCTCCGTCTCGCCGTCACTGCCCCCCGATCCGCGGCACTCGGGCCAGCGCCCCGGTCGCGTGGCAGCCATTCCCCGGCGTCCGGCGACGGATCGAAAAGCCACAGCCCGCGCCGGGATGGCCCGCCCATGCGGCAGCGCCTTGACCCTGCGAACGGCCCCCGCCATCGTGCGCCATCAATTCCGCCCCTCGACGAGGCTGACCCCCATGCGCCGCGCCCTGCTGCGAACCGCCCTCGCATCCCTCGCCGTCCTGACGGCCGCCGCCTCCGCCCAGGCCTCGGGCGGTCGCATCGTCCATCCGGCCGACCGCGCCGAAAACCGCACCGTGCCGCTGACGGGTGCGCTGCCCGCCTGCGACGACCCGGCGGTTCTCGGCCAGATCACCAGTTGGTTCAATTCGCGGGAGGCCAAGTTCTGGGGGCCCCTGCAGGCCGTCGCCTATGACCGGATCAGGCCGATCGGCTTCCGCCCCCTGGGCGATGACTTCATTCCCCGCCGCTTCTGCACCGGCCGGATGGCCCTGAACGACGGCACGCTGCATCGCGTCGACTACTCTGTGCGCGAAAATCTCGGCCTCTTCGGCTGGACCTGGAACGTTAACTGGTGCGTCAGCGGGCTCGACCGCCACCGCACCTATGCGCCCGACTGCAAGATGGCGCGGCCCTGAACCGGGCATCGCCGCCGATGAGCCTCCTGCGATTCGCACTCGCGCTGCCGCTGCTGGCGGGCCTGCTCGGCCAGGCCGTGGCGCAGCCGCGCAATGACAGGGGCGGCCAACCGGGCGATTTCGATTTCTACGTCCTCGCCCTGTCCTGGTCGCCCGGCTTCTGCGAGCTTGACGGCGATCGCGATCGCAACCGCGAGCAATGTGCCGAAGGGGCGGGCCTCGGCTTCGTCGTGCATGGCCTGTGGCCGCAGAATGAGCGCGGCTTTCCGAGCGAATGCGGCCCGGCCGGGCGCACGCCCTCGCGCATCGCGCTCGACCAGGCGAAGGGGCTGTTTCCGAGCGAGGGGCTCGCCCGCCACCAGTGGCGCAAGCACGGCACCTGCTCCGGCTCGAGCCCGAGCGACTATTTCGCCGATACGCGCCGGGCCCGCGAGAAGGTCGCGATTCCCCCGGCCCTGGCCAAGGCCGGGCGCGAGCAGAACTGGACCGCGATCGACATCGAACGCGCCTTCGTCGATGCGAATCCAGGCTTGCGCACCGACATGATGTCGGTCGCCTGCCGGCGCGGCGTGCTGCAGGAGGTCCGCATCTGCCTGAGCAGGGACCTGCGGAGTTTCCGCATGTGCGAGGAGGTCGATCGCTCCGGCTGCCGCACGCGTGACATCACCGTGCCGGCGCTGCGCTGACAGCGGCCGCAAAGCCGCGTATGAGCGCGGCATGAATTACCGCCACGGCTTCCATGCCGGCAACTTCGCCGACGTCCTCAAGCATGTCGTACTGATGCGCGTCCTGACGCATCTGAACGCCAAGGACACGCCCTACCGCATCGTCGACACCCATGCCGGCGCCGGCCGCTACGATCTCGGCTCGGACGAGGCCTTGCGGACCCATGAATGGAAGGACGGTGTCGCGCGGCTCGACCAGGCCCCGCTTGCCGGCCCTGTCGAAGCCCTGCTCAAGCCCTGGCGCGACGCGGTCGCCGGCGCGCGCGCGCTCTACGGGCCGAACGCCTATCCCGGCTCGCCCTGGCTCTCCCGGCAGGCGATGCGCCGCGACGACCGGCTGATCGCGGCCGAGCTCCACCCGCAGACGCACAAGAAGCTCGTCGCCGCGATCGGGCGCGACGAGCGCTGCAAGGCGCTGGCGATCGACGGCTGGAATGCGCTGCGCGGCAATGTCCCGCCCAAGGAGCGGCGCGGGCTGGTCCTGATCGACCCGCCCTTCGAGGAGAAGGACGAGTTCGAGACGCTCGCCGCCGAGGTCGTCGCCGCGCATCGCAAATGGCCGACGGGCATCTACGCGCTCTGGTACCCGGTCAAGGATCGCCGCGCTGCAACAGGCCTGGTCGATGCGATCCTGGATGCGGGAATCGGCCGGCTGCTGCGGCTCGAAATCGATGTCGACCGGCCCGAGGCGGCCGGCGGCCTCAGTGCCACGGGGATGCTGCTGGTCAATCCTCCCTGGCGGCTCGCCGAGGAGGCGCAGATCCTGCTGCCGGCCCTGACGGAACGCCTCGCCCAGGGACCGCAGCCGCGCTATCTATGCGAGCCGATCCGTCCGGACGGCTGACACGCCCGCATTTCCGAGGCTTTGCCGATGCTCGTTCTCCGCTCCTCCCCCGCCTCCCCCTTCGGCCGCAAGGTCAAGATGGCCGCCGCCGAACTCGGGCTGAGCGACCGCATCGAGATCGTCGTCGCCGACACCAACAACCCGGCCGAGCCGCTGCGCCAGCAGAACCCGCTCGGCAAGATCCCGACACTGGTCCTGGAAGACGGAATGACGCTGTTCGATTCGCGCGTCATCGTCGACTATCTCGACCATCTCGCCGGGGGCAACCGGCTGATCCCGGCTGGCGAGGCGCGCTTCGCGCAGCTGCGCCTGCAGGCGCTGGCCGACGGCCTCTGCGACGCCGCTCTGCTCCAGGTCTACGAGACGCGCTTCCGCCCGGAAGAAGGCCGTAACGCCGCCTGGGTCGCCAACCAGGCCGGCAAGGTATCGCGCGCGCTGGCGGCGCTCGAAGCCGCCCCGCCTGTCTATCCCGACCGTCCGCGCATCGGCGAGATCGCGCTGGCCTGCGCGCTGGGCTATCTCGACCTGCGCTTCGCCGGCAGCTGGCGGGCAGATCACCCCCGGCTCGTCGCCTGGCTCGACGCCTTCGCCACGACGGTCCCGTCTTTCGAGGCGACCCGCTTCAAGGGCTGACGCCCGGACGGCCGGCCGGTCTCGCGACAGGGACCGGCCGGCGCCGACACCGCACGCCCGGCTCGCCTCCCGGTCGCGACGATCACGCGAAACAAGAAAAAACCCGGCGGCCAAAGCCACCGGGTTCCTTTGGTCCCCGTGAGGGGACGCAGACTAGAACTTGTAGTTCAGACCGGCGCGGACCACCGAGAAATCGGTGCCGACCTTGACGCCGGTGTTGAAGAAGCTCTTCTCGCCCAGGTCGACGTAGAGATACTCGACCTTGGCGGTCAGGTTGTTGGTGAAGGCGTATTCGAGACCGGCGCCGACGGCGTAGCCGCCGGTGTGGCTGGTGTCCGAGGAGCCGATACCGGCGATGCTCGACTTCACGTTGCCATAGGCCCAGCCACCGGTGATGTAGGGCATGAACCGGTCGAAGGCGACGCCCAAACGACCACGAACCGTGCCGAAGTACTCGGTCTTGATGCGGTCACCAAAGCCGTTGCTGGCCTTCAGGTCAGCGCCCTGAATGTCCGCCTCGACGCCGAGCACGATCTGGCCGATCTGGTAGTTGTAGCCGATCTGTCCACCGCCGACGAAGCCGTCGATGTCGCCGATCGAAACCGTCCGCGCCAGGGCGAAGGTGCCGGCGTTGACGTTGCCGAAGCCGTAGCCGGCGTTAACGCCGACGTAGAAGCCGGTCCAGGTGAAGACGGGAGCGTAGACCGGAGCGACGACCGGACCCTTGCGGGACGGCAGGTCGGCGGCGGAGGCAGCGCCGGCAGCGACGAGGCCGATCGCCGCAACGCTCGAAAGCAGGAACTTCTTCATGGCAGTACTCCTAGTCGTCGCTTTGCCGGTTTCCCCGGCGGGTGATGTCGATGGGATGGTTATAATACCTGTCGAGGCTTTTGTCTGTTGCGTCGGAAGCACATGTGCCCCGCAGACCACGGCGAAAATGCGGCACGATTGGGATAACTACAACTTTATGAACGCATGTTAACGACTGTTAAAGCATGCCTAATGCTGAACCGAATACTAACGATTTCGTGAGGCCTCACCACGACGCACGCAGGAAACGCGCGCTCTCACCCGAGGTTCCCAATCTCGCCCCATTTTTTCGGCCGCGCTTGCGGCCCCTCGTGACGCGTGCTTAAGCCGAACCAGTCAGTCAGAACGGAATCCGGGTGCCGCTCCTCTCGATCTTCATTATCGCGCGCGACGAGGCTGACCGGATCGAGCGGACGATCAGGGCGGTGCACGGCCTCAGCGACGATATCGTGCTGGTCGATTCGGGCTCGACGGACGGCACGCAGGAGATCGCGACGCGGCTGGGAGCCCGCGTGATCTTCAACGGCTGGCCGGGCTACGGCCAGCAGAAGCGCTTCGCCGAGGATCAGTGCCGCCACGACTGGCTGCTCAACATCGACGCCGACGAGGTCGTCCCGCCCGATCTCGCCGCCGAGATCGCGGCCCTGTTCGCAGGCCCGGGCCCGGCCGCTGACGCCTACAAGATTCGCATCGCGGAGATCTTCCCGGGCGAGCCGGCGCCGCATCGTTTCGCCTATGCGCTCGCCCCGGTCCGGCTCTACCGGAAGGACAAGGGCCGCTACTCACCCTCCCCCGTGCATGACCGCGTCGACCTCGCGCCCGCCGCGCGCGTCGCCCGGCTGAAAGGCACGGTCCATCACTACTCCGTGCGCTCGCTCGGAGAGCAGATGACCAAACTCAACAGCTACAGTGATGCCCAGGCCGACGATCTCGACCGGCGCGGCCAGTCGCTCTCGGTGTTCCGGCTCGCCGTCGAGTTCCCCGCCAACTTCATCAAGGCCTATATCGGCCGCCGCCACGCCCTTCGCGGCGTGTACGGCTTCATGACGGCGATGAACTATGCCTTCTATCGCTATCTGCGGGTGGCGAAGCACTGGGAGCGGCGGCTCCAGCGGCGCTCGGCCGAGGCACCCGCCCAGACACAGACAGAGGCACAGGAGCGACGGGATGGCTGAGGTCGCACTGGTGACGGGCGGCGCGCGCCGCATCGGCCGCGCCATCGTCGAGCGCCTCGCGGCCAACGGCTATGCCGTCGCGATCCATTGCGGCCGCGCGCTCGACGAGGCCGATGCCCTGGCGGCGGGCATCGTGGCGAATGGCGGCCGCGCCGCCGTGCTCGTCGCCGATCTCGTCGATCCCGACGCGGTCGCCGGCCTGCTGCCGGCGGCGACGGCCGCGCTCGGCCCCGTGACGCTGCTCGTCAACAACGCGTCGAGCTTCCTCGTCGACGAGCTCACGGCCATCGACGTGCCGACCTGGAATCGTCAGTTCTCGATCAATCTGCGCGCCCCGTCGGTGCTGGCCGGAGCACTGGCGAACCGGCTCCCGGAGGGGCGCCAGGGCGCCATCGTCAACATCATCGACCAGCGCGTCTGGAAGCTGACGCCGCAATACTATTCCTACACCCTGACCAAGGCCGCGCTTCTGACGGCGACCACGACGATGGCGCAGGCCCTGGCGCCGCGCATCCGCGTCAACGCGGTCGGGCCCGGCCCGACCCTGCCCAACCCCCATGACGGCCCCGAGGCGATGGAGCAGGAGGCGGCCGGAACGCTGCTGCGCCACAAGATCGATGCGAGCGAGATCGCGGAGGCGGTGCTCTACCTCGCCCGCGCCCGCTCGGTCACCGGGCAGATGATCGCCGTCGATGCCGGCCAGCATCTCGGCTGGCGCACGCCCGACATCGTCGGCTGACGCCGGCGATCAGGCGGCCGGGTCCGCCCGATAGGGGGCGCGGCCGCTGGCGAGCGCGCTGTCGAGCAGTTCGAGCCGGTCCTGCCCCCAGAACACCTCGCCGTCGAGCACATAGCTCGGCGCGCCGAAAACCCCAGCGGCAATCGCAGCCGCGATGGTGCCCTCATAGCTCTGCACCACCGCTTCGCTGTCGGCCGCCAGCGCCAGAGCCTGCGCGTCGAAGCCGCAGGACCGGGCCACCCCGGCCACGGCCCCGGGCTGCATCATGTCCTCGTCGCGGGACCAGACGCCGGCCATGATCTCGCCCATGAAGCGCCCCGGATCCCCGCCCGCGCTCACGATCGCGATCAGGAAACGGTCGGCAAGCGACGGATCGAACGGAAAATGCTTCGGCTGCAGCATGAGCTTCACGCCGCGCCGCTCGCGCCAGCGCTGCAGATCCATCAGCCGGTAGCGTTGCCGCACCGGGTGGCGCTTCGGCAGCGGCAACCCGCCCGTCTCGTCGAACACAGCCCGCAGCGGCACGGGCCGATAGGCGATCCGGCAGCCATGCCGCGCCGCGATGTCGAGGAAGGTCGCATGGCCGAGATAGGTCCAGGGCGAATGCAGCGAGAAATAGTAGTCGATGGTGCGGGGCATGGGCTTCTCCTCAATCAAGCGTAATCGCCGAGATCAGCCGCCCGTAATCCGGCTCGCCGCGATGGGTCGTGCGGCGATAGCTGAAGAAGCGCTGTTCGTCGCCATAGGTGCAGAGCGACAGGTCGAGGAAGCGCCCGATGCCGGCCTCCTGCGCCCGCAGCGCAATGAAGGCCGGCAGGTCGAACATCGCATGGGCCGCCCGCTCGGAGGCCGTGAAGAAGCGGGCATAGGTCGCGTTCTCGGATTTGAAACGCTCGACGAATTCGGGCCCGACCTCATAGGCGCCGGCACTGATCGTCGGCCCGAGCACGGCAATGATGCGCTCGCACCGCGCACCGAGCTTCTCCATCGCCGTCACGGTCGAGGCGACGACGCCCCCGAAGGCCCCCTTCCAGCCCGAATGGGCCGCGCCGACGACCCGCGCCTCGCTGTCGGCGAACAGGATCGGCCCGCAATCGGCGCTGGAGACGCCGAGCGCCACGCCCGGCGCCGCCGTCACCATGGCATCGGCCTTGGGCCGCTCCCCCGGCCACGGCCCCGTCACCACCTCCACATCGGCGGAATGCACCTGATAGAGGCTGACCAGATGCGTCGGCTCGACCGCCAGATGCGCCGCCATGCGCCGGCGGTTCTCGGCGATCGCCGCCGGATCGTCCGAGGAACCCAAGCCGCCGTTCAGCGAGGCGTAGATGCCGTTGGAGACGCCGCCCTCCCGCGTGAAGAAGGCGTGGCGGATGCCGGGCTCGGCGGCCAGATCGGGGGAGGTGATGAACATCGTGTCGTCCGGTTTCAGTGAGCGGTGCCGCTCATGTCAGCCCTGCTCTGGCAGGCGATGAAGGTCAAATCCGGGCAGCGGCGGCAGGCCCGGATGGGAGACGGCCAGAACCTTGAACAGATCGCCCATGCCGGCCTCGCCGCGCGCGGTCAGCCGATCGAAGGCCGCACCGATCGACGCCGCTTGCTCCGGCGTCGCCTTGGCCGACAGGGCTTGCGCCCGCTCGGCCAGGCCGAGCGCCAGCAGAAAATCCGCCTGCCGGACGGGGCCGTGGGTCGCGGCGCCGGCCCGCAGCCCCGCCTGCGCCATCCGGGCGAAATCGACATGAACCGTGAGATCCGCCTCGCCCGGCTCGTCCAGCGGATCGACGAAGGCGTGCCGGCGCATCGCCTGCAGCGTGTCGCCGAAACCCGACTGCATCGCGCCATAGTCGACGAACAGTGCCCCGCCGCCCGCCCGAGCCAGATGCGATGCGACGCCCGACACCAGCGACAGCACCGCCAGCGGCTGCTCCAGGATCGCGCCGGGCGGCGCCGTCGCGGGGCCTGCTGCGTCGGAGGCTGCCGCGGCCAGCCCGAAGGCGAGGCGCCCCTCGCCGTCGAGCCCGACGAGCCGCTCGCGCCAGCCCTCTTCCGTCATGACGAACTGGTCGAGCGGCAGCGCGTCGAGCAGTTCGTTGGCGATGATGATCGCCGGCCCCTCCAGCGCGGTCTCGACGCGTTCATGCCAGCTCGGCTCCGCCTTGCCGGCGAGCGTCGACAACTGGATCTCGCGCAGCACCGGGCTGGTTTCGACCAGGTGCACCGCCGCCGCCTCCCGGAAGCCCGGCAGAACTCGCGTGGCGCGCAGCATGTCCGCCATCAGCGTGCCACGCCCCGGGCCGATCTCGATCAGGGAAAACCGACCGGGCGCGCCCATCGCCTGCCAGAGATGGGCCGCCCAGAGCCCGATCATCTCGCCGAACATCTGGCTGATCTCGGGCGCGGTGGTGAAGTCACCCTGCGCGCCGAAGGGATCGCGCGTCCTATAGTAGCCATGCTCGGGATGGCCGAGGCACAGCGCCATGAAGCGCGAGATGGGAAGCGGCCCCTCCTCCGCGATCAGGCGGACCAGTTCCGCCTTCAACGCGGTCACGCAGCGCCCCGCCGGGCGCGCAGCACGAGAACGAGCCCCGCCGCGAACAGCGGCAGCGAGAGCAGCATGCCCATGGTGATGCCGCCCGAGAGCGCATCGACCGACGTCCCGAACAGGAAGCCGAGCTGCGGGTCCGGCTCGCGGAAGAACTCGCAGACGATGCGCGCCACCGCATAGCCCATGCCGAACACGCCGGCGACGAGGCCGGGCCGCTTCAGCCCGCCGGCCCGCACCAGCAGCGCCAGGAGGATGAAGAGCAGAAGCCCCTCGGAAAAGGCCTCGTAGAGCTGGCTCGGATGGCGCGGCAGAGGCCCGCCGCCCCGACAGCGTGGGATAGCCGCGACGGCGCGCGAACAGCCAAAGGCCGGTGGCCGCGCCGATCAGCCCACCATGGAAGGACATGCCGCCCTGCCAGATCGCCAGGATGTCCTGCGGCCGCTCAAGATAGCGCGCCAGATCGTAGAACAGCACGAATCCGAGCCGCCCGCCGAGCACGACGCCGAGCGCCACGAAGAGCAGCATGTCGTCGAGTTCATCGGCCTTCGGCCGTGCCCGCCCCGCCCAGAGCGGCTCGGACGAGACCAGCCGGCGCGCATACCACCAACCACCGAGCAGGCCGACCACATAGGCCAGACCGTACCATTTGACCGCGAGCGGCCCGAGCTGCAACGCGACCGGGTCGATCACCGGGAAGGCGATGGCGAAGGTGGGCATGGGCAGGGTCCGGATGGCGGGCGAGTGGTGATGGTCACCGCAACGCCGCGAGGTCAAGAGGGGCGGACCGCACACCGCGCTTCACAATTGATAGCATCGCCATCATGATGATATCATTCGTGGCCAGAAATGGAGGCCTGCGATGCCGTCAGTCACCGTGCGCAAGCTGTCCGACGAAACGCATCGGGCGCTCAAGATCCGCGCCGCACGCCATGGCCGCAGCACGGAAGCCGAAATCCGTCATATCCTCGACGCCGCGGTCAATCCGGCGCCGCGCATCAAGCTCGGCTCGCTGCTCGCCGAGATCGGCCAGAGCGTCGGCGGCGTCGATCTCGACATCGCGCGCGACAAGACCATCGGCGAGCCGGTCAGCTTCGAATGATCCTCTTGGACACGAATGTCGTTTCGGAGCCCCTCAAGCCACGCCCTGAACCCGCGGTCTTGCGTTGGCTCGATGCACAGCCCTTCGAAACGCTGTTCCTGCCGGCGGTCGGGCTCGCGGAACTGATGTTCGGTGTGGCTGCGCTGCCGACAGGACGCCGCCAGCGCGACCTCCAGACGCAGCTCGAGAAACGGGTCCTGGCGGTTTTCGAGCAGCGCATTCTGCCGTTCGATGCCGCTGCCGCCACCGCCCACGCGCAGCTGCGCGTTGACGCGAAGAACCGCGGCCTCGCAATCTCCATCGTCGACGGCTACATTGCTGCGATCGCGCTCACCCACCGTCTGACCGTGGCGACCCGCGACACCGCTCCCTTCGCGGCGGCTGGCCTGACGGTGATCGATCCCTGGATCGCTTAGTCACACGCGGGCCTATCGTCCGCTCGGCCTTTCGCCTTGCGCCAGCCTCGCGAACGCAGAGTGGGCCTGGCGCGCCTGCCACGCGGCGATGACCATCTGGGCATTTTCATGCGCCGGGCGCGTTCCGTCGACCTCGACATCATAGAGGCAGTAGTCATGGATCTGGAAGAAATCGCGCCGGGCATCGCCGATCGGGCGGTCGCAGCGCGCCAGTTCGCGCCGCTCCAGCTCCGCCAGGTCGCAATGCACGCCGACGAAAAAGACGTCCTGTCCCGCCAGAATGCCGACGAGACGGTGCAGCCAGGCCTCGCTTTCCATGATGTGCTCGACGATCAGGCTGTTTCCGGCCCGCAGATAGGCCAGCAGCGACTGCTCGAAACCGATGAAAAACGGCTCGCGCATGGCGCGCCAATCGAACTCGCCGCTCTTGATGCGGGCCGAGGGCAGCACGCCGGAATCGCGCAGATGATCGATCGAGATGTGCCAGAAGGGCCGGTCGATCGTCGCCTGAACCGCTCTCGCTAGCGACGACTTGCCGCTCGACGAGGCCCCGTTGAGCAGGATCATCTGTCCGGCGGGAACCGCATTCTCAGCCGACATGCGCCATGACTCCCGTCTCGACTGTGGGGTACGCTCCTGACATGACGAAACGCCTTGCGCATCCTACATGCGAGCGATGAATCGCGAACCGACCCAGCCCCCACCCGAAGAGGACCTGCCGGACACTGGGGCCGGCCCGGAGCCCGACGCCGAGGAGGCCCTGCCGACGCCTGCGCTCGATCTCGGCGAGACGGCGCCCGGCGCGCTCAAGGCCGGCATCGAGGTCATCGCCGGATTTGCCAAGCATCTGCCGAACAAGCCCGGCGTCTACCGGATGTTCGATACCGCCGGCGAGGTGCTCTATGTCGGCAAGGCCAAGAACCTGAAGAACCGGGTCACGGCCTATGCGCGCGGCATGGCCCACACCAATGCGGTCGCGCGCATGATCGCCGAGACGGCGAATATGGAATTCGTCACCACGGGGACGGAAACCGAGGCGCTGCTGCTCGAATCCAACCTGATCAAGCAGCTGCGGCCGCGCTACAACGTGCTGTTGCGCGACGACAAGAGCTTCCCCTACATCCTGCTGAGCGGCGACCACGAGGCGCCTCAGATCGCGAAGCACAGGGGTTCGCGCCAGCGCAAGGGCGACTACTTCGGCCCCTTCGCCTCGGTCTGGGCGGTGGAGCGGACGATCGACGCGCTGCAGAAGGCCTTTCTGCTGCGCTCCTGCACCGATTCCTTCTACGAGAACCGCACGCGGCCCTGCCTGCTCTTCCAGATCAAGCGCTGCGCCGGCCCCTGCACGGGCGAAATCGCGATCCCCGACTATCGGGCGCTGGCCTCCCAGGCGCGCGATTTCCTCTCGGGCCGCTCCTCCAACGTGAAGCAACTGCTCTCGACCCGCATGCAGGAGGCGGCCGAGGAGCTCGAATTCGAGAAGGCGGCGCGCTATCGCGACCGGCTGGCGGCGCTCTCGGCCGTACAGGCCGGGCAGGACATCAACACGCAAGGCGTCGAGGAGGCGGATGTCTTCGCCATCGACGAGCAGGCCGGGCAGTTCTGTGTCGAGATCTTCTTCTTCCGCAACAAGCAGAACTGGGGCAACCGCGCCCTCTTCCCGCGCGCCGACCGCAGCCTGACGCCCGAAGACGTGCTGGCCTCGGTCGTCACCCAGTTCTACGACGACAAGCCGCCGCCGCGCCTCGTCCTGCTGTCCCACGAACTGGCGGAGATGGATTTGATCACACAGGCGCTCTCCGCCCGGGCTGGCCGCAAGGTCGAGGTCGCCAATCCCAAGCGCGGCGAGCGCGTCGATCTGATCGAGATGGCGCGCAAGAACGCCCGCGAGGCGCTCTCGCGCAAGCTCGCCGACAATGCCGGCCAGAACTCGCTTTTGGCCGCGCTCGGCGCCGCTTTCGGTCTGGCCAGGCCGCCGCGCCGCGTCGAGGTCTACGACAACTCCCACATCATGGGCACGAACGCCATCGGCGGCATGGTCGTCGCCGGCCGGGACGGCTTCATGAAGAGCCATTACCGCACCTTCAACATCTCCACCGACACCATCGCCGGCGACGATTTCGGCATGATGCGCGAGGTGCTGCAGCGGCGCTTCGCGCGGCTGGCGAAGGAGGCGGGAGTTGCGCTGCCCTCCAGCCCTCATCCTGAGGAGGCCGCGCCAGCGGCCGTGTCGAAGGATGCCCCAGAGGGCGACGGAGCCTCGACCGGTCCCCTTCCCCCCGCTTGCGGTGGGGAAGGGTTAGGGATGGGGGGGCGTTCCGGCCCCGCCTGCAGTCGACAATCCCGACGACGACAGCTTCCCCGCCCGCCCAGACCTCGTCATCGTCGACGGCGGCAAGGGCCAGTTCGAGGCCGCGCGCCGGATCATGACCGAGCTCGGCGCGCAGGACATCCCGCTGGTGGCCATCGCCAAGGGCGAGGACCGCAACGCCATGCGCGAGACCTTCCACATGGCCGGGCGCGAGCCCTTCAAGCTGCAGCCGCGCGACCCGGCGCTCTATTTCATCCAGCGTCTGCGCGACGAGGCCCACCGCTTTGCCATCGGCACGCATCGGGCGCGGCGCAAGAAGGACACGATGAAGAACCCGCTCGACGAGATCCCCGGCATCGGGCCGTCGCGCAAGCGGGCGCTGCTTTTGCATTTCGGAACGGTCAAGGCGATCAAGCGCGCCAAGCTCGACGACCTGATGCGCACGCCCGGCGTCAACGCCGCCACGGCCAGGGCGGTCCATGATTATTTTCACGATGGCTGACGATGAACGGCATTGTCGCCGCATTGCGTGTTGACGCTGTCACAACCCCGCTGCTTTGGTGATGCCTGTGACGATTCTTCCAGAAGCCATCCGGCGGCGCGGACCCTGGTCCCTGCCCAACCTGCTCACCTACGGCCGGATCCTGGCGATTCCGGCGCTGGTGGGGCTTCTGTTCTGGCCGAAGGACGACTGGGTGCGCTGGATCGCGCTCGCCGTCTATGTCGCCGCCGCCGTCACCGACTATCTCGATGGCTGGATCGCGCGGGCCTGGAGCCAGCAATCAGCCATCGGCCGCATGCTCGATCCGATCGCCGACAAGCTCCTGGTCTGCGCGCTCCTGCTGATGCTCGTCCACACCGAGACGATCAAGGGCTGGGCCGTCTGGGCAGCCATCGTCATCCTCTGCCGCGAGATCCTGGTCTCGGGCCTGCGCGAGTTCCTCGCCGATCTGAAGGTCAGCGTGCCCGTCAGCAAGGTCGCCAAGTGGAAGACGACGGCGCAGCTGCTCGCGCTCGGCTTTCTCGTCGCCGGGCCGGCGGGCGACACCGTCCTGCCCTACAACACGCAGATCGGCATCGTCATGCTGTGGGTCGCCGCGGCGCTGACGATCTACACCGGCTGGGATTATTTCAACGCCGGCATCCGCCACATGGTCGACGAGGACCTGCGCGGCTCATGATGCAGTCTCCCGACACGACGGCGCCCGCCGTGCAGACACGGACCGTCAGGCTGATCTATTTCGCCTGGGTGCGCGAGCG
>NCCO01000116.1 GCA_002279705.1 Allobosea sp. 12-68-7
GCGATGGGCCGCGGCGACCATGCCGTGGCGGGACTGGATCGTCGGGCGGCGGCCATCCATCGTCGGTCTCCTCGCAGCGACTCTTGGGCGGCCGGCGCGCGATCAGAGCATGATGGGGGCGTGGCGCAACAGACGTCCCGGTCTGCGCTGCGCGGGCCGGGGCCGGCGTGGCGCGCATGGCGCCGCTGCCCGGCTCAGTTCAGCACGAGCCGCGGCAGCCAGAGCACGACCTCGGGGATGAAGGTGATGATCACCAGCACGCCGAACCCGACACCGAGGAAGGGCAGGACCTCGCGTACGACCCGCTCGATCTTCACCTGGGCGAAGTTGCCGCAGATGTAGAGGAGAATGCCGACCGGCGGCGTCAGCAGGCCGAGCATCAGGTTGAAGACGATGACCAGCCCGAAATGCACCAGATCGATGCCGACCGCCTCGACGATCGGGATCAGCACCGGGATCAGAATGATCATGGCCGCGATCGCTTCCATGAAGCAGCCGACGATCAGCAGCAGCACGTTGATCAGGATCAGGATGACCCAGGGATTGGTCGAGAAGGCACCGATCCACGCGGCGATCTCGCGCGGCAGGCCGCTCACCGCCATCAGCCAGCCGAAGCCAGCGGCAAAGGCGATGATGATCATGACGACGGCGGAGTCGAGGCCGCTCTGGACGCAGATGCCCCAGAGCTGGCGCCAGGACAGCTCGCGATGGATCACCATCGCGACGAAAAGCGCATAGAGAACCGCGACCGCCGCGCTCTCCGTGACGGTGACGACGCCGCCGGTGACGCCGAACAGGATCACGAAGGGCATCATCAACGCCCAGATCGCCTTCCCGCCGGAGCGCAGCACCTCGCGCAGCGGCACCGCCTCGTGGACCGGGTACTTCCGGGCCCGCGAGATCAGGTAGACGACCACGGCGAGCCCGCCGCCGAGCAGCAGGCCGGGAACGACGCCGCCGAGGAACAGGGCGGCGACGGAGACACCCTTGCCGACCGAGAGGGCGTAGATCACCAGCGGGATCGAGGGCGGGATGATCGGTCCCATCACCGAGGCCGAGGCCGTGATGGCGGCGGCGTAGCCGGGGTCGTAGCCCGAGCGCTTCATGCCGGGGATCAGCACCTTGCCCAGCGCCGTCGCATCGGCCACCGCAGAGCCGGAGACGCCGGAAAAGACCATGCAGGACATCACGGTGGTGAGGCCGAGCCCGCCACTGAACCGGCCGACGCAGGCATTGGCGAAGCTGATGATGCGGGCGGTGATGCCGCCGACATTCATGATGTTGCCGGCCAGGATGAAGAACGGGATCGCCAGCAGCGAATAGGAATCCGCGCCGATCAGCGCCCGCTGCACGAAGACCGAGAAGGGCAGCGTCGGGTGGTTGGCGATCGTCATGACGGCAGCGAGCGCCATCGCGAAGGCGATGGGCAGGCCCAGCACCATCATCACGCCGAAGGAGAGCATCAGCACGCCGGCCATGGGGATCGTCTCCTAGAGGTGCATGTCTAGAGATGAACGTCGCCGAGCGGATCGCGCCGGGCCGGATCGAACAGCTTCTCGACCCAGAACACGATCATCAGCGCGGCGCAGAACGGCGCGGCGAAATAGAAGGTGGCGGGGCTGATCTCCAGCGCCCCGAAGGTCTGGCTGAGCGTGCCGATCGAGATCTGCAGCCCGAACCAGAGCATCAGCACGGCCAGCAGCAGGATCAGCCCCTGGTTGAGCCAGAGCACCAGCGTCTGGAGCCGCTGCGGCAGCATCAGCACGAACATGTCGATCGCGATGTGCAGCATGTTGCGGTACAGCACCGCCGCGCCGGCGAAGACCGACCAGACGAACAGGATCCGGCAGACCTGCTCGGTCCAGGACAGCGGGCGCTCCAGCCCGTAGCGGTACCAGACCGCCGCGATCGTGATCAGCACGATGGCCGCGATCGAGCCGCCGACGATGGCGCGCGCCGTCCAGTCACAAAAGTCACAGAGCCTGCGCCAAAGCGCTGGCAGGCCGGTCAGGGGCTGCATGGCAATCCTGTCACGCGGGGGAAGGTTGCCGGGCCCGCTGGGGGCCCGGCTGCGGCGGCGGCGATCAGGCGATCGTCTTGATCCGGTCGACCCACTTCTTCACATGGGCGAACTCGGTCTCCATGCCTTCGAGCGTCTTGCGGAAGGCGTCCTTGTCGACATCGTTGATCGCGATGTTCTTGGCCTTGACCAGAGCCAGGATGCGGTCGTCGTCGGCGATCACCTTCGGACGCAGCGAGTCCTCCATGTCGCGGGCGGCCTGGACGAGGGCCTTGCGCTGGTCCTCGCTGACCGCGCGGAAGCTCGCTTCCGAGATCACGATCATGTTGTCCTGCATCATGTGCTCGGTCAGGGCGAGGTTCTTGTTCACGTCGAAGATGCCGCCATTGAAGGTCAGCGCCATCGGGTTCTCCTGGCCCTCGATCACCCCCGACTTGAGCGCCTGGAACACCTCCGGCCAGGGCAGCGGCGTGGGCGAGGCGCCGAAGCGCTCGAAGGTCCGGCGCCACATCGTGGTCTCCGGCACGCGGATCTTGAACCCCTTGAGATCGGCCGGCGTCTTGACGACGCGGCTGGAGGAGAGCTGGCGCGGCATGCGCGGAATCGCGCCGAGCGGACGCAGCTTGGCCTGAGCCGCGACGTCGTCGCCATATTCGGCCATGAGCGCGGTCATGACCTTGTCCTTGTGGGCGACGTTCTTGAACAGATAGGGATAGGTGAAGACCTCTGCCGGCTTGTACCAGCCGGCCAGCAGGGCGGCGCCCGGCGTCGCAACATGGATCGAGCCCTGCAGCAGCCCCTCGACATTCTCGCGCTCGCCACCGAGCGCACCGGCATGGTGCGAGGCGATGTCGATCTGGCCCTTGGACAGCTCCTTCACGCGCGCGGCGAAGACGTCGAGGCTCTGGGAGATGAAGTCGGTCTGCGGCGTTGCCGAAGCTCCGATCCATTTCAGTTGCTGGGCCCTCAGAATGCCGGGCATGGCGATGAGGCCGGCGCCGAGCGCGGCTCCTGCCAGGACGGTCCGGCGGGTCGGCTGGTCTGTTCTGCTCTTGGTCATGATGTCCTCCCTGGACGTTGGGCCGGCCCGTTATCTCGGGCTCTCGCCGGTCTGCACTGCTAGGCCGGGGCGACGTCAGCCCCGGAAGTGATCCTCCATCTCGCGGCGAACCTTGACCGCGGCATCGTCGGCGTCGAAGGCGACGTCCGACCATTTCAGCCGCTGGCCCAGCGCGATATCATGCTTGAGCTTGACGCGGTGGGCGAGTCCGAGCGGCAGATAGCCTTCCGCCAGCGAGGTCTTGGCCGGCGTCTGCTTGCCCCAGACGCAGAAGCCGCCCTCGCCATCCAGCATTTCGCCGGCCTTGAGGTCACGCTTGGCAGTGGCGACGACGTCGGAGTTGAAGCAGATCGGCGCGCCCGTCGGCTCATGGCGCAGCGCGGCGGAGGCGACCGAGATGCCGAGTTCCAGCCCGATCATGTGGATCGGACGGTAGAGGCAGGAATAGCGGCCGCTCTTGTCGGGCAGCATCGAATACTCGCGGAAGCACTCCTCGCTGTAGGCGCTGTCGGATTCGAAGACGACATAGGTGCCCATGACCAGGCTGTGGGGCACATCCGTGCCGTCGCGATAGACCGAGGAGGTGACCTCGGTGACGCCGGCCCGCTCCAGCACGCCGCCATCGGCCCTGGGCTTGCAGATCTCGGCATGCTCGAACCGAGTCGCCGGCGGGAAGGACAGGCCCTCGGCCTGCGATTCCAGCCCTGTCGCGTTGCAGACGGCCGTCATCTCGATGCCGGACTTGGTGCCGTCGACGAAGGAGTTGAACATCTTCGGATTGATCGAGTTGCGATCCTTGATCTTCATGTACTTGTCGAGGATGTCCCAGACCGTGTCCGGCGTCGACTGGTGGTAGGTCGGGTGGTAGCGCGTGCCCTTGCCGGCGCTGACGACCCGGAAACCCGAGGCGCGGGCCCAGTCGACATGGTCCGCGATCAGGGCCGGCTGGTCGCCCCAGGCCAGCGAGTAGACCACGCCGGCCTCGCGCGCCTTGCGCGCCAGCAGCGGCCCGGCGCAGGCATCGGCCTCGACATTGACCATGACGATGTGCTTGCCGTTGGCGATGGCACGCATCGCGAAGCGGATGCCGGCGCCCGGATCGCCCGTCGCCTCGATGATGACCTCGACGCCGGGATGGTCGATCAGCGCATCGCCATCCTCGGTGACGAGCGTCGCGCCGTTCTTCAGCGCATCGTCGATCGAGGTGGCCGCGTATTGTTCTTCCGGCCAGCAGGCCAGCTTCAGCTGCGAGCGGGCGCGGGCGATGTTGAGATCGGCGACGCCGACGATGTGCATTCCGTCCGTGCTGCGGGCCTGGGAGAGGAACATGGTGCCGAACTTGCCGGCGCCGATGATGGCGACGGTGACCGGCTTGCCGGCGGCCTTCCGTTCGAGAAGCAGTCTATGCAGGTTCATGCGCCGGTTCTTTCCTCGCCAGGCCGACCGCGGAGGTCGGACGTCTCGTCACTCGAGGAGGCGACGCAAGGAAAAGGATGGCGAACGCGGGCTGCGCGTCACCCGGCGCCGGTTGCCGGCGCGTCTTTCCTCCCTGCGGGCCGCAGCTTCGTTTGATGAGCTGCATTCCTCATGTCATAGGCCTAACATGGGGTTCGTTCGTTGGAAAAACGAATAAGTTTGGCATGATCGACGAATAGGTTTCACTGATGATTGGAGGCATGCCACCGCTGCAATGGCTTCAGACCTTTCGGGCCGTGATGGAGGCCGGAAGCTTCGCCGGCGCGGCCAAGCTGATGAACCTGACGCCCTCGGCGATCAGCCATCAGATGCGCGCGCTGGAGGGCATGCTGGGGCGGCCCCTGTTTCTGCGCGTGCGGCGCAGCGTCGTCCCGACCGAGGAGGCGCTGACCTATTCCGCCTCGATCGGCGAGAGCTTCGCGCGGCTGATGACGGCGACGATCCGGGTCGCGTCGGGAGCGGGCGTGCGGCGCCTGCCGATCCATGCCTCGCCCAGCTTTGCCACGCTCTGGCTGATGCCGCGGCTCGGCCAGTTCCTGCGCGAGCATCCCAGCATCGACGTCGCGCTCTTCGCCAGCCACGAGCCGGCCCGCCTCGGAAAGGACGGCATCCTCATCGACATCCAGTATGCGCGGCCGGTCCCCGAGGATTGCGAGGCGGTGGCGCTGGGCGAGGAACTGATCGTCCCGCTCGCCAGCCCCGCCTTCGTGGCTGCGCACGGGCTGGAGGCGCCGAGCGACATCGCTCGCGTGCCGCTGATCCACTCGCTGCGCTGCGTTGTCCCCTGGGACCAGTGGACCGCGCGCCACGCCCCCTTCGAGCCCCTGAGCGCGCGCGGCCTGCAGTTCGACCGCGCCCATCTCGCTCTGGCCGCCGCCGTGGACGGCCTCGGCCTCGCGCTCGAATCGACGCTGCAGGCGCGCGACCTGCTCGCCGCCGGCCGGCTCGTCATGCCGCTGGGGCCGACCGGCATCGGGGTCGTGGCCCACCGCCTGATCTATCGGCGCGAGGAGCGGGACAATCCCGAGATTCAGGCCTTCGTCGGCTGGCTGATGGGCAAGATCGCCGAGGCGCCGCCCGCCGGCCGGCTCGCCGGGCATTGAGGTGGCGGCGCTGCGGGGCGCGCGCGGCCTGAGCCTCTCCTCTGTCGCCTCAGGTTCCGCAGAAGGTCCGCAGCACGCGCTCCTCCGGCCGCGGCGGATTCTCGTAATCCGCATAGGCCGGACGCTCGACGAAGGGCTCGGCGAGCACCGCCAGCAGCTCCTCGAAGGGGCCGACATCATCCCGCTCCTGCGCCGCCGCGATCGCGGCCTCGATGCGGTGGTTGCGCGGGATATAGGCCGGGTTGATCGCGAGCAGCGCACCAGGCGCGGTCCCCGCGCTGCGCGCGCGCCAGCGCTCCAGCCAGCCGTCGAGTGCCGGGGGCTGCGCCAGGGCGGCGCGCAGCGGGGCCTCGTCCGCCCGGCCCGCCTGCAGGCGCGCGAGGTGGCGGAAGCTCAGCGTGAAATCGGCCTGCGTCGCCCCGAGCAGGCCGAGGAATTCGGCGCCGAGGATGGTGTCGCCCTCGCTGTCGCCGGGCAGGCCGAGCTTGCGCGCGATGCCGGCATCGTAGCCGGCCTGGAAGCGCGGCGCGAACCCGGCGAGCGCTGCCTGCGCGACCTCGACTGCTCCGTCGCCATCCTCCGCCAGCAGCGGCAGCAACGCCTCGGCGAAGCGGGTCAGATTCCACAGCGCGATGCTCGGCTGGTTGCCATAGGCGTAGCGCCCGCCGGTATCGATCGCGCTGAACACGGTGGCGGGATCATAGCCGTCGAGGAAGGCACAGGGGCCGTAATCGATGGTCTCGCCGGCGACCGAGACATTGTCCGTGTTCATCACGCCATGGATGAAGCCGACCAGCAGCCAGCGCACCATCAGGTCCGCCTGCACGGCGATCACCGCCTCGAGCAGGCCGAGATAGCGGTTGGGAGCTTGCGCTGCCTGCGGGTGATGGCGCGCGATGACATGGTCGGCCAGCGTCCGCAGGGCCTCGGTGTCCTGCCGGGCCGCGAAGAACTGGAAGGTGCCGACGCGGATATGGCTGGACGCCACGCGGGTGAGCACTGCGCCGGGCAGGATCGCGTCGCGCATCACGCGGGCGCCCGTCAGCACGAAGGCCAGCGCCCGCGTCGTCGGGATGCCGAGCGCTGCCATCGCCTCGCTGACGACGTATTCACGCATCACCGGCCCCAGCGCCGCCCGCCCGTCGCCGCCGCGCGAGAAGCGCGTGCGGCCGGCGCCCTTCAGCTGGATGTCAC
Source organism: Allobosea sp. 12-68-7 (assembly GCA_002279705.1). GTDB lineage: Bacteria > Pseudomonadota > Alphaproteobacteria > Rhizobiales > Beijerinckiaceae > Allobosea. The sequence continues at coordinate 6,854 of NCCO01000116.1, forward strand.
GGCGGCGGCCCGAGCGGTCGATCACCTCGCCCAGCAGGATCGCCCGGCCGTCGCCGAGCTGCGGCACGAAGGTCCCGAACTGGTGCCCCGCATAGGCGGTCGCGATCGGCGTCGAGCCCGCGGTGATCGCGTTGCCCGACAGCATGGCGAGACCGTCGGCGCCGGAGAGCCAGGCGGGATCGAGCCCGAGCTCTTCGGCCAGCGCCGGGTTGAGCCGCACCAGCCGCGGCTCGGGCACCGGCGTCGGCGGGGTCAGCGCAAAGAAGCGCTCCGGCAGCCTGGCATAGGAGTTGTCGAAGGCGATGGGCATGGCGCGTCCTGTCGTCGCGGCGTCTCATCCCCTCTGGTCGAAAGCAAAGGCGCGAGCAAGGGTTCCGCGCGCGGCCCTCGCCGTCACATATCCGCGCGTCGCGATCTGCTACGATGACGTCATGACGATGGACCGACTGAAACGCATGCTCGAACCGGCCTCGCTGGTGGTCTGGGCGCCGCCGGGGGCCTCCACCATCCCGCTGCTCGATGGCATCCGCAGCGCAGGCTATGCCGGTCGCGCCTTCGTGCTCGGCGGCGGCAGCGCGGAGGGGTTCGAGGCCGTGCCTGACTTCGACGCGCTGGCGCAGCCGGTCGATCTCGTGATCGCTCCGGCCGCCGGGGCGGCGGAGGTCATCACCGCCGCCGGCCGGCGCGGCTGCGCGGGCGTGCTCGTCGCCGATGGCGAGCGGTCCGATGCGAACGCACTGGGCGCGGCGGCGCGCCTGGCCGGCATCCGCCTGCTCGGCCCCGATTCGATCGGACTCGTCGCGCCGCGCCTGCACCTCAACGCCAGCTTCGCGCCCTTCGTGCCGGAAGCGGGGGGCGTCGCCCTCGTGGCGCAGTCGAGTTCGATCGCCGCCGGCGTCCTGGCCTGGGCGGCGCGGCGCGAGGTCGGGTTCTCCGGTGCCGTGACGCTCGGCGCCGCTGCGGATGTCGATCTCGCCGACTGCCTCGACCATTTCGGGCAGGACGGACGAACCCGCGCAATCCTGCTGGCGCTGGACGAGGTCGAGGATGCGGCGCGCTTCCTCTCCTCGGCGCGCGCGGCGGCACGGCTGAAGCCCGTGCTCGTGCTCAAGCCCTGGCAGCCCGCGGGCGAGACCAGGGGGCTCACCCATGCTGGCCTGATCGTCACGCCCGACCGGGCCCATGACGCCGCCTTCCACCGGGCCGGCCTGCTGCGGGTGAACGATCTCGACGAGCTCTTCGCGGCCGCCGAGACGCTCGGACGCATGCGTCAGCTCGTTGGCGGCAGACTGGCGATCGTCAGCAACGGCGCCGGCCTCGCGGCTCTCGCGGCCGGGCGGCTGCGCCAGCTCGGCGGCAGCCTGGCCAGGCTCGACGGCGGCGCGGCGGGAGCGTCGCGGGAGGCGGTGATCGAGGTCGCGACGCCGGCTCAATATGCCGGCACCGTGGCAGATCTGCTCGCCGATGCCGGAGTCGACGCCGTGCTGGCGGTCCATGCGCCGCATCGTCTCGCGCAGGCCGAAGCCTGTGCCGATGCGGTGCTCGCCTCCGCTCAGGCGGCGGGACAGCGCAAGCCGGTGCTCGCCGCCTGGATCGGCGGCGACGAGGCCGTCGCCGCGCGTTTCGCAGCGGCCGGGCTGCCCTCCTTTGCAACCGGGGCCGAGGCGGTGCTCGGCTTCCAGCACCTGCTGCGCCATGCCCGCCTGCAGGCGGAGCTGATGGCGACGCCGCCCACGGCCGACGACGTGCCCCCGCCCGATCTGGCCCAGGCGCGGGCGATCGTCGCCCGCGCGCTGGCGCAAGAGCGCGACTGGCTCGATGCCGGCGAGGTCTCCGCGCTGCTGGCGATCTATCGCGTTCCGGAACTCAAGCCCGTGGTGGCGCCGGACCTTGAGGCGGCGCTGGTCGCGGCCCGGCCCTTCCTGTCGACCGGGCGGCCGGTGGCACTGAAGATCGTCTCGCCCGACATCGTCCATAAATCCGATGTCGGCGGCGTCGCGCTCGATCTCGCGACCGAGGCAGCCTTCCGCGAGGCGGCGCAGCGCATGCTGGAGCGGGTCGGGCGCGAGCGGCCGGGTGCGCGGATCACCGGTCTCGCGGTGCAGCCCATGGCCCAGCGCGCCAAGGCGCGCGAACTCATCGTCGGCTTCGCGACCGATCCCTGCTTCGGGCCCGTCGTCGTCTTCGGCCGGGGCGGGACCGCCGCCGAGCTGATCGACGACAGCCATGTCGCGCTGCCGCCGCTCGATCTCGGCCTCGCCGGCCGGCTGATCGCGCGCACCCGGGTCTCGCGCGTGCTCGCGGCCTATCGCGACGTGCCGGCGGCGAATCTCGAGGCGGTCGCCGCCGCGATCGTCGCCGTCGGCCAGATGGCGGTGGATCTGCCCGAGATCCGCGAGCTCGACCTGAACCCGCTGCTCGCCGATGAGACCGGCGTCATCGCGGTCGATGCCCGCATCATGCTGGAGCGCCGGCCTCAGCAGCGCCGCCGCCCGGCGATCCGGCCCTATCCCGGCTCCTGGGCGAAGCGGATCGCCCTGCGGGGCGGGCGCGCGTTCGAGGTCAGGCCGATCCGCCCGGACGACGAGGGCGCGATCGCGGAGATGCTGAAGAAGGTGACGCCGGAGGATCTGAGGCTGCGCTTCTTTGCCCCGGTGAAAGCGTTCAGCCACGCCTTCCTCGCCCATCTGACGCAGCTCGACTATGCCCGTGCCATGGCCTTCGTCGCGCTCGACGAGGCGGGCGAGGTCGCGGGCGNNNNCCTGATGACGCTGATCATCGAATGGGCGCGTGCCGAGGGGCTGAAGACCATCCGCAGCCAGGTGCTGGCCGAGAACACGCGCATGCTCGCGCTCTGCCGCCAGCTCGGCTTCGGCATTGCCAATGATCCCGACGACACCGCCATCCGCATCGTCACCCTGCCGGTCGAGCCCCTGGCCTCCGCCGAACCCTGACCGGCGCGGCGGGGGAGGCAGCGAAGCCGCAGCCGCCATCACGTTGCCGTGATTCCACGCCCGGCGGTATCGGGACGTTAGCGCGCCTTTCGGCCAGCAAGCCCGCACCCCTGCACCAGAAACCACGCCTCGAGGCGGCTTGTGGGAACAAAATCATCCGCTCGCGCGGCGTGATCGGCGAGGCGGCGCCGGTTGGCTTGCGCCCGCAACTGAGCTTCACTCTGTTCCAATTCAAGTCTGGCCGGTGCGCCGCGAGCGTGCCGGCTTTGCGGCGGGGCGCGATGGCTCTCTCGCCGTCCTTCTTGACCAAAAACCGGGAGGTCTGCGGTGGCGAAGCTCAATGTGAACGGCAAGATGCTGGATGTCGAAGCCGCCGGCGATACCCCGCTGCTCTGGGTGATCCGCGAGCAGATCGGCCTGACCGGCACGAAATATGGCTGCGGTGTCGCCCAGTGCGGAGCCTGCACGGTCCACATCGACGGTGTCGCGACGCGCGCCTGCACGCTGCCGTTGAGCGCGGTCACTGCGGAGCAGAAGATCGTCACGATCGAGGGGCTCTCCCCCGACGGCAAGCATCCGATCCAGCAGGCCTGGATCAAGCACGAGGTGCCGCAATGCGGCTTCTGCCAGAGCGGCATGATCATGGCGACCGCCGCCCTGCTGCAGGCCAATCCGAAGGCGACCGAGGCCGACATCGCCGCCGAGATCACCAATATCTGCCGCTGCGGGACTTATGCCCGGGTCAAGACCGCGATCCTCGATGTCGTCGCGGGCGGAACGCTCGGCCGCGGCTGAGGTCTCGCCTGAACCTGATTCCCCATGCGCGGGGTCGAGCGCGGCCGGATCTGGACAAGACCGCCGCCTCCCTCGCGACCAACCGATCCGGAGGACGACATGACATCCGCCTCGACCACCCCTGAGACCACCGCTTCCGCCCGCAAAGGCCTGTCCCGCCGCGGGATGCTCGCCGGCTCTGCGGCAGCGGCAGGCGCCTTCAGCTTCGGCTTCGCCATCCCCTTCGGCGAGGTCCAGGCGCAGGGCGCCGTGCCCGAGATCAACGCCTGGGTCGTGATCCACCCCGACGACAAGGTGGTGATCCGCATCGCCCGCTCCGAAATGGGGCAGGGCACCCTGACCGGACTCGCCCAGCTCGTCGCCGAGGAGCTGAACTGCGACTGGTCGAAGGTCACGACCGAATACCCGACGCCGGGCCAGAACGTCGCCCGCAACCGCATCTGGGGCAATTTCTCGACCGGCGGCAGCCGCGGCATCCGCGAATCGCATGAATATGTCCGCAAGGGCGGCGCAGCCGCCCGCACCATGCTGATCCAGGCGGCGGCCAACGAGTGGAAGGTGCCGGCTGCCGAATGCACCGCCGAGAAGAGCGTCATCACGCACAGGGCATCCGGGCGCTCGCTGCGCTACGGGCAGGTCGCCGCTGCCGCCGCCAAGCTCGAGGCGCCCAAGGACGTCGCGCTGAAGGATCCCAAGGACTGGATCATCGCCGGCAAGCCGCTGGCCCGGCTCGACACCGCCGACAAGACCACCGGCGCTAAGATCTACGGCATGGATTTCAAGCTGCCGGGCATGCTCAACGCCGCGATCAAGGACTGCCCCGTCTTCGGCGGCAAGGTGAAGAGCTTCGACGCCGCCAAGATCAAGGCGATGCCCGGGGTGAAGCATGTGCTTCCCGTCGGCGACAGCGCCGTGACGGTGGTGGCCGACACCTGGTGGCAGGCCAAGACCGCGCTCGACGCGCTGCCGATCGTCTGGGACGAGGGGCCGCACGCCAAGGTCTCCAGCGCGAGCCTGGCCGAGTGGCTGAAGGAGGGGCTCGATGCCCCCGGCGCCGTCGTCGGCAACCAGAACGGCGACGTGAAGGCCGCGATCGCCGGCGCCGCCCGCACCATCGAGGCGGTCTATTCCTACCCGTTCCAGAACCATGCCTGCATGGAGACGATGAACGCGACGGCGCTCTACACGCCCGAGAAATGCGAGGTCTGGACGCCGACGCAGAATGGCGAGGCGGCGCTCGCTGCGACCGCCGAAGCCTCGGGCCTGCCGATCGCCAAATGCGAGGCCTACAAGATCGATCTCGGCGGCGGCTTCGGCCGGCGCGGCGCGGTGCATGACTGGGTCCGCCAGGTCGTCGCCATCGCCAAGCAGATCCCCGGCACGCCGGTGAAGCTGATCTGGTCGCGCGAGGAGGACATGCTGCATGGCCGCTTCCACCCGCTGACCCAGTGCAAGATGACCGGCGCGCTCGACAAGGACGGCAATCTGACCGGCCTGCACATGCGCATCTCCGGCCAGTCCATCGTCGCGGGCATCTTCCCGCAGAACATCCAGAACGGCCGCGACCCGGTCGTCTTCCAGGGGCTGAACGCCTCGGGGCCGGAGGCCTCGATCGGCTACAGCATCCCCAACCTCCTGATCGACCATGCCATGCGCAACCCGCATGTGCCGCCGGGCTTCTGGCGTGGCGTCAACCTGAACCAGAACGCGATCTATCTCGAATCCTTCATCGACGAGCTGGCCAATGCCGCTGGCAAGGACCCGCTCGAGTTCCGCCGGACCCTGATGAAGAACCATCCCAAGCATCTCGCCGTGCTCAACGCCGCGGCCGAGAAGGCGGGCTGGGACAAGCCGCTGCCGGCCGGCGTCTTCCGCGGCATCTGCCAGACCATGGGCTTCGGCGCCTATGTCGCCGCGGTCGCCGAGGTCTCGGTCAGCCCCGAGGGCAAGCTCAAGATCCACCGCATCGTCGCGGCGACCGATCCGGGCCATGTCGTCAATCCGGCGCAGGTCGAGCGCCAGATCGAGGGGTCTTTCGTCTATGGCCTCTCGGCCGCGCTCTATGGCGAGATCACCATCAGGGGCGGGCGCGTCGAGCAGGAGAACTTCGACACCTACGAGGTGATGCGGCTGGCGGCGATGCCGGCGGTCGAGACGGTGCTGGTGCCGTCGGGCGGCTTCTGGGGCGGCGTCGGCGAGCCGACGATCGCGGTCGCCGCACCCGCCGTGCTGAACGCGATCTTCGCCGCCACCGGCAAGCGCATCCGCAACCTGCCGCTCAAGAACGCCGATCTGAAGAAGGCGTGAGGATCGAGCGCGGCTCTTCTTCCTCCCCCCGCTTGCGGTGGGGAGGGTCGGGGTGGGGGGCCGGAAAGCCCGAGCTCCACCCGGAATCGTCTCGCCCAGCGGCACTGCCCCCCACCCCAGCCCTCGCCACCGCAAGCGGGGGGAGGGGGGTGGCAGGCGTCTTGGTCAAGCTTGGATGGGCCATGACCATGTTGACGTTCATTTGACGTTCATCGGAGTTGATGCGTCGCCCGCCGCCGCGCTCGAACCCTTTGCGGTCGTTGGTGACGCGATCCCCGCGCCGCTCGGCGGCCTCGCCGGCGACGGGCAGCGCGGCGCGGCCCTGGTCCGGGATCGCGAGCGCGGCAATTGCCTGATCTGCCACCAGGGCGCGGATCCGTCCGAGCCCTTCCAGGGCGCGATCGGGCCGCCGCTCGCCGGCGTCGGCGCTCGGCTCGACGCCGGCCAGATCCGGCTGCGGCTCGTCGACGCCTCGCTGTTGAACCCGCACACCGTGATGCCGCCCTATTTCAGGACGGACAACCTGCAGGATGTCGCCCCAGCCTTCCGGGGCAAGCCGGCCCTCTCGGCCCAGGAGATCGAGGATGTCGTCAGCTATCTCGCCACGCTCCGCGCGGACTGAAGCTGGGATCGACCGCCGCAGCCTCATGGTGGGCTCGGCGGCCGGCCTGCTGGTCGCGGGGCTTCCGCTCGCGGCTGCCGCCGACACGCCGCCGGACCTCGCGCAGCTCATTGCCCGCGTCACCGAAGGCGCCATCCCCGAGCGCGTGCGCATCAGGCTCGAGATCCCGGCGCTCGCCGAGAACGGCAATTCCGTCGACACCCGGATCGTCGTCGACAGCCCGATGACGCCGGCCGACCATGTCCGCTGGATTCACCTCATCGCCGAGAAGAACCCGTTTCCCGACATGGCGCGCTTCCATCTCGGCCCCCGCGCCGGGCGCGCCGATGTCGCGACCACGCTGCGGATCGCACAATCCCAGAAGGTCGTGGCGCTGGCGTCGCTCAGCGACGGCCGCTTCGTCATGACGGATGCCGACATCGTCGTGACGCTGAGCGCCTGCATCGACGGCGGCTGAGGAGACCGGCCATGAGCTTCAACGCCCGCATCACCCTGCCCGCCCAGGCGAAGGCCGGCGAGATCGTCGAGATCAGGGTCTTGACCCGTCACCCGATGGACCGTGGCGGCCAGTCCGACGGCAAGGGCGGCACCGTGCCGCGCAAGATCCTGAACCGGCTCACCGCGACCTATGCCGGCGAGCCGATCTTCCGCTTCGACATGCACACCGGCGTCTCGGCCAACCCCTTCGTGTCGTTCACGACGCGGGCGGTGGAGACCGGCGACATCGTCTTCGAATGGCGCGAGGACGGCGGCGCGATCTACACCCGCACCGCCCGGCTGACCGTGACGTGAGCCCAGCTGCGAGAGGCCGGCGATTGATCTCAACCCTCATCCTGAGGAGCCGCGTCAGCGGCGTCTCGAAGGATGGTCCAGAGCGCGCTGGAGCATCCTCCGAGACGCAAGCTGCGCTTGCTGCTCAGGATGAGGAGGGCTGTGTGTCCAGGACCGCGATGGGGCTGGCAATCGCGCTGGCCGTCGTTGTCCTTCCAGCCGGTTCGGCGCTGGCGGAGATCAAATCCGGCTCCGACTTCCTCTCGCCCGAACTGCGCCGGCAGCAGGCCGACGAGACGCGCAATCCTGGCTTCTTCTGGGTCGAGCAGGGGCGCGAGCTGTTCAGCCGCAGGCCGGCAGGCGACGGGCAGGCCTGCATCGGTTGCCATGTCGAGCCGCAGCAGAGCCTGCGCGGTGCCGCCACGCGCTACCCGCAGGTCGATGCCGCCACGGGGCGGCTGCTCAACCTCGAGGGCCGCATCGAGCAGTGCCGGGTCGAGCGGCAGGCGCAGCCCGCCTTCGGCTACGAGACGCCGGACCTGCTCTCGCTGACCGCCTATCTCGCCTCGCTCTCGCGCGGCCTGCCGATGCACGTCCGAACCGACGGGCTGGCGCAGCCCTATTATGAAGCCGGCAAGGCATTTTTTGGGCGCAGGCAGGGCCAGCTCAACCTCTCCTGCCAGCAATGCCATGACGGGCTCGTCGGCCAGAAGCTGCGCGGCGACACGATCAGCCATGGCGCCGGCACCGGCTATCCCGCCTATCGGCTCGAATGGAACGATGTCGGCTCGCTGCATCGGCGTCTGCGCGCCTGCTCGCTCGGCGTGCGCGCGACGCAGTTCGAGGCGGGCGGGCCGGAATACCTCGCGCTGGAGCTCTTTCTCGCCGCCCGCGCCAGGGGGCTTCCGGTCGAAACGCCGGCCATGCGCCGCTGACGGCGTGACGGCGGCGCTGCTTCCAGGAGGCAGCGGGCGCTAATGCCCGCCGCCGAGAATGAAGCGGCGGCCCTCCTGCTCGATGATCTCGACCGTCTGGCTGAAGGCGCCGGTTCCGGCCGCATGGCGCTGGATCTGGGCCTCGCTGCGCGCCGGCCGCGCCAGATTGCGGCCGACCATGGTCGGGGCCGGCACGACCCCGAGCAGGCCCAGCACCGTGGGGGCGATGTCGATGATGCCGGCCGGCTCCTGCGAAACCGCGCCGGACTCCTCCCCATCGCCCCGGGCGAGGATCAGCACCGTGTTGAGCTCGTGCGGGTTGATGCCGCCATGCATGCCGCCCCCGAGCGGCACGTCGCCGGGCGTCATCGCGCCCAGGCCCGGCAGGCCATAGGGATCGGCGTCGAGCCCGGATTTCAGGATGAACATCAGCTCCGGCTGGCGCGCATGGCCGACGCCCATCAGTGCGAGCGAGAGCGTGCCCTCGACCTGGCCCTCGACGCCGTTGCGGTCTGCCGACAGGACATGGCCGATGGCGGGCTGCTCCATCAGCCAGGCGGCGATGCGGGCGAGCGTCGCGCGGTCGGCGGGGTCGCGCAGGCGGATCTCGCCGCTGATACCACCGGTCGCGGTGAGGTCAGCCGCGCCGATCTCCTTCTGGGCGCTGAGGCTGAAGCCCGCGGCCACGGCCGCATCGAACAGCGGCTCGATGGAGCCCGTCGAGATCTGGCCGTGGTCGGAGGCCGCGATCACGGCGATGCGCTCCACATTCGGCTGCGCCTCGACCCAGTCCAGGATCGCCCCGAAGGCGCGGTCCGCCTCCTTCAGCCCGGCCTTCGCCTCGGGAGAGCCGAGCCCGCGATAATGGAAGGTGGTGTCCGGCTCGTTGAACCAGATCAGCGCGACATCGGGCGCCAGCACGGGCAGCACATGCTCCGTCATCAGCCGGCCGCCATAGCCGAGTTCGGAAATCCGGGGCGTCTCTCTCGGCGGCAGCGGGCCGAGCAGGGCCAGCGCCTGCTCGACCGCTTCCGGCGTCTGGGTGGCCTCGGTGCCATGGACGGAAAACGTCCAGTGCCCGTTGGCGCGGGCGCGGGGGTTGATGAAATGCGCCGAGCCGGGCGAGCCGACATGGACGACGGCCAGCCGCTTGCCGGCTTGTGCCAGCCGGTCGCCCATGGTCTCGACATCGACCAGCCGCCCCTCATGATGGGCCTCGGCGCGACGCAGCATGGTCGCATCGCTGGTGTCGAAGATCCGGTCTGGAATCGCCTCGCGGTGATGGAAGGCATTGCCGACGATGCCATGCACCCCGGGCGGTGCGCCCGTGGCGATCGAGGTGGTGGCGACCCGCGTGACCGAGGGGAAGACGCTGCGTGCCTGGCGGAACCAGGTGCCGCGCGCGGCCAGCCGCAGCAGGTTCGGCGTCACCTCGGGGCTCAGCATATCGGGGCGAAGCCCGTCGAAGACCGCGATGACGACGCGGTCGGCTAGGGGAGTATCGTGATCGGGCATCGGCAGGGTTCCGGAGGTGGGGTTCGATAGAAGCCGGGTCAGGCCGCTGCGGCCATGGCGGGTGAGGTGGCGGGGGCACCACGCAGCACGGGTACGGGGTCGTCGTCCCGACCGGACGACCAGCGGCCCGATGGCGCAGGCGAGGGAGGCGTTGGCGGAAGGGCTGTCATGGCGCGGCAGATACCGCCGCGTCGATGACCGTCTCGTGACAGCGCGGGCGTCGCGGGTTTGCGGCGCGGCGCGGGCTGTGATTTGCCTTGCGCCAACCGCGCGAGCGGACCAGCCGGAGCACTGCTGCCGTGAACAGCCGCCAGATCGAGACCTTCGTCGCCGTCATGAAGGCCGGCACGATCTCGCGCGCGGCCGAGCTTCTGGGCGTCACCCAGCCCGGCGTCAGCCGCATCATCGCCGATCTCGAAGCCTCCATCGGCTTCCTGCTGTTCGATCGCGTCCGCAACCGCATCGTGCCGACGCCGGAAGGGCGCCTGCTCTATGACGAGGTCCAGGCCTCCTTCCGTGGCATGGACAAGATCCGCGCGGCCGCTGCCCGCATCCGCGACCATGGCGCCGGCCAGATCCGGGTCGCCTCGCTCTCGGCGCTGGGGTCCTCGCTCGTGCCCAGGGCCGTCCGGCGCTTTCGTGGACGCCACGAAGCTGGCCTGGGTCGAATCGCCGGGCTCGGGCACGATGGAGGCGCAGGACGTGCCCGCCATCGTGAAGGCCGCCAAGGCGAAGGGCTGTCTGGTCGGTTGCGACAACACCTGGGCGACGCCGCTCCTCTTCAAGCCGCTCGCCCATGGCGCCGATTTCGCCTGCGAGGCCCTGACCAAATATGCCGGCGGCCATTCCGACCTGCTGCTCGGCTCGATCACCGTCGCCGACATCGGCTTGCGTCAGAGGCTGAAGGAACTCCTGCGCGGCTATGGCGTCGGCGTCTCGCCCGACGAATGCCAGCTGGCGCTACGCGGCATCGAGACGATGGCGCAGCGCGTCGCCCCTATGGGCCGAGTCTCCGAGGATTTCGCGAAGCGCCTGGCGCATTCGCCGGCCGTCGAGACCGTGCTGCATCCGGCGCTGCCCTCCTGCTCTGGCCATGAGATCTGGCAGCGCGACATGGGCCGCTCCTCGGGGGTGTTCAGCATCGTGCTGAAGCCGGTGTCTGAGGAGGCTCTCGAGGCCGCGCTGACGGCGCTGAAGATCTTCGCGATCGGCGCCTCATGAAGCGGCACGCCCAGCCTGATCGCGCCGATGGCGGTGAAGGGCGACCGCAGCGTCGTGCCCTGGACGAAGGAGGGGCCGGTGCTGCGGATCAGCATCGGGCTTAAGGACGAGGACGATCTCTGGAACGACCTCGACGCGTTGTTGGTGGCGTTGGAGCAGAAGGCGGCCGCCAAGGTCGCCTGAGCGGGCGCTCCCGGTGGCCAGGTCAGGCTGCCGCAAGCGCCCGCAGCGGCGTGACGATCAGGCGGCCGTCGGGCGCCGAGGACAGCGCCGCCTCGACCCCGAAGACGGCCGCCACCATGCTCGCGTCGATGACGTCGCCCGGGCGGCCTGAGCAGACCACCCGGCCCTGGCGCATCACCATGACCGCGTCCGCAAAGCGCGCGGCGATGTTGAGGTCGTGCAGGATCACGAGCGTGGTCAGGCCGCGGCTCTTGGTCATGCGCAGCACGATCTCCATCACCTCGAGCTGATGGCGGATGTCGAGCGCGCTGATCGGCTCGTCGAGCAGCAGCAGTGAAGGCTCGGAGGCCAGCGCCTGCGCCAGGAAGACGAGCTGGCGCTGGCCGCCGCTGAGCTCGCCGAGATAACGCGAGGCGAGCGGCATCAGGTCGAGCTCGCCCAGCACCGCCTCGACGGCGGCGAGATCGTCGGGCCGCACCCGCAGGCCCAGCCGCCCGAGACGGCCGAGCAGCACCGCTTCGAGCACGGTCAGCGCGGCGCGCGCGCCGATGTCCTGCGGCATGTAGCCGATACGCTCCGGCCGCAGGGGCGAGCCGTCGAACGCGACCACGCCCGCATGCGTCACCAGCCCGGCGATGGCCTTGACCAGCGAGGACTTGCCCGAGCCGTTGGGGCCGATCACGGCGAGCATCTCGCCGGGATGGGCGGTGAGATCCACCGCCGCGATCGCCTGCCTCGCGCCATAGCGGACGCTCAATCCTGCGACCGTCAGCTTCACCAGAACGCCCTCCGGTTGCGCAGGATCAGCCAGACGAAGAAAGGCACGCCGATCAGCGAGGTGACGATCCCGATCGGCACGATGGCGCCGGGCAGGACGGTCTTGCTGGCGATCGAGGCGAGCGAGAGCAGCAGTGCCCCATAGAGCGCCGAGGCCGGCAGGAAGCTGCGCTGATCCTCGCCGACCAGCATCCGCGCGATATGCGGCGCCACCAGGCCCACAAACCCGATGGTCCCGACGAAGGCGACCGCGACGCCCGTCAGCGCCGAAATCAGCACGAAGCAGCGCAGCCGCAGCCGCCGGACATCGACGCCCAGCCCCCGCGCCCGCTCGTCCCCGAGCTTCAGCGCGGTGAGCCGCCAGACATCGACGACGAGGACGGGGATGCAGGCGACGAGAACGGCCGTGATGATCCAGAGCTTGCTCCAGCTCGCCTTTTGCAGCGAGCCGAACAGCCAGAACACAATCTGCTGCAGCGCCTCGGGCGAAGCGACGAACTGCAGCAGCGCGAGCAGCGCCTGGAACAGGAAGAGCAGGGCGATGCCCGCCAGAACCAGCATCTCGGGCGAGGACTCCCGCGCCTGGCCGATGCCGTAGACACCCGCGCAGGCGATGCCGGCGAAGAGGAAGGCCATCAGCGGGATGCCCCAGGCCTCGGGCACCGGCATGGCGACGCCGAGCACGATGACGAGCGCCGCCCCGAAGCCGGCCCCGGCCGAGACGCCGAGCGTATAGCTCGATGCCAGCGGGTTGTTCAGGATCGTCTGCATGATCGCGCCGGACAAGCCCAGCGCCGCCCCGACGACGAGCGCCACGAAGGCGATCGGCAGCCGGATCGACCAGATGATGGCGTCGACGGTGCGGTCCTGCGCCAGGCCGAAGACCGACTTCGCCACGGCCGCGACCGGCAGGAAGGCCGGCCCGGTCGCGACGTCCAGCACGAGGCTGACGAGGATGGCGGCGCAGCCGATGGCGAGCACCGCGACGCGGCGCGCGCCCATCGCGGCGTAGGTCGCGGTGAGGGAGAGCGTGCTCATGGCTTCAGCGGCAGCATCCAGGTGCCGCTGAAGCTGATCGGCAGGAAAGCCTTGTGATAGGCCTTGAAGGACGCCACCGGGTCGACATCCGCGAACTGCTCCGGATAGAGCCGCTTGGCGATGTATTGCATCGCCACGAAGTCGTAGAGCGTGCGGGCGAGCCCGTGCTCGATGGCGTTGATGTCGCCGGCCTTGATCGCCTTGAGCTCGGCCCAGCCGGGGCGCTGCGCATAGGGCATCAGGCTGGCGCGGGTCTCCGTTTCCGGGATGTCGTAGCCGGTGCGCACCGCCTTGGGCCGGCCCACCCAGGAGGACGACGCGATCAGGATCAGGTCTGGGTTTTCGGCGATCACGGCTTCCGCGTTGAGCGGTCCCCAGGGCCCTGGGATCTTGCCGGTGGCGATGTTCTCGGCACCCAGCGTGGTGATGATCTTGCCCCACATCGTGTTGTTGTAGGTGTTGCCGACCGTCTCGGCCCCGGCCTGTCCGAGCTCGACATAGACCTTCTTCGTCGGGGCGCCCGCGGCCTTGGCCTTCGCGACGCGGGCGAGCACGTCGTTGTATTCGCGCTCGTAGAGGCCAGCGAGACCTTCGGCCCGGGCTTCCGTCCCCATCACCTTGCCGAGCGCCCGCGTCGAGGCGAGATGGCGCTCGAGCAGCTGGGCGTTGTAGTCGATGATGACGACGGGGATGCCGGCGCCCTCGATCTGCTGCATCTGCGTCGAGAGCGCCTTGTAGCCCCATTCCGACATCAGCAGCACGTCGGGCTTCAGCCCGATGACCTTCTCGGCGCTGAAGCTGTTGTCGTCGCTGTGGCCGATATCGGGCATGGCGGCGAGGTTGGGGATCACCGCCTTGTAGCGGTTGAAGATCACCGGCCGCCAGCCTTCCCAGGGCGCGCGCGAGATGCCGACGACCCGGCTCCAGCCCTCGACGCCGGCGACCGCGGTGAACTCCTCGAAGTTGAAGTTCACCGCGACGCGCTTGACCGGCAGATCGACCGTGACCTTGCGGCCGAGCGCGTCGGTGATCTCGGTGGGAGCGGCGAGCGCCGACAGGGAGGAGGCCAGCAGCGCCGCGCCGGCCAGGAGGGATTTGAACGAGAGAGTCATGGTGGGTCCGTCTGATTGAGAGAGGGGTTACGGCTGATCGCTCAGTGCTTGTGGGCGGGCTCGCGCGCGCCGACGCCCTGGACGGCGAATTCGACCGCGACCGTGCCGGCCTTCTCGAATTGCAGCGTGCCCTTGACGGCCTCGCCCTCCTTGAGGGGGCGCTTCAGCTCCATGAACATGATGTGGTAGCCGCCGGGCTTCAGCTCGGCCTTGGCGCCGGGCTTGATCTCGAGCCCGTTGTCCAGCGGGCGCATCGTCATGATGCCGTCCTTCACCGCCATCTCGTGGATTTCGATGCGGCCGGCGATGTCGGAGGCGCCGCCGACCAGCCGGTCGGGCGCGCTGCCGCTGTTCTGGATCGTCAGATAGCCGCCGGCGACCTTGGCGCCGGCCGGCGTCGCGCGGGTCCAGGGATGGTCGATCTTGAGCGGGCCGACGGTGAAATCATGCGCCAGCGCGACAACGCTGGTCAGGGTCAGCATCGCGGCGGCGAGGTAGTGCACGGGCTTGTTCATGGCGGGTTCTCCTTGGGGTTGAGGGGGTATCGGTCACGGCCGGATCTCGACCGTGTCGGTGAGGCGCAGCATCTCGAAATCCGAGATCAGGATGGCGAGCTCGACGCTCCAGCGGCCGGGCACGGGCAGGCTGAGATCGTCGATTCGCCAGAGCCCGTCCGCGCCACGGACGGCCCGGCGCTCGATCGCCTCGATGCCGGCGGCGGGGTTGGCGAAGGAAAGCGTCAGCTCCTTCGCCGGCAACGGGCCGAACTCACCGTTCATCAGCACAATCGCGACATGGACGGGCCCGGCGCGCCCCGGCGTCAGCGTGACGTCGGCCATCGCGGTCAGCGTGTGGATATGCATGTTGGCCGGCTGCGCGGCTGCGATGGCGAGCGCGCGCGGCGGCGGGGTGAAGCGCCAGAGCGCCGCCGTCCCGACAATCGCGAGCAGCAGCACGAGTTCGACGGTGACGATGCGCGCCAGGACGCAGGCTGCGGTCCGCCGCCCGGCCTCGACCTGTGACGTCAGCCGCCAGCGGTTGAACGCGGCGAGCCCCAGGACGAGCGCGACCAGCGCCAGCTTGGCAAGGAGCACGCGGCCGTAGTCCGTCTCGATCAGCGCGGCGGGTCGCTCGACCTGCACCACCGCCAGCACGAGCCCGCTGCCGAGCAGGACCGCGACGATGACTGCGATGCGCGACGAGAAGCGCTGCAGCGTCGCCGCCGCATCGGTTTGTCCGAGGGCCTTGGCCAGCGGCAGGAGCGCGCCGGCCCAGAGCGCGATGCCGGCGGCGTGCAGGAACACCGCCGGCCGCATCAGGGCTTGCGGGCTGGCGGCGCTGGCATGGCCGCTCGACGCCAGGGCGAGCCCCGCCAGTCCGACGCCGAGCAGGCCGGCGATCTGACCGAAGCCTCCGGCAAGCCGCAGCGCCAGCAGGCCGCTTGCCAGCGCGCCGGCTGCGATCGCGAGCATCGACGCCAGGCTGGTGCCCAGGGCCGCACGCCAGATGGCCGGCTGGAACACCGCCCCGAGATCCGCCCCCAGCGCGTCCAGCCCTTGCGCGGCGAGCGACGCGGGCAGCGCGACCAGGCCCAGCAGCAGGGCGGCGCTGATGCCGCGCCGCGCGGCGGGCGCAAGCGGAGCGACCCAGGCCGCGAAGGCGGCGCCGCCGCAGCCGATGAACAGGCCGAGATAGAGGGCGACGCGGCTGGCCCAGAGCAGGGCCCGCACGGCGGCGTCGGCCTGCGTCCCGGCGATCGGCGCCATCGGGCTCGGCGCGCCGATCGAGAACAGGATCGCGCCGCCGACCGGGTGGCCATCGGCCGAGACCACGCGCCAGCTCAGCACTTGCGTGCCGGGCGAAAGCCCGGCAGGCGCCGCGATCACCAGCGTGCGGTCCCTGAGCTGGACCTGGTCGAGCGGTGTGGCCGTTCCATCGGGTGCGATCAGCCGCAGTGTCAGCGGCGACACCGGCTCGCTGAAGGTGAGTATCATCTCCGTCGGTGCCGCCGGCAGCACGCTGCCATCGGCCGGAGCCGCGCCGTTCAGCGCCGCATGCGCCAGCGCGCTGCCGCTCGCTGGGTCGTTTCACTTCTTGGGGGTGAGCTTCAGGCCCGGAGCCGGGAATTTGTAGTCGTCGGAGACCTTGCCGGCGGCGGGGATTTCGATCCAGCGCTCGACGCCGCCGCCCTCGCATTCCTGCACGACCGGAACGTAGAGCGTCGTGTCGGGCTTGAGGTCGGTCGTCAGGAAGGCCCGGAAGACGAACTCGTCATAGTGCTCGTCGAGCAGCTTGCCGCCGCTCCAGACCACTTCCTTGACACCTTCGGAGGTCGGCGTGCCGTAATAGTCATA
This sequence comes from Allobosea sp. 12-68-7, assembly GCA_002279705.1. Lineage (GTDB taxonomy): Bacteria > Pseudomonadota > Alphaproteobacteria > Rhizobiales > Beijerinckiaceae > Allobosea. The sequence continues at coordinate 23,438 of NCCO01000116.1, forward strand.
GGCCTTCGCATAGGGGCCCTTGACGGTTTCCAGCGTCCAGCCGGCCTTCGGCATCGGCTTGACCGCGATCACCCCTTCCGGGATCTGCACGCGGACCTTGATGGTCGCGGCGCCCTTGCAGCCATGGGGCACGCGCGCCACGGCCTTGTAGGTCGAGCCGACCGGCGCGGTCTGCGTCTCCAGCGTGACATGGGCGATGGCGGGGCCGGCGACGAGCGCGGCGAGGGTGGCGAGCATGGTACGGATCGACATGGGACTATCCTTCGAATGACGAGGCCCCGAGGGGGCAGTGTGATGGGGGCGAGAGGCCGCGGCGCGCGGGCACCGCTGCGGATCAGCCGCGCAGCAGCGCGGGCAGGATGTGCGACAGCGCGATCGCGGCGTTTCCGCCCAGCCAGAGCCAGGCGACCTTCAGCGCCGGCTCGAGCGGCAGGGCGCGATCGACCGCGATCAGCGCGACGGCTGCGATCAGCAGACCCGTCGCGAAACACGCACACAGGCGCGTCAGCGGATGGAGGGGCATGGAGGGTGTCCGTGCTGCTCGGCACGGCCGCAGGTCATGATCGCGGGGGATCAGCCTGGCGCCGGCCTGGGTCGGTTGGCGTGAGCGAGCCTGCGGGCATCCTCAGGATGCGCGCGGGGCGGGATCAGGCCTAGACGGCGGGGCGCGCGGATTGGCCGGCGAACGGCCGGCGATAGAGCCCTGCGGCGCGTCGAGACGGCGCGCGAAGGCGACGAGATCGACGGGTCGGTGGACGACCGGCAGGAAGCTCGCGGCGGGGGCGGGCAGGCCGCCGCCCGACAGGGCGCAGCCGATCACGCAGCAGTTCGTGCGGTCATGCTGGGCCGTGCCCTGGTCAGACGCCGTGGGCGCCGGCATCTCGCCCGGCGCGCAGAGCGCCAGGGCCAGCGACCGGTCGAGGCTCATGCTCGCGGCATGGGCCCCCGAGGCCAGCCCCGTGAAGACCGCCTGCAGCACGAGCAGATAGGCCGCGATGATCGCGACCCAACGGCGAGATGCTGCATTTTTGCGGAATGCGGACAAGGACGGGTCTCCCTACCCGTCTCCTAGCACCGGGACGGCGCCTGTCAAAGGGTGGAGCGCTGCGGCGGCTTGTCCACCGGGGCCGTTGACAAGGGAGTAATGTTATACTGTAACAAAAATCGACGATCTCTTCTGGGACTGCCCGCCATGACCGACGCCCTCTTCATCGACCGCCGCCTGCCCGTGACCGTGCTGTCCGGCTTTCTCGGCGCCGGCAAGACGACGCTGCTGAACCACATCCTCAACAACCGCGAGGGCAAGCGCGTCGCGGTGATCGTCAATGATATGAGCGAGGTCAATATCGACGCCGACCTCGTGCGCGAGGGCGGGGCCGGCCTGTCGCAGACCGAAGAGAAGCTGGTCGAGATGAGCAATGGCTGCATCTGCTGCACGCTGCGCGACGATCTCCTCAGCGAAGTCCGCCGGCTCGCCGCCGAGAAGCGCTTCGACTACCTCTTGATCGAGGGCACCGGCATCGCCGAGCCGCTGCCGATCGCCGCGACCTTCTCCTTCCGCGACGAGGACGACCAGTCGCTCGACGATGTCGCGCGGCTCGACACCATGGTCACGGTCGTCGATGCGCTCAACCTGCTCGCCGATTACGACAGCCGCGACTTCCTGGCCGATCGCGGCGAGACGGCGGGCGAGGGCGATGGCCGCACGCTGGTCGATCTCCTGGTCGAGCAGATCGAGTTCGCCGACGTCGTCGTCATCAACAAGATCGGCGAGGCCATGCCCGAACAGCGCGAGAAGGTCCGCCAGATCGTGCGCGGATTGAATGGCGACGCGCGCATCGTCGAGGCCGATTTCGGTCGTGTGCCGCTCGCCGCCGTGCTCGACACCAGGCTCTACAGCGAGGAGCGCTCCCAGGAGCATCCGCTCTGGCACAAGGAGCTTTTCGGCTTCAGGGACCATGTCCCGGAGACGGAGGAATACGGCATCCGCTCCTTCGTCTACCGGGCGCGCCGCCCCTTCCACCCGCGCAAGCTCTACGATCTTCTGGAGCAGCGCCTGCCCGGCGTGATCCGCGCCAAGGGGCATTTCTGGCTGGCGACCCGGCCGCGCTGGGTCGGGGAATACTCGCTCGCCGGCCGCATCACCCGCACCGAGGGCATGGGCAGCTGGTGGGCCGTCGTGCCCAAGGAACGCTG
>NCCO01000117.1 GCA_002279705.1 Allobosea sp. 12-68-7
TCGGATGCGAAAATGCGTTCGGCCGGAAGTCCGGCAAATTCCTCGCGCGTAAAACCGAAATGGGAGGCCGCGGCATCATTCGCGCGCAGGATCGTCTCGGTCTTCGGATCGTAGACCAGCAGCGGCACCGGATTGCCTTCGAACAGCAGGCGGAAGCCCGGGGTGAAGCGCCCGAGCGCGAAGATCAGCACGAGCAGGGCCGCGACGCTGAGCGCGACGATCTCGCGGCGCAGCAGCGCGCCGCGGACGATGCCGATGGTCAGGATCAGCCCCATCGGGATCAAGCCGAGATAGAGCTGGCTCATATTGCGGGCGAGGTAGAGGTCTTGCGGGCCGAAGCGAGCCTCGAAGGCCGGGCTCGGCGCGCCCCAGAAATTCTCCAGCGGGCCGGCCGCGCCGAAGAGATTGGCGAAGAGCCCCGTCAGCAGGGCGGCCGGGTGCAGCGAGCCCTTGCCGGCGCCGACGAGATCGATGGCCGGGCGATTGGAGCCCTCCGCCAGGACCGCGGTGAGCAGGATCGGCACGGTCGCGACCAGGACCGCGCCGACCCCGCCGGCCAGGAGGGGCAGGAGGGCCGTCCGCAGGGCCTGCCAGGGCTGGCGGGCCATGGCGATGGCGGCGATCACCAGCCCGGCCAGGACATAGACGCCGAGCAGCGCGACCTGGTCGCGGCCGAGCACCATGAAGCCAGCGACGATGCCCGCGGCAAACCCGTAAGCCACCGAGCCGCGTTCCAGCGCGCGCGCGATCAGCGCGAGCGTGATCGCAAAATAGCCGAGGCTGAGCACCTGGCCGATATGCTGGATGCGCCAGGCGGCGGCCGCTCCGAAGGCGAAGGCGAGGGCGGCGACGACCGCGCCGGCCGGGTGCCAGTCGCGGTCGCGGAAGATCACGACGAAGGCGAGCGCGCCCGCCAGCAGGGTGCCGAGCACCGCTCCGTCTCCGAGCCGGAAGCCGGGAACGGGTTCGAGCGCGGCGATCAGGGCGAAGGGCGGCGAGAAGATCAGCGATTGCGGATCGGCGATCTGCGGCGAGCCGGCGAAGACATAGGGCGTCCAGAAGGGCGAGCGGCCACTGTGCCAGGCTTCCGCCAGGAACTGCAGCTGCGGCTGGAAATGCGCCTTGGCGTCCCAGGGAATGGTGACGACGCCGGAAAGCCAGGGCCAGGACAGCGCGATCCAGGCGAGGACGACCATTCCGACGACGCTGGCGAGGGGCCAGGGCGCGGCCGGGACGGCGGATGGCGGGCTCGGCATGGGCGACATCAGGCTGCGGTGCCCGAAGTCGTCATCGTGTTCAAGTCCTTCTCGATCGAATGGCCGGCCCGGTCGCGCTTGGAGGCGAGGTAGCGGACATTGTGGACATTGGGGCGGCCGAGGACGCGCTGCGTCCCGACGACCTCGACACCGGCCGCCTTGATCGCGCCGACCTTCAGCGGATTGTTGGTCAGCGCGGTGACGCGGGTGACGCCGAGCTGCTTGAGCATCGTCGCGGCGAAGTCGAACTGGCGCTGGTCGAGATCGAAGCCCAGCACCTCGTCGGCATCGTAAGTGTCCCAGCCCTGGCTCTGCAACTTGTAGGCGCGCATCTTGTTGGAGATGCCGTTGCCGCGGCCTTCCTGGTCGAGATAGAGCAGGATCCCGCCCTGGTTCTCGGCCATCCACTGCACGGTCTCGCGCAGCTGGTCACCGCAATCACATTTCAGCGAGCCGAACAGGTCACCCGTCAGGCAGGCCGAATGCAGGCGCACCGGCACGGCGGCCGTCAGATCGGGATTGCCGACGATGATCGCGACCTGGTCGCGCAGGCCCTCGCCGCCGCGGAACACGACGAACTCGGTCTCGGGCGCGCTCTCGAGCGGAACCGGCGCACGGCCGACGATGGCCAGCGTCGCGGCCTGGGCGGCGCGGTAGCTGTTCACGGCCTCGACCGCGACTTCGACCAGGGGCTCGCCCGCGATTTGGGCCGCGTTCACCGGGACGATGATCGTCGCCGGAAGCACGAGCGACAGACGGGAGAGTTCGAGCGCGGTGTCGTCGAGCGCCGAGGCCGGAGCGACGGGCGCATCCACCTTTCCGTCGATCTTCAGCGCCAGCATCTCGATGCGGGCCAGATCCAGGGTCGGCATGGCGAGGATGCCGGTTTCCGTGCGGTTCTTCGCGCCAAGCCGGCGCAGACGGGCCGGGGTCAGCGCCAGATACGCCTTGCCGCCTGCGAGCGCCTCGAGCCGCGTCACGAGCTGGGCGTCCGCCAGTTCGGCCGAGAGGGCCAGCACCAGAGCGTCGCCCGCGCGCAACAGCACGGGCCGTCCGGCACGAAATTCGGAAATGGCCCGGTCTACCGTCACGAGGCTCGTCTCGAGCGGGCGTCCGAACAGCGTACGCGACTGAAGCATCGGATTGTCCGTCAGAAGGGGCCGGCTCGGAGAGCGCGCCCGGCGGTGGGTGAGGCTGTTACGGGAACCAGTGCCATATAGATCAGAGCTGCACAGATTTCCATCAAACGTGCTTGAGGTGACGGCAGTTCCATCGCGCATCCATTTCACGCGGTTCGTTCCGTGACGTCGTGCAATCGCGTGACAGGTCCTGTCGCAGCAAGGCATATAGGAGCGCGATTTTGAACGCGCGATGAATGTCGAAGCCGGCGTCACGAGCGGCAGGACAAAAGGGAGGCGACGATGACGCAGGCGAACCGCGAGCCGAGCCCGACCCCCGTCTATAGCGCCGCCGCGCGCCACATGCACTGGGTCACCGCCGCTGTCGTTCTGGCGATGATCCCCGCAGGCCTCGCCATGACCTATCGCGGCAATACGCTGAACATCTGGGACGGGCTCACGAATGCGATGTACAGCTCGCACAAGCTGCTGGGCTTCCTCGTGCTCTGGCTGGTCGCCGGGCGGCTCGCCTACCGCCTGATCAAGGGCGCGCCGCCCGACGAGCCGACGCTGCTGTGGTGGCAGAAGGCCGGCTCGCATCTGGTCCACTGGCTGCTCTACGGGCTGTTGCTGATCGTGCCGCTGCTGGGCTGGGTCGGCATCTCGCTCTACCCGTCGCTGACGGTGTTCGGCCTGTTCAGCCTGCCCGCCCTGACCTCCCCGAACCAGGATCTCGCCGGCAAGGTCCTGGACATCCACGGCACGCTCGCCATCGTGATGGGGCTGCTCGTCTGCGCCCATGTCGGCGCTGCGCTCTACCATCATCTGATCCGCAAGGATGGGGTGCTGCGCCGGATGCTGCCTGGCCTCGGGCAGCGCTAGCGCCCGTCTCAGACGGGGCGCGCCCAGAGATCGTGATGCCCGACGAGCGCCTCGGCCTCGGGCGTCTTGGCCGCCAGCCAAGCGGCGACGGTGGCGGGATCGACCCGGCCGGTCTCCAGAACGGCATCGGCGATGCCGTTCGCCAGCACCTGCGCCAAATCGCCGCTGCGTGCATCGAGGCGCCAGGCGCTGTCGCCGATCGAAACCGCGAAGCCGGATTTGCGGAAGGCGTCCGCCATCACGTCCGTGGCCTCGGGGCCGGCGGCCGGGCCGAAGCCCTTGTCGCCGCGCTGGTGGTGCTTGAACGCGGCCAGCATCGGCGCATCGGCGGGGTGAGGCGGCTGCCAGATCTCGCGCCCGTCATAGGTCAGCACCGTGTAGAGCGGCAGGCGCAGGCTGGTCAGGCCGGCGACGAAGCGCTCGAGCCAGCGCCGAGAGGTCAGGTCGAACAGCGCGGCGGCGGTGACGAGATCGGGCCGCCAGCCGAGGACCCATTCGAGATCGGTATTGAGATCGGCCTGGCGGGTATCGACGGTGATCAGGTGCTCGCCCTTGGTGAGGACGAGTTCCTCGCCCTGCTCGCGGGCTTCGTCGGCCCAGCCCGACAGCGTCTCGCGCGTGACGGCGAGCAGGCGCTCATCGTGATCGACCAGCGTCCAGTGCTGGCGCGAGGGCAAGGCGGCATAGGTGCCGCGCAGGTTCGAGCCCGCGCCGCAGCCGAGATCGACGACCGTGAGCGAGCTGCGGCCGGCGAAATGCGCGCCCACGGCCCCGAGCACCTGCGGATTGCGGGCGGCGTGATCGGCCGGCTCGCGCAGGCCCAGCCACTCGGGAGAAAATCCTGCCATCAGTCCCCCTTTGGCCCGAAATCGGGCAGACACGCGCCAGCGACGATCGCCGCCGTGTCGCGCCAGCGTGGCAAGGCATCGGCGGCCGCCCAGGCCGCATCGGCCATCGCCCGGCGCTGCGCCGGCGCATCAATCAGGCTTGCCAGGGCCTTGGCAAGGGCCGTCGCGTCGCCCGGCGCCACTTTCAGCGCGGCATCGTCGGGGGCGGTCTCGGCGGCGGCGCCGCCGGTCGTGCAGAGGATCGGCAGGCCGCGCGCCAGCGCCTCGGTCAGCACCATGCCGTAGCCCTCGAAGAGCGAGGGCATCACGAAGAGGTCGGCGCGGGCATAGGCCTCCGCCAGCGCGGTGTCCGGGATGGCGCCGAGAAGGTCGATCCGCCCGCCCAGATCCGCGGCCGCGATCGCGTCGATGAGGTCGCGCGTCGTCTCCGGTGCGCGGTCTGTCGCGCCGACGATGGTCAGCCGCCAGTCGCGCCCGCGCAGGCCGGCGAGGGCCTCGACAAGGACGCGGTAGCCCTTGCGCGGGACGACCGAGCCCACGGCCAGAAGGTGCAAGGGCTGATCCTCAGCCGAGCCCGTGGCGCGTGGCGCCGGATCGACGCCGGGCAGCGCGACGGCGATGCGCGCCTCGGGGACACCGAAATCGGAGACCAGCAGCCGCTTTGTCGCCGGGCTCGTCGTCACCACCGCACGCGCATGGCGCAGCGCCGCGGCCTCGCGGGCGAGCAGAGCCTTGGCGGTCTCCGGCGCGTGACCCGTCTCGAGTCCGAGCGGGTGATGGACGAGGGCGACGACGCGTCCGGCGAGACCCGCGGCGATCCCTTCGGGAAAGGCGCCATAGGCCAGCCCGTCGATCAGCAGGACATCGTCATAGGGTTGCGAGAGGATCGCGCGGCCGGTCGCGGCCAGGTCGTCCGGTGTCGGAAACGGGAAGGAGCCGGGCAGGGCGACGTGCTGCGCGGCGATCCCCATCGCGCGCCATTCCGCCAGCAGCCGCCGGTCATAGGCGTAGCCCCCGGTCGGCAGGTCGATGTCGCCGGGGATGGCGAAGGCGATCCCGCTCACGCGAGCGTGCCCTCATAGCTGGCCCGGGCGAGATCCGTCTCGTGCAGCGTCACGCGGATGCGGGCGAGCCCCGCGCCGTCCTGCCCGAGCGCGCCGGATTTCGCCGCCGCGGCGATCGCGTCGAAGACGTATTTGCAGAGGAATTCGGTGGTCGTCAGCACGCCGGAGAACTGCGGGAGTGTGTCTAGGTTCTGGTAGTTCAGCGGCTTCAGCGTCTTGTTGAGCACGTCGAGCGCGGCGCCGATGTCGACGACCACGTTCTGCTGCGTCAGCGTCGGCCGGAAGAAGGCGACGTCGACGACGAAGGTCGCCCCGTGCATGTTCTGGGCAGGGCCAAAGAAGGGATCGGGCAGGGAATGGCCGATCATGATGCGGTCGCGGACTTCGACGGAGAACATGGGCGTTCCTTGGGGTTGGCTTCAGTGAAGTCTAGGCGGAGAGCAGCCTGCGGCCGAGCGATTGTGAGAACCGCAGCAGATAGCCATCGGGATCCTGAACCAGAAATTGACGGACGCCGGTCTCTTCGGACTCGCTGATCCGGTACCAGCGCTCCTCAGGGCCGAAGAAGAGCGGCCATGCCGCCTGCTGCAGAGCCGTCAGGAGGGGGGCGACGTCAACGACCGTAATTTCGAAATTGATGCCGCGCCCGTAGGGCTTTTCGCGCGCGCCGGTGTCCCAGCAGCGCTCGGAGGGGCCTGTCTCGTATTCCTCCAGCATGACCTCGACGCCGTCGCGCTCGATCGCGGCAAAGCCCTGTTCGGGGCGGTCGTAGAGCACGCGGAAACCGAGCAGGTCGCGCCAGAAGGCGAGGCTCGCGGGCAAGGCGGTGATGGAGAGCTCCGGTACGAGCGCCGGGCGGGGATGCGAGCGAGGCGCAGTCATGCCGCGTTCAATAGCAGATGGCGGCCGTCAGGCCACGCCAGGAGGGATCGAGGATCGCGGGCAACCGCTCGGGGGCCTGCGCGAAAGGGATGTCTTCGCTGATCAGCGCGTCGAGCCTGTCGTCGGCGAGCAGCGCCATGGCGGCGGCGGCGCGCCGGGCATAGTCCCAGCGCGGCCGGCGCGACGGCGCGATCCCGCCGACCTGGGTCGAGACGAGCTGCAACCTCCGGGCATGAAAGGCGCCACCGAGCGGGGCGGGCACCGTGCCCTGCCCATACCAGCTCAGCTCGACGATGCGGGCCTCGAAGCCGGCGGCCGTGATCGCGGTGGCGAGGCCCGGCGCCGAGGCGCTGGCGTGGAAGACGAGATCGGCCTCTGTCGGGGCGTCGGCCGGCAGGGCGAAGCCGAAGCCGAGGTGACGCGCGAGTTCGGCACGGGCGAGCTCGACATCGACCAGCGTCACCGCCGCACCGGGCAGGCGCGCCGCAAGCCAGGCCACGAGCAGGCCGAGCACGCCGCCGCCGACCACGACGATGCGGTCGGCCGGGCCGGAGCCGGCGTCCCAATGGGCGTTCAGCGCCGTCTCCATGTTGGCGGCGAGGATCGCGCGGCGGGCCGGCACCTGCGCTGGCACCGGCGTCAGCCGGTCGGCGGGCGCGATGAAACGGTCCTGATGCGGATGCAGGCAGAAGACGGTCTGGCCCAGCCTGTCGGCGGGGCCTGCCTCCACCACGCCGACGGCGCAGTAGCCATATTTGACGGGGAAGGGAAAATCGCCCTGCTGGAAGGGGGCCCGCATGCGCTCATACTCGCCCTCGGGCACGCGTCCCTCGCAGACCAGGCGCTCGGTTCCGCGGCTGATGCCGCTCCACAGCGTGCGGACCAGGCAGTCGCCCGCCGAGCCCGCCGGGAGTGACTCGGCGTTCAGGGCGCATTCACGCGGGCTCACATACCAGAGGGCCGTCGCTGAGGCGCTTGCGCCGGACGGAAATGCCGGCTTTAGCTCCCCGGCCATGTCGTTCGGCGCCATGTCTTCCGCCTCTCCCGCCCGCTCCGCTCCACCCGCCCCGCCTCGATCGCTCGCATGACAGAAACAGCCATGAACCAGCGTCTCGCTCCGACCACGTTCCAGCCGGCGGCGCAAGGGCTCACGATCGAACAGGCGCCACAGCCGATGCCGGGGCAGACGCCGGCCGGGCTGCAGTCGCAGGCCGTGTTGTCGCGCCGTCGCTGGCTGGTGCTGGGCCTCAACCTAGCGACCCTGGCGGCGCTGCTCTACGGGCTGGCAAAGGTGCTCGGCAGCGGCGGCTGGACGGTGGCCGACGGCGCCATCCTCGTCGCCTTCCTGTTCGGCGCGCCCTGGACCGTGCTGGGCTTCTGGAACGCCGTGCTCGGCTTCTGGCTGCTCCATGGCGTCAAGGACGGGCTGGAACGCGTCGCCCCCTTCGCGGCCGCCGGCGAACTGCCGACGCCGGTCGCGGTCCGCACCGCCATCCTGATGACGCTGCGCAATGAAGACCCGGCCCGCGCCTTCGCCCGGCTGCACGTCGTCAAGCAGAGCGTCAACGCCACGGGCGAGGGCGGCTGGTACGACTATTTCGTGCTGTCCGACACCAACGATCCCGAGGTCGCCGCAGCCGAGGAAAGGCTGGCCGCCGCGTGGCAGGCCGAGGCTGGCGAGGACTGCCGCATCATCTATCGCCGCCGTACCGACAATGCCGGCTTCAAGGCCGGCAATGTCCGCGATTTCTGCGAGCGCTGGGGCGCCGACTACGAACTCATGCTGCCGCTCGACGCCGACAGCGTGATGTCGGGCGAGGCGATCGTGACGCTGACGCGGATGATGCAGGCCTATCCGCGGCTCGGCATCCTGCAGAGTCTCGTCGTCGGCATGCCCAGCCAGTCGGCGTTCGCGCGCATCTTCCAGTTCGGCATGCGCCAGGGCATGCGCCCCTACACGATGGGGTCCGCCTGGTGGATCGGCGATTGCGGGCCGTTCTGGGGCCATAATGCGATGGTCCGCATCGCCCCGTTCCGTGATGGCTGCCACCTGCCGGTGCTGCCGGGGCGCCCGCCGCTGGGCGGGGCCGTGATGAGCCATGACCAGGTCGAGGCGACGCTGATGCGCCGGGCCGGCTACGAGGTTCGCGTGCTGCCGGTCGAGGGCGGCAGCTGGGAGGAAAACCCGCCGACCATGCTCGACTTCGCCAAGCGCGACCTGCGCTGGTGCCTCGGCAATCTGCAATATCTCAAGCTGATGGACATCCCCGGCCTGCTGCCGATGAGCCGCTTCCAGCTGTTCTGGGCGATCCTGATGTTCCTCGGCCTGCCCGCCTGGACGCTGATGATCGCGCTGCTGCCCCTGAAGGTGATCGAGGACCGCTGGATCGCCGACTATCCCGCCGGCCTGGCGGCGGGCCTCTATCTGCTGTTCCTGGGGATGTATCTCTCGCCCAAGCTCGCGGGCTTTGCGGACATCCTGCTCGCCCCCGGCGGTGCCCGCAGCTATGGCGGGCGGCTGCGCTTCATGGCGTCGGCGGCGATCGAGGTGGTCTTCGCCTTCCTGCAGGGCGCGGTGTCGAGCTTCCGCACGACCCTCTTCATGATCGGGCTGCTGTTCGGCCGGTCGCGGATCGGCTGGGGCGGTCAGGCGCGAGACGCACATGCGCTCTCGCTGGCGACGGCTTTCGCCGGGCTGTGGCCGCATCTGCTCTTCGCGATCTATCTGTTCGGCACGCTGGCGGTGATCTCGCCGACGGTGCTGCTCTGGTCGCTGCCGCTGACCGCCGGCTACCTGCTGGCGGTGCCCTTCGCGATGGCGACGGCGCTGCCGGCGCTGGGCGCCTGGTTCGCGCGGCGCGGGCTGTGCGGCATACCCGAGGATTTCGACCCGCCGCCGGTGCTGCAGGCGATCCGGGCGGAGGTGCATCGATGAGCGCGGCTTTTCACGCTCCGGGTACGGCCAGGGCGATCGGCCGGTCGCTGCGCGTCTATCACGGCGACAAGTCCCGCCACGGGGCGATGGATGCGCTCTATGGCCGCTTCCTCAAGCCCGGCGACCTCGCCTTCGACATCGGGGCGCATGTCGGCGACCGGATCTCCTGCTTCCGCCGGCTCGGCGCGCGCGTGGTCGCGCTCGAGCCGCAGCCCGGCCCGGCGCGCGCCTTGCGGCTGATCCATGGCCGCGACCCGCAGGTGACCCTGGTCGAGGCCGCCTGCGGTGATGCCGAAGGCCTCGTGCGGCTGCGGATCAACAGCGCCAATCCGACGGTCTCGACCGCGTCCGACGCCTTCATCGGCGCGGCGAGCGGGGCGGAGGGCTGGCTGGAGCAGGTCTGGGACCGCGAGATCGAGGTGCGCAGCACCACGCTCGATGCCCTGATCAGCCGGCACGGCCTGCCCGCCTTGCTCAAGATCGACGTCGAGGGCTTCGAGGCCCATGTGCTCGCCGGGCTGACGCGGCCCGTGCCGGTGATCTCCTTCGAGTTCACCACGATCCAGCGCGACGTGGCCGAGGCCTGCCTCGCCCTGCTGGAGACGCTGGGTCCCTATCGCTTCAACGTCGCGCTCGGCGAAAGCCAGCAGCTCGAACTGGGCGCCTTCGCCAGCGCCGAGGCGATGGGCTGCTATCTGCGGGAGCTTCCCCATTCCGCGAATTCGGGCGATGTCTACGCCATTCTTCCGAACTGAGGCCTGATCACGATGCGCGCGAACCGCCTCCGCCTTGCCCTCTTCGCCCTGGCCCTTTCCGCCGCGCCGGTCTTCGCGGCCAGCGATGTGGCTGTCGAGGTCAAGAACGAATCCGAGCCGGTGCTCTGCGCCGAGAAGGACAACGTCACCATCAAGGCGATTTCGCCCGAGGTGCGCCGCTTCCAGATCGAGGCGGCACATCCGGCCTACATCGCCGGCCTGATCCGCGACAACTGGGAGGCGGACTGGACGGCCTGCGACATGACGGGTGACCCCGTCTTCGCCGCGGTCACCCCGCCGCGCCGCGTCACCTTCTATGAGAGCATCGAATACTGGCTCGTGGGCTACACCTTCCCGACCTTCTGGCGCCCGTCCGATACGACCTTCAAGGTCGGCGACAGGGTCGAGAAGGGCCTGCATCTCGTCCAGCTCTGGAAGCTCGGCAAGGACCGCTCGCACGAGCTGCTCGTGGTCTATCCGCAGGATGGCTACTGGCGCGCCCGGCCGATGCCGCCCTCGCAGCTCGCCGCCACGGCCTATGGCTCGTCCTTTCTGGTCGGGCCGATCGTTCAGGATGGCGCGCGACCGGTCGTCAACATCAGGGAGATCGAGTTCGACCCCAAGACGACCTCGTTCAAGCTGAGCTTCAAGGACGGTTCCAACGGCACGCTGAAGCTCGAGGGCGTCGACGAGAACCGCATGGTGCTGGATGTCGTGCTCGACAGGCCGGTGACCGGCGGCAACGCTTTCGTGGCGCTGCGTTCGATGTATGTCACCGAGGGCAACAACGATGTCGCGCACATCGCCATTCGCGAGCCCGGCGCCAAGGGCTGGCGCGAGGAGAAGCTGATGCCGTTCACGGGCGGCAAGGCGACCGACATCTGGATGGGCCGCACCACCCATTCGCGTCACAACACCTCCTCGCCCGACATGGTCTTCCGGAACTTCTCCAAGGACCCGAACCCCCCGGCCCGGGCCGACAAGAAGTAGCTCGGCCCCGCCTCGACAGGGAACGCATCGCGGCGATGCCGCGTTGCGGCATGACGCGGGCCGCTCCGCGCGCTAGCTTCGCCTGAGATCATCAGCCCCCGGGACCGTCATGCCTCGCTTCGCCGCCAATCTTTCGATGATGTTCAACGAATGGGCCTTCCTCGACCGCTTCAAGGCGGCGGCGGATGCCGGTTTCGAGGCGGTGGAGTTCCTGTTCCCCTATGAGCACCCGGCCGAGCAGGTCGGGCTGGCTCTGGTGGGTG
>NCCO01000118.1 GCA_002279705.1 Allobosea sp. 12-68-7
CGCGACCACGCTGATGTTCGAAGGCATCCCGACTTACCCGGACGCCTCGCGATTCTGGAAGACCATCGACAAGCACAAGGTCTCGATCTTCTACACCGCCCCCACCGCCTTGCGCGCGCTGATGGGCGCGGGCGATGATTTCGTGACCAGCTCTTCACGCAAGTCGCTGCGCCTGATGGGATCGGTCGGCGAACCGATCAACCCGGAAGCGTGGGAATGGTACTACCGCGTTGTCGGCGAACAGCGCTGCCCCATCGTCGATACCTGGTGGCAGACCGAAACCGGCGCCACGCTGATGACGCCCCTGCCCGGCGCCCACGCCCTCAAGCCCGGCTCCGCCGCCAAACCCTTCTTCTCCATTCGCCCCGAACTCGTGGACGACAAGGGGACCGTCCTCGAAGGCGCCACAGCCGGCAATCTCTGCATTCTCGATTCGTGGCCCGGCCAGATGCGCACCGTCTATGGCGATCACGCGCGCTTCGTGGACACCTACTTCAAGACCTATCCCGGAAAGTATTTCACCGGCGACGGCTGCCGCCGCGACGAGGACGGCTATTACTGGATCACCGGCCGGGTGGATGACGTTATCAACGTCTCCGGCCACCGCCTGGGAACCGCCGAGGTCGAGAGCGCACTCGTTGCGCATCCGAAAGTGTCCGAGTCAGCCGTGGTCGGATATCCGCACAACATCAAAGGCCAGGGCATCTATGCCTATGTTTCACTGATGGCGGGGCAAGCCCCCAAAAACGATCGAGAAAGTGAGGAGCTGCGCAAGGAACTTGTGAACTGGGTCCGCAAGGAAATCGGTCCTATAGCGACGCCGGATGTCATACAGTTTGCGCCCGGCCTGCCGAAAACAAGGTCCGGTAAGATTATGCGGCGCATCCTGCGCAAGATCGCGGAGAACGACTTTGCGAACCTTGGCGACACATCAACTCTTGCCGATCCTGCGGTTGTCGACGACCTCGTTAGGAACCGCGCAAACAAGTAGGGCTAGCTAGTTCGCGTGGCCCGCGAAAACGGCATACTTGAGGACTGGCACGACGCCCGTGGGTTCGGCTTCATACGCCGTCCAGACGGATCGAAGCTCTATGTCCACATGAAGTCGATCGGTAAGAGCATCGAGCGGCCAAAACCGGGCGACAAGCTTTCCTACGAAGTCGGCGAAGGCGCTAATGGCCGCCCCGCAGCCGTCAAGGTCCAGATCAAGACCGCGCCAGCAGCCGTCGCTCCCCAGACATCGAGCGTCTCCTCAGCAGATGCGGCATCCGGGGCGGCAACCGCGGCTCCAACTGCTCCGGCGCGCGAACAAAAGCCCGGCCTCCGCCAGATCTCGATGCGCACGGCCGCAGCTGCGACGCTTATCGTCCTGCTTGGTAACAACATCGCGCTGGGACGCTTTCCCGTCTGGGTCGGCCTGCTCTATGTGATCGGCGGCATCGCCTCATGGTTGTTCTATCAGACCGACAAGCGCGCCGCCGCGAAGCGTGAATGGCGCGCGCCCGAGCGCAGCCTGCATCTTGCCGACCTCGCATTCGGCATCATCGGCGGCCTGCTTGCCCAGCATGTGCTGCGCCACAAGACCTACAAACCCGGCTTCGTGATGGTCACCGCCCTGATCACCGCGTTGCATGTGCTGACGCTCGGCCTGATCATGCTGGCCGTTTACGTCCCCGGCGGCGTCGGCGACTTCTTCCGGCGCTACTTCGGCGCGTGAGTCGCGGTCTCAAACCGCGATGTCGAACTCGTCGAGATCGAAGTCGATGTTATCGTCCCCAGCAGTCTGGGCGCTCGGCTTGGCGTGGCGCGCAATCGCCTCGAACAGCGTCTCACGCACGATCGGCTTGGCGACGTGATCGTCGGCGCCGGCTTCCTTGGCTTCCAGGACGTGGTCGTCCGTCGCGTTGGCCGAAACCGCCAGTATGGGCGTCGGAACCCGGCTGGTTTCTTTCTCCCACGCACGAATGGCGCGCATGGCGGCAAGCCCGCCCATGATCGGCATCTGCAGGTCCATGAGGACAAGATCGAACCTGCCCGCCGAGAATTTCTCGACCGCTTCCTTGCCGTTTTCCGCGAACGTGATGTGCAGCCCGCTCTGCGCCAGCAGCAGTTCCACGACGCGGCGGTTCATCGGATTGTCTTCAGCCACAAGCAGACGAAGGTTCGCGATGGACGTTTCCGTGTCGAAATCCTCGACTGCGACGGTCGTCAGCGCGCCCAACGCCGCGATGCGATCGCGCGAGATCGGGATGATCGCCTCGAAAGTCGATCCCTCGCCCGGCTTCGACTTGGCGGAAACCTGTCCCTTCATCAACTCGACGAGACGCTTTACGATGGAAAGGCCGAGGCCGAGGCCGCCATACCTCCGTGACGTCGAGATATCGGCCTGTTCGAAGCGCTCGAAGATGCGCTCGGCTAGTTCGGGCGCGAAGCCGACGCCGGTGTCCGTGACCGCCAGGCGCAGCTGCGTCTTGCCCTCCGGCAGTTCCTCGACGCCGGCCGACACGCTGATGCCGCCCTGCTCGGTGAACTTCACGGCATTGTTCAGAAGGTTGCCCAGCACCTGGCCAATCCGCACCGGATCAGCGCGGAAGACACCATCGCAGCTGGCGGAAATGAACGCGTCAAAGCGCAGCCCCTTGGCCTCCGAGCGCGTACGCGCCGCCTCGCAGGTGTTACGCAGCGCTTCTTCCAGTTCGAACGGCCGCACATCGAAGCTGATGTCGTCGCCTTCGAGGCGGGAGAACTCGACCAGATCATCCATCACGCGCAGCAGCGTCTTGCCCGATGTCGAGATCAGGCGAACCATCTCGCCCTGACGCTCGTCCAGCTCGGTGCGCGCCAGCACTTCGGAAACGGCCAGCACGCCATTCAACGGCGTGCGGATCTCATGGCTCATGTTCGACAGGAAGTCGGACTTCGCCGCCGCCGCAACCAGCGCGCGCTGCTCGGCCTCCATGGCCTTGATTTCGATGTGCTTGCGGGCCGTGATGTCCTGGATAACGGCGAAAGCGCGCGCGGGCGATCCCTTCACCGTCTTGAGAATGCGGATCGAGGCCGCATGCCAGATCTCGCGGCTGTCGGCCAGGGTTACCCGATACTCGGCCGTGTACGGCGCGCCGCCGGCCAGATGTGTGCGCCACTTGTTGGCAAGCATTTCCCGATCGGATGGGTGAATCCAGCTGTCCCCGCCTGTCAGCGAATCGAATGTCGGGCGCTGCGGGAAGAAATGCTTCCAGTCGCCTTCGATATACGTTTCGCGCAGTTCGAAATCGAGCTCCCAGATCATCATCTGGGTGATAGACATGCCGAACGACATGCGCTCCTTCGAACTCTCGATCTCGTGCTGTGCCCTGACCAGAGCCGTGACGTCTTCGTGAACCGCGATGATGCCGCCGATCTGCCCATCGCCATTGTACCAGGGCGCGGCCGACCATTTCAGCCAGCGTTGATCTCCGCCGGGGCTATCATAGGGGTCGCTCTCGTGGTTCATCGCCTCGCCACGCAGGACGCGGCGATGCATGGCGCGCCACTTCTCGGGAACCCAGGCCTGGATCTCATAGATGTTGCGGCCCAGGACGTCAGCCTCGGTGAGTCCGTGCTCGGCAATCCAGCTGGCGCTGGCCATCATGACGCGAAGTTCGTTATCGCACATGCAGATCGCCATTGGCGCCGACTGCACGAAACGCCGCACGGTCGAGTCGGCGTTGAGCGCCGCCTGCAGGGCTGCATGGCCGTCGGACTTGTCGACGACGACGCCGTGCATCGCTTCCACCTGCCCGCGCGCATCAATCGACGGCGCGCCGGCGACGCGCACGAGGCGCATGGTTCCATCGGCCCGGCGCAGCCGGAATGTCTGCTTCACTGGTTTGCGCTTCTCGAACGCTTCGCGCGCGGCCTGCACGACGGCCTCGCGATCTTCCGGCAGGATCATGTCGACGAGATCGGTCAGCACCAGCGGCGGGGCTGCCGGATCCAGGCCCAGTATGCGCGAGGCGCCGGGCGAACATTGCAGCTTGAAATCGCGGCCGGCGCGCCAGTGGCCGATATCGCCCACCTGCTCCACCGCATCCCGCGCCGTCGCAGTCTCCTGGCGCTCCCGCTCCAGCACATCCTGCCGCGTCACATCCCGGCCGACGAACGAGATCAGACCCGCATCGCCAAGCCACGACATCTCTGCTTCGATCAGGCGCGTCTCGCCGCCGATGCGGAAGCGCATCTGCATGGTCCGGATTGACGCTCTGTCGTTGAGAGCGCGCAGCGCATCGCGCGCAGCTTCGCGCTTGTCGGGGTCGATGTAGGAAAGGATCGTCGCATCATGCGCCCCGCCCGCTGGCCCGGTCAGACGGCGATAGGCGATGTTGGCGCGGACAACGCGCCCTTCCTGGTCAATGAGGGCAAACGCCTCGCTCGCGGCGTTCATGAAGTGCTCCGTCGCACTCGCGAAGCACTTCTCGATCACCTCAGGCGGCGATCCTGAACCCAACGGAAGCGGTGTAGACGTCATGGACCCGTGGCGCCTGTGGAAATTTCCTCAGACAGTTACATCGAAGAAGGGTTAACAAAACCGTAGGTCAGCAAGCAGTCTCCGGCCTAAAATGCCCGGCACCCTCCGGGATTCGTGAGATATTTTGCCTTTAACCTTGGATGTGATCGAGCGCCCCGCGGGCCAGCTCGATGCGCTCCATACATGAATAGAAGGCAGACCAATCGTCACCCTCGGCGATCGGGGCCCAGATCGCCTCGACTTCCTCGATCACCAGCGAGACCGGCCGATCACGCCGGAAATAGGCGTGCGCCAGCCTTTCAGGGCGCTCGGGCGCATGCCCCATCACCGCTTCGCGTACCGGCCCAAACCCTGGCGAACGATACTGCGCGCCAAGCGGCCCCGCGATCGCACGCGCCTCGCTGGCGGCGCCGCCGAACCAGTCGAAGAACACCTGCGGCCACGCCGCCCGCGACTCGCCCATCCAGGTGAAGAACGTCTTGAACAGGGCTAGGTCCGCCTCCTCCCCTTTCGATGAGAGCCCCAGCACAGCAAGCACGCGGCGGCGGAACGCATCACGATAAAGCTCCTCGAACCGCCCCAGCTCCACCTCCAGCGGCGGCACGCTCGCCACAAGCGTCAGAGCCGACGCCAGCTGCGACAGGTTCCACAGCGCCGCCGAGGGCTGGCGTCCGAACGCATAAAGACCCCTCTCGTCAAAATAGGCAGCGACAAAGCTCGGGTCCGAGTATGGCAGGAAGCGCCACGGGCCATAGTCAAAACTCTCGCCCGTCACCACCATGTTGTCCGTGTTGAGCACGCCATGGACGAACCCCGCCGCCATCCATTGCGCCGCAAGCTCCGCCGTCGCCGCCGTCACCTCCCGCAGCAGGCCAGCCGCCGACGCTTCCATGTCCACGCCATGAGCCGCCGGGTGATAGTGTCGGATGCAATACTCAACCAGCTTGCCGATGCCATCGGTGTCTCCGCCATACGCCAGCCGCTGAAACGTCCCGAAGCGGATGTGGCTGTGCGACAGGCGCACGAGAACAGACGACCGCGTCGGCGACGGTTCGTCATTGCGCGCCAGCTGTTCGCCCGTCTCGATCAGCGAGAACGCCTTCGACGTGTAAACGCCCAGCGCCTCCAGCATCCCCGCCGCCAGCACCTCGCGCACGCCGCCCTTCAGCGTCAGCCGCCCATCGCCCGTACGGCTCCACGGCGTCCGCCCCGATCCCTTGGTGCCAAGATCAAGCAGGCGACCTGCATCATCGCGCATCTGCGCAAACAGGAAGCCGCGCCCATCGCCAATGTTGGGATTGTACGACTGGAACTGGTGCCCATGATAAGCCAGCGCCAGCGGCTTCTCGAGCGAACCCTCAAGCGGCGCAAACTTCCCGAAATGCTCGATCCATTCCGCCTCGGCCAGTCCGCCCAACCCGACCCGCTCGGCCCAGCGCTGATTGCGCCAGCGGATCGTGCGCTGCGGAAAGTCAGCCGGCTCCACCTCGCTGTGAAACCGGCTGTCGAGTTCAAGGATCGCACGTTCGGGCCGGAATGTCGTCACGGCGCAGTAGGAACCAGCACCACCGGAATCCGCACCGATCGCGCCGGCCCGCGAATGTCATTCGCTTCGTCGATATACTCGGGCATGTCCTCGCTGAGGATCAGCTCGGCCTGCGTTTCCGCCGTCACCGCGAAGGCCAGCTCGGCGCGGAAGTTCACCGGGCCCGGATCGGTCCAGTTGGTGTCGCCCGCCTGCATCGCCGGCGCCGACGCCAGTACTTCGCCGTTCGCCACGAGTTCGGCCACGAACTGGCCCTCGAAGAACCAATTGTTGATCGCGATGCCCTCGGCGACCAGCGGGCTGGTCAGGCGCGCGCCGGCGGCGGGAAGGCTCACGGTGATCTCGCCATCGGGCGCGGGTTTGTATTTCGCGGCGTCGCCCTCGAGCGCTGCGGCCGGCTGCTGCGGCGCGGCCGCTGTCGGTGGCGCCTCAGGCGTGGGCGCGACCTTCTGTTCGGGCGCACAGGCCGCCGCAAGCGCCAGGGCCGAAGCGGCAAACGCAAATCGCACGAACATGGAATCTCTCCTCTACTGCAGATCCATCTAGCCCTTTTTTGTCCGGCGCCAAAATCCCGCCCAATTCCTGCGGCAGACAGTCACGTGCTGGGGGGCTACATCTCGTCCCTCTCTCTACGGAGCCACAGCAGCCAATGAGGCGACTGGTCCTAATCAGTTTGCCCCTGTGTTCAGTCATGGGGGCCGGTCAGCGCCCCGTGCATTGGCTCGGAAGCGTCTGACCTCACGAACCTGAACCGGCGTGCGCCCGCATGATGCGGACGTGCGTCTTGCCTGCCCCGCCACAACCGGCGGGATCGCGGGCGCGTGTCGAGAGGAGACGCGACCATGGTCGCGCAGTTCATCCATCGTGCGCCCCAGCGGTCGCACACGGCGACGCCCCTGCTGGCGTTTCTCGCCGGCGACTTCGCCGATGCGATCGCCCGCGTCTGGGCGGCGCCGCATGGCGACTTCTTCGCGCTGCCAGCCGCGCGTCGTCACGCGGCGGCGCTCCTCGTCTCGGGCCGCGCCGCCCGCGAGCTTGCCCCGTCCGAGCTTCGCCGTCTCGTCGAGTTCCAGCGCGACTCCCTCGTCGCTGAAGCCATCGCCGGCGCCAACGCCACCGGCGTGATGCGCGCGCTCTCCAAGGCGGGCGAACAGCTCTGGCGTATTGCCGACTACGCCACGTTCCTGGATCTCCTCGCCGAGCCCATGGCGAACGAGGTGCTGCGTCATCTCGACGAAGTGCGTCCCGCATCCTTCGCTCCGATCGCCGCGCTGCCATCCGCCCTGCGCATGGCGCCGGTTGTGCGCGTCATTCCTTCGGCGCATGCGGCCTACGATCTTGCGCGCGCCTTCCGCATCGCGATCCGCATGCGCACGCCTGACGCGGCCACGCGCATCGCCCGCCGCTGGGGTTCGGGCGGAACCGTGGGGGACGTGTACCGCCGCGCGCAGGAAGATCTGACGCCCGACGCCTTCCGTCCGGCTGATCCGGCGCCCGCCCTTCCCGCCCCCTTCGCGCGTATCACCACGCGCAAGCAGCTGGAGACGATGGCGCTCGAATTCCGCAACTGCCTCGCCGATCACGCCCAGCGCATCGCCGAAGGCCGCATGGCTGTCTATGTCTGGCAGGGCCACGTTCCCGCAGCCATCGCGCTCAACTGGGACGTTGCCGGCTGGCGTCTGTCGGAAGCGAAAGCGGCCGACAATGTGGATCTCGAAGAAGGCCGCCTGCGCGAGCTGGTGCGCGTCCTCGAGGGGTTCCGCGTCCGCACGGGTCCGTCGGTCCAGTCCCTCGCATCGCGCCTGGACGACTGGGCCAGCGGCACGTCCTACAACCACCCCCTCGGCCTAGGCTTCACCGAGCAGCTGGCCCTGGGCGACATCTGGAGCTGAAAACGGGGGCGGCGGTTCACCGCCGCCCTCAAAGCCTGATCTTGCCGCTCACGATATCGCGGTGAACATCTGGAGTGATCGGCCGATAGGTGCCCGCATCATTGTCGGCCACAAACAGCGCATCGCTCGTGTTCATCGGATCAAAGCCGTCCTTCACCAGATCGACCTTACGATACTTCATCGTTCCCGTGGTCTCGGCCTCCGCCTGGAACCGCACGAAGATAGGCCGCGCATAGGCGGGAAGGTGCATCGCCATGTGCGCGTGCAGCGCCTTCAGATCAACGCCGTCCTTTGGCGAGATCGCCGCCATGCCCGCACGCCCATCCTGCCCCGGCACACTCACGCCATAGACAATCGCATGCGTAACCCCCGGCAACGACGAGATCGCAATCTCCACTTCGCTGGTCGAGACGTTCTCGCCCTTCCAGCGGAACGTGTCGCCGATCCGGTCGACGAAGTAGATATACCCGTCCTTGTCCATCTTCATCAGGTCCCCGGTGCGGAACCACTTGTCGCCCTTCGCGAACACGTCGGTCAGGATCTTCTTCTTCGACTGCTTCTCGTCATTGTAGCCGTCGAAGCGCTGGCGCACCTCGTGCGTGATGGGTCCCACCGCCTCGCCCACCTCGTCCGCAGCCGCCTCCATGCAGAGCCCATCGGCCCCCCGGATCGGCATCTCCGTCTCGACATCGAAGCGCACGATGCGCGCCGGCAAGCGCGATCGAAGCAGGCGCGGAATCCGCCCCACCGCCCCGATCTTCCCGTCGAGATTGAAGAAGTTCACATTGCCTTCGGTCGAGCCATAGAACTCGACCAGCCGCTTGATCCCCGTCCGCGCAACGAACTGCTCCCACACATCCGCCCGCAGGCCGTTGCCGAAGCCCTTCCTGATCTTGTGGCTCTTCTCCAGCGCACTCGGCGGCTGGTTCATCAGATAGCGCCCAAGCTCGCCAATATAGACCAGCATGGTCGCATCATTGTCGATCGCCTCCTGCCAGAAGTGCGACGCCGAAAACTTCCGGCGCAGGATGATGCAAGCGCCGGCATTCAGCGCCGTACCCACGCCGCACATGCCGCCCGTCGCATGATAGAGCGGCAGCGTCAGCAGGATGCGCTCGTTGTGGCCGGCCTCCGTCGCATCCTTGAAAACGCGCATCAGGCCGCGCGCCCGCACGCCCGTGATCTTCGCCGCCTTCGGCAAGCCTGTCGTGCCCGACGTATAGATGTAGAGCGCAACCTCGCCGCCCTTCACGCCCGCCCGCACCGATTTGTCCATCCGCCCCGGCGCCGCCTGGTTCACCGCCTCATCAATGTGAGTCAGTCCGTCGGCATCCCCACCCAGCACGAACGCGCCCAGCGGCAGCTTCACCTGCGCCTTAGCCGACGCATAGCTCGCCGCCAGCTCCGGGTTCATCACGATGGCCTTGCAGTCCACTACATTGATGCAGTGCGCGAGCCCCGCGCCCGCAAGGTTGTAGTTGATCAGCGCGGTCTTCACCGCGATCTTCGCCATGCCCGTCCAGAACGCGATGTAGTCCGGCCGGTTCTCCATGAAGAGCGCAACCGTGTCGCCCGCCTTCAGACCGACACTCAGCCCCCAGTGCGCAAACCGGTTCGCCCGCGCCTCGAAGTCGGCATAGGTGATCTCCTGCCCTTCGAACGAGATGAAGGC
>NCCO01000119.1 GCA_002279705.1 Allobosea sp. 12-68-7
TCGACATCCGCGACATGCGGGCGGTGTCGCCGTCGCGCTGGCTCGTCGAGGGCGACGAGGTCAAGGTCGGCGACGTCGCCTTCTCGGTGCTGCATGTGCCGGGCCACACGCCGGGTCACGTCACCTTCTTCCAGAAGGATCTGCGCTTCCTGCTGGCCGGCGACACGGTCTTCGCCGGCTCGGTTGGCCGCACCGACTTTCCCTATGGCAGCCACGAGACCCTGATCGCAGGAATCCGGGACAAGCTGCTGCCGCTCGGCGACGATGTGCAGTTCCTGCCCGGGCATGGACCCGCCGGCACGCTCGGCGAGGAACGGGCGAACAATCCGTTCCTGCGGGGTTGAGCGGCGGCCGCAGCGCTAGTGCTTGTTGAGGCGGTTGACCGCGGCCCTGACTCTGCCCTGAGCCTGAGCCTGAGCCTGAGCCTGAGCCTGAGCCTGCACGGGTGTCGGCGGCAGGCGCCTGCCCGACCCTTGCGGAACGGGTTGCGGGGCCGCCAGCGTCGAGGGAAGCGGTCCCCGGTTGTCACGGCTCGGCACGGTCGGACGACGCGGAAGGTTGAGTTTCTGGCCCACGGTCATCCAGGCGCCGCCGAAGCTGTAATACTCGACATCGTGCCAATCCGTGCCGGGCAGCTTGCGCTGCAGCAGTTTCAGGAAGGCGAGCATATGCGCCTCCCGCGAGCGGTAATGGCCGTTCTTCTCGTGGATGCCGCGGATACGACCCTGCTCGACCTTGATCATGCCCGCCGCGAGGATCGGCGCCCCGCACAGAAAGCTCGAATGGTGAAAATGTCCGCTCACATGGATGCCGACATAGACGACCTCCTGCGGGCTGAGAACGAACGCCCCCCAGCCGTCGGTCAGCCCATGGAGAGCCGTCGAGGGCCACGTCGTGGTGTCGAGCAGCCTATCCTGGGCATTCTGCATCACCGTGTCATGGGACCATTTGCTGATGATCATGGTCTGGACGGGTGGCGAGATGCGGGACCGTATCCGGTTGCCCTCGAAATTGGCGACGAACAGATCGCGGAAGACCAGGTCGTCGAGGTAGCTGACCTCGACCTTCTGCAGCTCCTTGAGGTCATTCGGTGAGCGCTTTTCGAGATATTCCCAGAACGTGCATGTCTGCTTCTCGGCGATCCATGTGTCGTAGTGCTTCTTCAGCTCCTGGCCGCGGCGATGATGCGTGTCCAGAATCTCCAGCCAATTGTCCTGCTGCATGATCTGGAGGGGCTGGCCATCGGCACCGTGGGTCGACCCCTCCGGAACGATCTTTCGGACCGCCGCGATCGCGGTGTCCCAGTTCTTCTTCGCGACGAAATGACCCTTGACCTTCTGGAAGGTCTCGATACCGCGCAAGGCGCTCACGGCGGCGTCGTGCAGCTTCTTGACGAAGGGCGCCCGGAACGAGCTGTGACCCTCGACCTTCGTCTTCTTGTCGCGCAACCAGGATTCACAGAGGGCAATGATGGCGAGGAGCGCCTTGGTCCGCCGCTCGCGATTCTCGCGCGGGATCGTCGGATAGCCGGTCAGCATGATGTCGAGATCGAGAAGCGTCCTGTTGTCCCGCTTCCGGAAGATCTTCGAGGTCTGCTTCTTGAACAGCTCCGCGCCACCTGCCTTGAGGTAGGCCGCACCTTCTGGCTCCGCCATCGTCTCCTCCTGCCTTCATCGAACCTCGATGAAAGACAGTCGCGGCGGCGGCGATGCACGTTCAAAGCCGGCAAGATATATCGTAGGGAACAGCCAGGGCCGAAAATGTTAACGGCCATGTCCTGAAGGGTGCGCGTACATCCGGCGTCACACTTCGAGCTCATGGCCGTCTTCTACGGCGCTGGAGGACAGTGGAACGCCCTCGACATCGCCGTGATGCTCATATGGGAGAGCAATGCGGCGCTTTCAAGGGCGCCGGGCTCAGCTGTCGAGAACGCCGAGCAGAAAGTCCTGCTTGCCGATCTGGATGCCGTTCTTGCGCAGGATCGCGTAGGCGGTTGTGGCATGGAAATAGAAGTTCGGCACGGCGAAGCGGGTGAGATAGGCCTCGCCGCGCATCGTCATGGTCGCGTTCTGGCCGCGCGGGAAGGTGACGTCGCGCGCCACGCCGGCCTCGAAGGCGGCGTCATCAAGGCCCTTGACGAAGGCGAGCACCTTGGCGATGCGCGCCTTCAGCTCGTCGAAGCTCTTCTCGTCGTCGGGGTGCTTGGGGTTGTCGCCGCCGGCGAGCCGGGCCGCCGCGTTCTTGGCGAAGTCGCAGGCCAGCTGGATCTGGCGCGAGAAGGGCAGCATGTCGGGCGCCAGCCGCGCGCTCAGCAGCACCTCGGGCTGGATCTTGCGCGCCGCCGCCTGCTCGACCGTCTTGTCGAGGATGGCGTCGAGGGCCTTGAGCGTCTGGACGAAGCCGGCGAGGGCAGCGGAGCGGGCGGTGATGGTCATGGGTCATCCTCGGAAACGAAAACGGGCCCGGAAAGGGCCCGCCGCATCGCCGATATAATCATGCTCCCGGTGTTTGCACCGGCAGCCAGAATCAATCCTTGGCCCGCTCCACATAGGAGCCGTCTTCCGTCATCACCACGATGCGGACGCCGGGGCCGATATGCGGCGGCACGGCCGTGCGCACGCCGTTGACCAGGATCGCGGGCTTGTAGGAGGAGGAGGCCGTCTGCCCCTTGGTGACCGGCTCGGTCTCGGCGACCTCGACGGTGACGCGCTGCGGCAGCTCGATCGCCACGGCCTTGTCCTCGAACACCGAGAGCGAGACCTTCATGCCTTCCTGGAGATAGGGAGCCATGCTGCCGACCACGTCGCCATCGACATTGATCTGGTCGAAGGTTTCGGGGTTCATGAACACGTACTGCTCGCCATCCTGGTAGAGATAGGTGAAGTCGCGGTCCTCGACATAGGCGCGCTCGACCTGCTCGGTCGTCTTGTAGCGCTGCGTCATCTTCACGCCGTCGGAGATGCGGCGCATGTCGATCTGCGTCGTCGGCGTGCCCTTGCCGGGGAAGAAGCTCTCGGCCGACAGGACCGAGCAGAGATGACCGTCGAGTTCGAGCACATTGCCCTTACGAACGGAGGATGCGATGACCTTGACCACGTGACTTGTCCTTGAGTTGGCGCCGCGCCATGGCGCCCTTGGCGAAATCCTTGCCGCGCCACTACCGCATTCGCAGGCGAAACGGAAGCTTGCCGACGTTCTGAACCCGAGACGATGACAAACGCTCTTCCGCCGTTCTGGCGGCCCGACATCCATGCCGACCGTCGCCCGGCGCTTCTCGCGCGCGGCCGCATCAGGGCGGCGCTGCGCCGCTGGTTCGAGGTGCGCGACTTCGTCGAGGTCGAGGCCGCGATCCTGCAGGTCTCGCCCGGGAACGAGACGCATCTGCACGGCTTCACCACGACGTTGATCGACGATGCCGGGGCGCACCATCCCTATTACCTGCACACCTCGCCCGAATTCGCCGCCAAGAAGCTGCTGGCGGCGGGCGAACCACGCCTCTTCGATTTTGCCCGGGTCTTCCGCAACCGCGAGCGCACCGCGCTGCACCACCCCGAATTCACGATGCTGGAATGGTATCGGGCGGGCGAAGGCTACGAGACGCTGATGCAGGACGCGGCCTCTCTCCTGGCCGAGGCGGCCCGCGCCGCGGGCGTGGCCACACTGCGCTGGCGCGGCCTCGAGGCCGACCCTTTCGCGCAGCCCGAGCGGCTGACGCTCCAGGACGCCTTCCGGCGTCACGCCGGCATCGACCTGTTGCGCACCGTCACCGCCGACCACGATGTCGACCGGGGCGGGCTCGCCGCCGATGCGGCCGAGGCCGGCATTCGGGTCGTCGATGATGACAGCTGGTCCGACATCTTCAGCCGCATCCTCTCCGAGCGGATCGAGCCGCATCTGGGCCGGGGGCGGGCGACGATCCTGTACGAATACCCGATCTCGGAAGCTGCGCTCGCGCGGCCGAAACCCGGCGATCCGCGGGTGTCGGAGCGCTTCGAGCTCTATGCCTGCGGCGTCGAACTGGCGAATGCGTTCGGGGAGCTGACCGATCCGGCCGAGCAGCGCCGCCGCTTCGAGGCCGACATGGACGAGAAGGCGCGCATCTATGGTGAGCGCTATCCCGTCGACGAGGATTTCCTGAGCGCGCTCGCCGCGATGCCGCAGGCCAGCGGCATCGCGCTGGGTTTCGATCGCCTCGTGATGCTCTGCACCGGCGCCCGTCGGATCGAGGATGTGCTCTGGACGCCGGTGGCGGAACCGGGCAGGGGAGCGGCATGACCCTTCACCAGCCTCCCGGCGGACAGCCGCTGCGCAGCGTCGGGGCCCTCGTCGAGGCCGGCCTCGTCGCGCCCGCGGCACGCGAGGCGCTGGAGGCCGTCGCTGCGCGCTACGCGGTTTCGGTGACACCGGCCATGGCCGCACTGATCGACCCGGACGATGCGGCGGACCCGATCGCGCGCCAGTTCGTCCCGGATCCGGCCGAACTCGTCACCCTCCCGCAGGAGCGCGCCGATCCGATCGGCGACGAGGTGCATTCGCCCGTCGAGGGCGTGGTGCACCGCTACCCTGACCGGGCGCTGCTCAAGCTCGTCCATGCCTGCCCGGTCTATTGCCGCTTCTGCTTCCGTCGCGAGATGGTCGGCCCCGGCGGCGATGCGCTGACGGGCGGGAAGCTCGAGGCGGCGCTGGCCTATCTCGCCGATCATCGCGAAATCTGGGAGGTGATCATGACGGGCGGCGACCCGTTGATCCTCTCGACCAGGCGGGTGCGGGAGGTGGCGCAGCGTCTGGGCGCGATCGACCACATCAAGGTGGCGCGCTGGCACACCCGCGTGCCGATGGTCGAGCCCGACCGGATCACGGCCGATTATGCCGCCGCCCTGCGGATTCCGGGCAAGGCGAGCTATGTCGCGATCCACGCCAATCATCCGCGCGAGTTCACCCCCGCCGCAAGGGCCGCGCTGGCGCGGCTGGCGGATGCCGGCCATGTCCTGATCAGCCAGAGCGTCCTGCTGAAGGGCGTCAATGCGGACGTCGCGACCCTGTCGGCCCTGATGCGCGCCTTCGTCGAGAACCGGGTGAAGCCCTATTATCTGCACCATCCGGACTTCGCGCCCGGCACGGCCACGTTCCGCCTCTCACTGGAAGAGGGGCAGGCTCTCGTCAAAAGCCTGCGAGGCCATCTGTCCGGCCTGTGCCAGCCGACCTATATCCTCGACATCCCCGGCGGGGCGGGAAAGATCCCCGTCGGCCCCGCCTTCCTGTCCGGTTGCGAGACGCCCGGCGCCGAAGCCTTCGCCGAGGACCGCCATGGCGAGCGGCACCTCTATCCGCCGGCTTGAAGACAATGGCTGCTCTGGTAAACTAACTCAATTGAACTAACCTGGGGTCGTCCATGGAGAAGGTGAACATCCATGACGCGAAGACGCATCTGTCGCGTCTGGTCGACCGCGCCGCGAAGGGCGAGGCCTTCATCATCGCGAAGGCGGGGAAGCCCATGGTCAAGGTCGTTCCGCTGGAGCCGATCGAGGCCAAGCCGCTCCAACGCACCGGCTTTATGGTCGGGCAAATGACGGTGCCTGATGATTTCGATGAGATGGGGCGCGAAGAGATCGAAGCCATGTTCAACGGGCGCTCGTGAGGGCGCTCCTCGACACGCACCTCCTGCTGTGGAACGCGGGTCGACCCGACCGGCTGTCGGCGGAAGCGCGACGCATTATCGACGCGTCCGAGAGCGAGTTGTATTTCAGCGCGGCGAGCCTGTGGGAGATCGCTATCAAGACCAGCCTCGGCCGGAGCGATTTCTCGGTCGACGCCAGACTTCTGAGACGCGGTCTGCTCGACCGTGGTTTTGTCGAGGTGCCGGTCAGGGGCGAGCATGCGGTTGCGATCGGTGATTTGCAGCCGATCCACAAAGATCCGTTCGACAGGATACTGGTCGCTCAGGCGAGGGTCGAAGGGATCACCCTGTTGACGTCCGACAGCACGATAGCCCGCTACGGCGGGTCCATACACAAGGTTTGAGCAGGACGGCCACCATGAAAGACAAACTGCCCATCGCGATCGTTTCCGATCTCGCCTGTCCCTGGTGCTTCATCGGCAAGGCGCGGCTGGAGAAGGCGCTGGAGAGCCATGACCTGACCGAGCGTGTCGCCATCACCTGGCTGCCCTATGAGCTGAACCCCGACATGCCGGCCGACGGCATGGACCGGACCGCCTATCTCGATGCCAAGTTCGGTCCCGGAAAGCGCAAGGAGATCGAGATCCGGCTTTCGGAGGCGGCGCTCGAAAGCGGCGTCACCTTCAACTGGGCGCGCGTCACCAAGAGCGTTAACACCCGCATGGCGCATATGCTGGTCGCCGCCGCCTCGACCGTGCAGCGCGGCACCGAGATGAAGGCGGCGCTGTTCAAGGCCTATTGGCAGGACGGCCGCGACATCGGCGATCTCGACACGCTCGTCGCCATTGCCGTCGAGCAGGGCTTCGACGAGCAGGCCGCGCGCGACGAGCTGACCAATGAGGAGCTGCGCGAGACCGTGATCGGGCTCGAGGCTCACGCCCAGCAGGTCGGCGTCACCGGCGTGCCCTTCTTCATCATCGACGGCAAGCTCGCGGTCTCCGGCGCGCAGACCGGCGATGTCTGGGCGCAGGTGTTCAGGCAGGTGCTGAGCGACGCGGCCTGAGGGTGCGCGGCCCGACGGGCGCGCGGCCTTGCGCCGAGGCCCGAATCATGGCCCATCCCCGCAAACAGCGGGAGCGGGCCATGACCCAGAAGATCAACGACCTGCGCGACCGCATGATCGTCGCGCTCGACGTGCCGACGATCTGGGACGCCTATCGCATCGTCTCGCAACTCGGCGATGCCGCAAGCTTCTACAAGATCGGCTATGCGCTCGCCTTCGCGGGCGGCCTGCAGCTCACCCAGCAGCTGGTGGCCGAGGGCAAGAAGGTCTTCCTCGACCTCAAGCTCCACGACATCGGCAACACCGTGACCGAGGGCGTCGCGTCCCTCAGCAATCTCGGCGTCGACCTGCTCACGGTCCACGCCTACCCCCAGACGATGCGCGGCGCCGTCGAGGGGCGCGACGGGGCGGATCTGAAGCTGCTCGCGGTCACCGCGCTGACCTCCTATGACGATGGCGATCTGCGCGATGCCGGCTACGGGCTGGTCGTGCGCGACCTCGTGCGCCTGCGCGCCGAGCAGGCGCGGACCGCCGGCATCGACGGCATCGTCTGCTCGGCGGCCGAAACCGAGATCGTCCGGGACGTCATTGGCTCCGACATGCTGATCGTGACGCCGGGCATCCGTCCCGCCGGCAGCGCGGCCGGCGACCAGAAGCGCACGCTCACCCCCGGCGAGGCGATCCGCGCCGGCGTCGACCATCTCGTCGTCGGGCGTCCCATCATCCGCGCAGCCGACCCGCGTGGGGCGGCGGCTGCGATCATGGACGAGATCGCGGCAGCCTCCTAAGTTCGCGTTCCAGTCAGTCTCTCAGAGGATTCGGATCATGCCCAAGGGATATGTCGTGGCGCGCGCCAAGGTCAGCAACGCGACGCAATGGGCGGCCTATGCGGCGAAGGCCTCCGAGGCGATCCGCAAATATGGCGGCACCCCGCTGGTGCGCGGCGGCATGATGACGGTGGCGGAAGGCGAGGGCCGGGCCCGCAACGTCGTCATCGAGTTCGAGAGCTTCGAGGCCGCCAAGGCCTATGCGATGTCGCAGGACTATGCCGAGGCCCGCAAGCTGCGCGAGGGCGCCGGCGAGATCGACATCGTCGTGGTCGAGGGCGTCTGAGATGGCCAAGGGCTACTGGATCGCTCGGGTCGACGTCGACAGCGAGGAAGAATATGCCCGCTACCGCGCCCTGAACGCGGTGGCCTTCGCCAAATACG
Source organism: Allobosea sp. 12-68-7 (assembly GCA_002279705.1). Taxonomy (GTDB): domain Bacteria; phylum Pseudomonadota; class Alphaproteobacteria; order Rhizobiales; family Beijerinckiaceae; genus Allobosea. Next base: position 7,892 of record NCCO01000119.1, read on the forward strand.
GTGCGAAGTTCCTGGTGCGCGGCGGCGAGTACAAGCTCGCCCGCGGCGAGGGTCGCAAGCACAACGTCGTCCTCGAGTTCAAGGACGAGGCGACGGCGCGCGCCTGCTACGCCTCGCCCGAGTATCAGGAGGCGGTGAAGCACCTGGCCCTGGTCGGCAAGGTCGATCTCGTCATCATCGGCGGCTATGACGGGGCCCAGCCTGGTGAATAGCTGACAGCAGCGCGGGCGGCAGGCGGATGGACCGACTTCGGCAGGCGAGCCTCACCGCGCTGGGCGTCATCAGCGGCACCTCGATGGACGGCATCGACGTCTCGATCGTGACGAGCAACGGGCGTGACACGGTGACCTTCGGAGCCGGCGCCTCCTACCCCTACCGCGACGGCACGCGCGCGGCGCTCCAGGCGCTGATCGCGCAGGCCGAGCGGGCCCTGACCGAGCCGCTCCATGAGCTGGAGGCGGAGGTCACGGCCGACCATCTCGCCGCGATCCGGCGCTTCATCGCCGAGCACGAGATCGATCCCGCCGGCATCGATCTCGTCGGCCTGCATGGCCAGACCGTCTATCATCGCCCGCAACAGCGCTTCACGCGCCAGCTGATCGACGGCCCTGCCATCGCAGCAGCCCTCGGCATCGCGACCGTCGACCGCTTCCGCCAGGCCGATGTCGCCGCCGGCGGGGAGGGCGCTCCCTTCGCGCCGCTTTATCACCGGGCGCTGGCGCAGGGCATGGAGCAGCCCGTGATGGTGCTGAACCTCGGTGGCGTCGGCAACGTCACCTGGATCGAGGGCGAGGAGGTCATCGCCTTCGACACCGGCCCTGCGAGTGCGCTGCTCGACGACTTCGTGCTGCGCCGGCTCGGGCGGCCCTATGATGCGGACGGGGCGCTCGCCGCGAGCGGGCGGATCCATGACGACCTCGTCGCGGCCTTCATGGACAACCCGTTCTTCGACAGGCCCGCGCCGAAATCGCTCGACCGCAACGAGTTTCATCGCCGCGCCCAGATCGTCGAACTGCTCTCCGATGCCGATGGCGCCGCAACGCTGGCGGCCTTCACCGTCGAGAGCCTGGTCGCGGCCCTGCGCCATGTGCCGCGCGTGCCGCGCCGCTGGCTGGTCGGTGGGGGCGGGCGGCTCAACCGCCATCTGATGCAGCGCCTGAGCACCAGGCTCGGCGTTCCCGTCGAGCCGGTCGAGGCCGCGGGCTGGGATGGCGACGCGCTCGAGGCGCAGCTCTTCGGCTATCTCGCCATCCGCTCGGTGAAAGGCCTGCCGCTCAGCCTGCCGGGAACAACCGGCGTGCCGCGGCCGTTGACGGGCGGCAGGCTCAACCGCGCGTGAGCGTCACGAAACCGTCGCTCGTGACGCCATAGAGTTTTCGTGCCGTGATCGCGCGATTCGAAGAATTCGGATTCTGGCCGCAGTCGCGTCCCCAAGGCCGCAAATCCGGCGATCTGGGGCTGAAAATGACGCCGAAGGGACGCCGCCCGCATGGCGTGGACGGTCCGACGCGAAGTTTTTTCAAAAACCGTGTTGACATGTCTTGGGGGTGGGACCTATAAACCGGCCATCGAGACGGCGCCGCCGCTGAGCGGCGCCTCTTCTGCGCTTCCTTAGG
>NCCO01000120.1 GCA_002279705.1 Allobosea sp. 12-68-7
CCCTTCACGGCGCTGAGCTGCGACAACCTCCCCCACAACGGCGGCGTCCTGCGCGGCCTCGTGCGTGATTTCGCGGCGCTGACCGATGACGGGCTCGCCCAGTGGATCGAGGCCAACGGCGCCTTCCCGGCGACGATGGTCGACCGCATCGTGCCCGCCACGACCGACGCCGACATCGCCGAGGTCGCCGGCCTGATCGGGCTGGAGGACGCCGCGCCCGTGATCGGCGAGCCCTTCCGGCAATGGGCGATCCAGGACGTCTTCGCCGCGGGCCGCCCGGCATGGGAGCGTGTCGGCGCCCAGATGGTCTCCGAGGTCGCGCCCTTCGAATTCATGAAGCTGCGCATGCTCAACGGCGCGCATTCCAGCCTCGCCTATCTCGGCTATCTCGCCGGCCACGAGACGGTGTCAGAAGCCAGCGGCGACCCGGTCTTCGCGCGCTTCCTCGAGGGTCTCTGGGCCGAGATCATCCCGACCGTTCCCGCGCCGCAGGATGTCGTCCTCGCCGACTATGCGCAGGCGCTGCTCGCCCGCTTCCGCAATCCCGCCATCCGCCATCGCACCTGGCAGATCGCCATGGATGGCTCGCAGAAGCTGCCGCAGCGGCTGCTGGGAACGATCCGCGACCGCCTCGAACTGGACGCCCCGATCGACCATCTCGCGCTCGGTGTCGCGGCCTGGATGCGCTATGTCTCCGGCAGCGACGAAAAGGGCGCGATGATCGATGTCCGCGACCCGCTGGCCGCGACCTTCGCGGAGACGGCCAGGGCGGCCGGCCGCGACGCGACGGCACTCAGCCGGTCGCTGTTCGGTATCGAGGCGATCTTCGGCGCCGACCTGCCGCGCGAGCCACGCTTCACGCGTGCTGTGGAGAGGCATCTCGCGGCGCTGTTCGACAAGGGCGCGAAGGCGACGGTGGCCGCGCTCTGATCGAGAGCGCGGGGAACCCCTTGATCCCGCCCACCCCCTCGCGCCAGATGCGCGCATGATCCGCGCCGTCCTCCTCACGCTGGCCCTGCTGACGCTCGCCCCGCCGGCCGCGCTGTCGCAGTCGCGCGTCACCGTGCCGAACTTCTGGGACCCGCGCATCCGGCTCGACCGGCCCGAGCCCGGCCCGCCCCGCGTCATCCGCTTCCTGACCGACGACGAGTACCCGCCGCTGCACTTCGCCGGGCCCGATGGCGGCCTGACTGGCTTCTCGGTCGAACTGGCGCGGGCCGCCTGCGAGAAGCTCGGCTGGACCTGCACCGTGCAGGCCCGCCGTTTCGACACACTGCTGGATTCCCTCGCCGAGGGCCGCGGCGACGTGCTGGCCGCGGCGGTGAACCTGACACCGCCGATCCGCTCCCGTTTTGCGGCCAGCCATCTCTATTTCCGCGGCTCGGCCCGCTTCGCCACCACCCGCGTCAATGCCCAGGCCGAACTCGACACGCGCTCCCTGCAGGGCAAGCGCGTCGCCGTCGTCGCCGGCACGGCGCATCAGGCCTATCTCGAGCGGCTGCTGCCCTTCGTCCAGCGCCGCGAGGCGGCAAGCCTGGCTGCCGCCGTCACGGCCCTGCGCAGCGGCGACGCCGAATTCGTCTTCGGCGACGGCATCGCGCTCTCACTGCTGCTCGCCGGCAGCGGCGGCAGCGAACTCGCCTTCACCGGCGGGCCCTTTCTCGAAAGCCGCTATTTCGGCGAGGGCGTCGCCTTCCTCATCCGCAAGGACGAGGCGACACTCAAGCGCTCCCTCGACTACGCGCTCCAGTCGCTCTGGGACGACGGGACCTATGCGCGGCTTTATCTGCGGTTTTTCCCGGTGAGTCCGTTCTGACGCCGGCAGGCATACGGCCTCTTACGTCATGGTCGGGCTTGTCCCGACCATCCACGCCTTCCCTCGTCAGGTACGGTGTTCAAGACGTGGATGCTCGCCACAAGGGCGAGCATGACGGCAAGCGTTGGTCGGTTGCTGTCACTTCGCCGGCGCGTTCGCACTGAGCGCCTGCTTGGCCACCGCCGCCAGCCAGCCGGAGGCGGCCGGCAGGATCGCGTCGTTGAAATCGTAGCGGTCGTTGTGCAGTTCGCCGCCGTCGCGCACCGGGCCGTTGCCGATCCAGACATAGGCGCCGGGCAGCCGCTGCAGGAAATGGGCGAAGTCCTCGCCGGTCGTGCTGGGTTTGAGATCACGCCGCAGCCCCACCCCGGCCGCCCGGCGATCTCCTCCTCCGGCGCCGTGTTGATGGTGGCGGCGCCATGCATCGTCTCGACCTCGGCCTCCATCTCGAAAGTGGCGGCGATATTCTGCGCGATCGCGCGGATGCGCCCGAGCAGGCGCTCGCGCACCGCTGGCACGAAGGTGCGGAAGGTGCCCTCGATGAAGACGCTGGTCGGGATCTGGTTCGAGGCCGAGCCGCCATGCACCTGGCCGATCGAGACCACCGCCGACTGCATCGGATCGATGTTGCGCGAGACGATCGTCTGCAGCGCGACGATGAGATGCCCCATGGCGACGATCGGGTCGCGCGTCGTCTCCGGCAGTGCCGCATGGCCCGCCGTGCCGTGCAGCGTGATCTTGAAGCGGCCGGGCTCCGACATCACCGGCCCGCGATGCACGGCGATGGTGCCCGCCTCCAGCCCCGGCCAGTTGTGCAGGGCGAAGATGCGCTCCATCGGAAAGCGCTCGATCACGCCATCGGCGAGCATCGCCTGAGCGCCGCCGGCGCCCTCCTCGGCCGGCTGGAAGACGAACTGCACCGTGCCACTCCAGCCCTCGTCGCGGGCGAGCAGGGCGGCCGCGCCGAGCAGCGCCGTGGTGTGCCCGTCATGGCCGCAGGCATGCATGACGTTCGGCCGCGTGGAATTATAGGGCAGATCGTTCGCCTCGAGGATCGGCAGCGCGTCCATGTCGGCGCGCAGGCCGACCGAGCGCTCCGAGCCGCCGCGCCTCAGCGTCGCCACCACGCCATGGCCACCGATGCCGGCGGTGAAGGGCACGCCGAGTTCGGTCAGCTTCGCCTGCACGAAGGCACTCGTCTCCTGCTCCTGCCGCCCGAGTTCCGGGTGGGCATGGAGATGGCGTCGCCAGGCGGTCAGTGTGTCGTGCAGATGGCGATCCAAGGCGGCGGTCCTCTCGAAGGCATGTCGGCGGCAGACTATACCCGGCACGCCATTCGACAACTGCTCCAGACGCATCCCGTCCGACTCATTGACGCCCCCCTTCGCAATCTGCGAAAGCCCCTGCCTCGCATTTTCGCGTTGAACCTGGAGAGGACACCACTCCCGATGCCCGTTTTCGACCCCGCCCTTGTGGACGCCGCCCAGCGTTCGGCCGCCTGGCCGTTCGAGGAAGCTCGCAAGCTCGTCGCGCGGATCGCGAAATCGGGCAAGCAGGAGGTCATCTTCGAGACCGGCTACGGCCCCTCGGGCCTGCCCCATATCGGCACCTTCGGCGAGGTCGCGCGCACCTCGATGGTCCGCCATGCCTTCGAGGTGCTGACCGATGGCACGATCCCGACTCGCCTGATCGCTTTTTCCGACGACATGGACGGGCTGCGCAAGGTGCCCGACAACGTCCCCAACAAGGCGTTGCTCGCTGCCAATCTCGGCAAGCCGCTGACCGAGGTGCCCGACCCCTTCGGCACGCATGACTCCTTCGGCCGGCACAACAATGCGCGGCTGCGCGCCTTCCTCGACCAGTTCGGCTTCGACTACGAGTTCAAGTCCTCGACCGACAGCTACCGCGCCGGCGAGTTCGACGCGACGCTGCTCAAGATGCTGGCGCGCTACGACGCCGTGATGAAGATCATGCTGCCGACGTTGCGCGAGGAGCGGGCGGCGACCTACTCGCCCTTCCTGCCGATCCACCCGGTGACCCGCATCGTCATGCAGGTGCCGATCGACGCGCGCGACGTCGAGGCCGGCACGATCACCTGGACCGACCCGGCGACCGGCGAGCGCTTCGTCACGCCCGTCACCGGCGGTGAGGTCAAGCTGCAGTGGAAGCCGGACTGGGCGATGCGCTGGGTCGCACTCGGCGTCGATTACGAGATGGCGGGCAAGGACCTCATCGACTCCGTCAAGGTCTCCTCGCAGATCGCCCGCGCGCTCGACGGCACCCCGCCCGAGGGCTTCAACTACGAGCTCTTCCTGGACGAGCAGGGCCAGAAGATCTCGAAGTCGAAGGGCAACGGCCTGACCATCGAGCAATGGCTCGAATACGGCCCGCAGGAGAGCCTGGCGCTCTACATGTTCCAGCGCCCGCGCGAAGCCAAGAAGCTGCATTTCGACGTCATCCCGCGCGCAGTCGACGAATACCTGCAGTTCCTCGGCGGCTATGAGCGCCAGGACTGGAAGAACCGCCTCGGCAATCCCGTCTGGCATCTCCACCACGGAGAGCCACCGCAACCGGAGGTCATCGCGGCCGGAGAAGGCGACAACGTCTCGCGGGCGCAGATCACCTTCGGCCTGCTGATGAACCTCGTCGCCGTCGCCAATTCCGAGGACAAGTCGGTGCTCTGGGGCTTCCTCCAGCGCTATGCGCCGGGCATTTCGCCGCAGACGCATCCGCGCCTCGACGCGCTGGTCGGCTATGCGATCGCCTATTTCCGCGACTTCGTGAAGCCGGCAAAGAATTACCGCATTGCAGACGAAGTCGAGCGTGACGCCTTTGCCAAACTTAACGCGGCACTGGCAGAGCTGCCGCCGGACGCGACAGCTGAGATGGTGCAGGACGCAGCACTCGACATCGCGAGAAAAATCCCGCGCTACCAGCATGAGAATACAAAGGAAGCGCCGGTGCAACGCATCGGTGTTTCCGGTGAATGGTGGAAAGCCATCTATCAAGTGCTGTTTGGGGAAGACCGAGGCCCGCGCTTCGGCTCCTTCGCTGCGATCTACGGCCTCGCCAACACCCGTGCTTTGATCGCCAAGGCGCTGTCCGGCGCGCTGGTCGAGGAGCATGCGGCGTTTGTCGACGGGCGGAAGGGCTGACACCCTCCTCGTCATTGCGAGCGCAGCGAAGCAATCCAGGCCCTTGCGCCTATCCTCCTGGATTGCTTCGCTGCGCTCGCAATGACGGAAAACGTCGGCGCTGCATCCGGGAGCCTGAATGACCACCGCCGCCCAAGCCCAGGCCGTCGAGCACGCCATCACCTCCCGCCGCGCCATCCGCGCCTTCCTGCCGACGCCGGTCGATCCCGCCCTACTGCACCGGCTGATCGAGATCGCGGCGCGGGCACCCAGCGGCACCAACATGCAGCCCTGGAAGCTGCGCGTGATCGGTCCCCAAGTGCGGGCCCGGCTGGAGAGCGCCCTGATGGCGGCGCTGGATGATCCCGATTTCGTCCAGTCGGAGGAATACCGCTACTATCCGGAGACCTTCCGCGAGCCCTATCTCTCGCGGCGCCGCAAGGTCGGCTGGGATCTCTACGGCCTGCTCGGCGTCGCCAAGGGCGATGTCGCCGGCATGAAGCGCCAGAGCGCCGCCAATCTGCGCTTCTTCGGCGCGCCCGTCGCGCTGATGCTGACGGTTGACCGCGATCTCGAGATCGGCTCCTGGATCGATCTCGGCATGTTCCTGCAGAGCCTGCTGATCGCGGCGCAGGGACATGGCCTGCTCGCCCTCGGCCATGCCGACCCCGACGCTCCGCAGAACGGCCTCGTCGCCGAGCGCGAGCCGGTCGAGGGCTTCACGACCTGGCTCGACTGAGGACCGCCGGGAGCCGTTACGCGGGCTGGCGGGTCTTGCGCATGCCCTTCATGACGGGCTGGACGACATAGTGCATCGCCACGATCGCGATGCCGCCGACGATCAGGCCGAACACGGCCGAGAACACCGCCCCCGCCAGCCATTCCAGGACACCGCCCAGCGGCAGCATCGCTCCGGCGGCAGCCGCCAGCCCATGGCTGGTATGCCCCAGCCCCGTCAGCCCGAACTCTTCCAGCCCATGGATGATGATGCCGCCGCCGACCCAGAGCATCGCCGCCGTTCCGACCGCACTGAGAACGGAGAGGAAATACGGCATGCCGATCACCAGGCCCCGCCCGAACATCCGCACCGGCGCCAACGACTGCTTGGCCAGCGCCAGACCGATATCGTCGGCTTTCACGATCAGCGCCACCGCGCCATAGACCAGGACGGTGATACCGATCCCGACCACCGCCAGCACGGTGGCCTGCATCTGGAAGGACGCCGTCGAGACGGTCGACAGGGTGATCGCCATGATCTCGGCGGAGAGGATGAAATCGGTCTTGATCGCCCCGGCGATCTTTTGCTCCTCGAGCAGCTTGGGATCGAGAACGGCCTTGCCGGCCTCTTCCGACGTGGCGGCGGCATGCGGCACGACCAGTTCGAGGATTTTCTCGGCGCCTTCATAGCAGAGATAGACGCCCCCCATCATCAGCAGCGGGGTGATCAGCCAGGGCGCGACGAGCGCGAGGATCAGCGCGCCCGGCAGAAGGAAGAGCAGCTTGTTCTTGAGCGAGCCGAGCGCGATCTTCCAGATGATCGGCAGTTCGCGCGAGGCCGCGAAGCCCACAGCATAGCGCGGCGTGACCGCCGCATCGTCGATGACGATGCCGGCCGCCTTGGTGCCGGCCTTGGTCGCCTGCGCGACGACATCGTCGACCGAGGCCGCCGCCACGTTGGCGATCGCGGCGACATCGTCGAGCAGTGCGAACAATCCTGAAGCCACGGTCTCATCCCCCTGCTGCCCGGCGCCGAAGCGGCTAGCAACCTGCTGCAACTGCGTCGTGACAAAGACGCAGCTCAACCGGTTTGGTTCAAACCGGATTGATCTCGAACAGGCCAGCACAGCCCATGCCACCGGCGACGCACATGGTGACGACCGCATAGCGCGCCTTGCGGCGGCGGCCCTCCAGCAGCGCATGGCCGACGAGACGGGCCCCACTCATGCCGAAGGGGTGGCCGATCGAGATCGCCCCGCCATTGACGTTGACCTTGTCGGGATCGATGCCGAGGCGGTCGCGGCAATAGAGCGACTGCGAGGCGAAGGCCTCGTTCAGCTCCCAGAGATCGATGTCGGACACGCTCAACCCGTTGCGCTCCAGCAGGCGCGGCACCGCGAAGACCGGCCCGATCCCCATCTCGTCGGGCTCGCAGCCGGCCGACGCAAAGCCACGGAAGATACCGAGCGGCGACAGGCCGCGCCTTGCCGCCTCGGCCGCCGACATCACCACGCTGGCGGAGGCGCCGTCCGAGAGCTGGCTCGCGTTGCCGGCGGTCACGAACTGGTCCTCGCCCCGCACCGGCTTGAGCTTGAGCAGCCCCTCGAGCGTGGTATCGGCGCGGTTGCCCTCGTCCTTGGACAGCGTCACCGGCTTCCGGCTGACCTCGCCGGTCGCCTTGTCGGTCACCGCCATCACAGCGCTCATCGGCACGATCTCGTCGTCGAACAGGCCGCGCTCCTGGGCTGCGGCCGTGCGCTGCTGGCTCGCCAGCGAGAACGCGTCCTGGGCCTGCCGCGAGATGCCGTAGCGCTGCGCCACGATGTCGGCGGTCTCGATCATCGTCGTGTAGATCGTCGGCTTGTTGGCGAGCAGCCACTCGTTCTGGGCGAGGTCGCGCCGGGTCACCGGCTGCACCAGCGAAATGGATTCGACACCACCGCCGACGGCGACCGGGACGCCGTCCATCACAACGCGCCGCGCCGCATGGGCGATCGCCTCCAGACCCGAGGCGCAGAAGCGGCTGACGGTGACGCCGGCCGACTGGACGGGAAGCCCCGCGACCAGCGCGGCATGGCGCGCGACGTTGAGCCCCGTCGCGGCCTCCGGATAGCCGCAGCCCAACACAACCTCCTCGACCGCCTCCGGCTCGAGCCCGGCACGCTCCAGCGCATGCCGGATCGCATGGGCCGCCATGTCGGCCCCGCGGACCTGGTTGAAGGCCCCGCGATGAGCCTTGCCGATCGGCGTGCGCGCCGTGGAGACGATGACGGCTTCGATCATGGAGGCTTCTTCCCTGCCTTGTGCTGTGAGTGGATCGACCGCGCCGGTCAGGCGGATCGCGTCTTCAGATCGGCGAAACCCTTGCCCTCGGCCGCCAGCCGGCGCAACAGCGGCGCCGGCTGCAGCGTCACGTCGCCGGTTTCCGCCACCAGCTGCTCCAGCCGAGCGACGATGGCGCCAAGCCCGACCGTATCGGCCCAATACATCGGCCCTCCGCGCCAGGCTGGCCAGTTGTAGCCATTGAGCCAGATCACGTCGATGTCGCCGGGGCGCGCCGCGACGCCCTCCTCCAGGATCCGCGCGCCCTCGTTCACCATCGGGTCGAGCAGCCGCGACAGGATCTCATCGGTGGTGAAGCTGCGCCGCGTCACGCCCTGCTCTTCCGAGATGCGCGCGATCAGCGCCTCGACCTCGGGGTCGCGCTGCCCGCTGCGCGCCCCTTCCGGATAGAGGAAATAGCCACGCCCGGTCTTCTGGCCGAACCAGCCGGCCTCGCAGATCGCATCCGCCACGGCCCCCGTCTTGCCGCGCGACTTGCGCGAGCGCCAGCCGATGTCGTTGCCCGCGAGATCGGCCATGGCGCAGGGGCCCATCTTGAAGCCGAAGCCGGTCAGCGCCGCATCGACCTCGTGCGGCAGCGCGCCGGCGATCAGCAGCCGCTCGGTCGCGCGGGTGCGGGCCTCGAGCATCCGGTTGCCGACGAAGCCGAAGCCGTTGCCGACGATGACCGGCACCTTGCCGATCCGGCGGCCCAGCACCATCGCGCTCACCACCGCATCCTCGGCCACGCCCGCGGGGCGGACCACCTCCAGCAGCTTCATCACATTGGCCGGGCTGAAGAAATGCATCCCCAGCACGTCCTGCGGCCGGCGCGTCGCCGCCGCGATCGTCGGGACGTCGAGATAGGAGGTGTTGCTGGCGAGGATCGCGCCGGGCTTGGCGATGCCGTCGAGCGCGCCGAAGATCTGCTGCTTGACGCCCATCTCCTCGAAGGCGGCCTCGATCACGATGTCGGCTTCGGCGGCAGCCGCGAGACCGACCGCGGGCGTGATCAGCGCCAGGCGCTCGTCGCGTTTCTCCGGCGTCAGCGAGCCGCGCGTGACCGACATCTCGTAGATCGCCGCGACACGGTTCATGCCGTTGTCGATCTGCGCCTGCTCCTGCTCGATCAGCGTCACCGGGATGCCGGCGTTGGCGAAGCACATGGCGATGCCGCCGCCCATCGTGCCGGCGCCGATCACGGCAGCCTTCGCGATCGGGCGCGGCCTCACCTCGGCGCCGATGCCCGGCACCCTTGCGATCTCGCGCTCGGCGAAGAAGACATGGCGCAGCGCAGCCGAGCGCGGATCGGCGACGAGCTTCAGGAAGAGCGCCCGCTCGACCGCCAGCCCCTCCGCGAAGCTCAGCTCGAAGGCGCCGCGCACGGCCTCGATCAAAGCCGCAACGTTCGGCAGATCGGCCGACTTCTTCATCGCATCCGCGGCCAGCGCCTCGAAGGCCGCGCGATCGGCCGCCGTCAGCCTTGACCGGGCCTCGCTGAGGCGCAGCGGCGCGCCCCGGCTCGTCAGCGTGCGCGCCTGCGCCACGGCGGCCGCGACGAGATCCTCGCCCGTCACCGCATCGACCAGCCCGAGTTCCAGCGCCCTGGCGGCATTCACGGGCTCGCCCGAGAGCATCATCGGGAAGGCCTTCGCCGCCCCGATCAGCCGTGGCAGGCGCTGCGTGCCGCCCGCGCCGGGGATCAGCCCAAGCTTGACCTCGGGCAGGCCCAGCGACGCGGCCGGCGCCACGATGCGACCGTGGCAGGCGAGCGCGACTTCGAGACCGCCGCCGAGCGCGGCCCCCTGGATCGCAGCGACGACCGGCTTGCGGCAGGCTTCGATCGCATCGAGCACGTCGGGCAGATAGGGCGCGAGCGGCGGCTTGCCGAACTCGCCGATGTCGGCCCCGGCGATGAAGGCGCGGCCCGCCGCCGCCAGCACGATGGCGCTCACCGTCGGATCGGCGCCCGCCTCCGCGATGGCGCGGGCGAGACCGGCCCGCAGGGCCTGACCGAGAGCGTTGACGGGAGGGTTGTCGATCGTCGCGATCGCGATCTCGCCCTGACGGGCGAGCCGGACGGTCTCCATAGGCATGCGTCCCTGCTGTGCCGGCGCTGGGGCGCGGCCGGTCGAGGGCGAAGGAGGACATGGCGGAGGTCCCCTTTGTCAAGCAGGCCGCCGGCTTGACCCCCGGCGAAGCGCCATGCCAAGCCTGCCTCCGAGAGCCGGGCCCGGGAGCATCGATCCGTGGGACCCGGCCGGGCTTGAGGGATGGAGATCCGGGGATGACCAGCGCCGTTCTGACTGAAACCGTGGCGCCCGGCGTCCAGCAGATCACGATGAACCGGCCCGAGCGCAAGAACGCGCTCGACCGCGCCAGCTATCTCGGCCTGATCGCGGCCTTCGCCGCGGCGGAAGCCGATGCCGAAATCCGCGCCATCGTCGTCACCGGCTCTGGCGGCTGCTTCACCAGCGGCAACGACATCCGCGACTTCGCGGCCTCCGCCGATGACGGCGCCCGCGTCGCCATGGATTTCCTCGGTGTCATCTCGACGGCGACGAAGCCGGTCGTCGCAGGCGTGGAAGGGTTCGCCGTCGGCATCGGCACGACGATGCTGCTGCATTGCGACCTCGCCTTTGCAGGCGCAGGCGCCATGTTCCGCATGCCCTTCGTCACGCTCGGGCTGTGTCCCGAGGGCGCGTCCAGCTATCTGCTGCCGCTCGCGGCGGGCTCCAAGCGCGCCGCCGAACTGCTGATGCTGGGCGAGGGCTTCGGCCCGCAGGCGGCGCTGGAGACCGGCCTTCTCAATGGTGTCGTCGCCGAGGGCAAGGCGCTGGAGGCCGCGCTCGACAAGGCCAAGGCGCTGGCGGCCCTGCCGCCGCAATCGGTCGCGCTGACCAAGATGCTGCTCAAGCGCGGCCAGGCGGCGAGCGTCGCCGAGACCTTGGCGACGGAAGCGCGCCACTTTGGCGAGCGCCTCCGCTCGGCCGAGGCCCAGGCCGCCTTCGCGGCCTTCCTCAAGCGCTGAGATCCGTCGGGAGGCCTGCGCCATCCCGACCCTGTCACCGCCAAGACCTCAGACCTTGAAGACGTCAGGCCTTCGCGTCCACCGCCGCTCGCGCGGCGCCGAAGGGCAGCGCCTTCCAGATCATGAAGGCCCACAGGCCCAGCGTCGCGACACCGAGCACGCCTGCGATCGGCCGTGACAGGAAGCCGATCAGCGATCCATCCGCCTTGATCATCGATGACATGAAGTTCTGCTCCAGCATCTCGCCGAGCACGAGCCCGAGAATCAGCGGCGCGACCGGCACGCCATGCTCTTCCAGCAGCCAGCCGAACACGCCCATCGCGACCATCAGCACCACGCCATAGAGCGAGTTCGTCATGGCGTAGGAGCCGACGATGCAGAAGATCAGAATGATCGGCAAAAGGATGTTGCGCGGCACCCGCAGGATCTGCTTGGCCGACTTGATCGCCACCCAGCCGAGCGGGAACATCAGGAGGTTGGCCAGGATGAAGATGATGAAGACGGCGTAGATCAGTTCCGGCGTCTGCAGAAACACGCTCGGGCCGGGATTCATCCCCTTCATGTAGAGCACGCCGATGACGATGGCCGTAATGGAATCGCCGGGAATGCCGAAGACGAGCGCTGGAATCCAGGCGGCCCCGAGGGCGGAGTTGTTGGCCGACGTCGAATCGACGATGCCCTCGATATGGCCGGTGCCGAACTTCTCCGGCTCCTTCGACGTCTTCTTCGAGACCGCATAGGACACCCAGGCCGCGATGTCGGCTCCCGCACCCGGCAGGGCGCCGATCACGGTACCGATCGTCGAGCCGCGCAGGAAGTTGAACCAGTACTTCTTGAACACGGCCCCGACGCCGGTCATCAGGTTGCCGACGGCTTGGGCGACCACATGGCCGCCTCTCTCCATCGTCACGGCCCCGCGCAGCAGCTCCGAAACCGCGAACATGCCGATCAGCGTCGGGATGAAGTTGATGCCGGACAGAAGATCGACATTGCCGAAGGTGAAGCGCGGCTGCCCGGCGGCGGGGTCGATGCCGATACAGCCGATCGCCAGCCCGATGAAGAGCGAGAGCAGGCCCTTCAGCGGATCGCCCGTCCCGATGAACACCGCGCAGGTGAGGCCGAGGCAGGCCAGCCAGAAATACTCGAACGACGAGAAGTTGATCGCGACCTCGGCCAGCACCGGGGCCAGCACGATCAGGATGATGACGCCGAAAATGCCACCCAGCACCGAGAACACCAGGTTGACGCCCATGCAGAGATCGAGCTGACCCTTCTTGGTCATCTCGTAGCTCTCGTCGGCATAAGCCGCCGAGGCCGGCGTGCCCGGCATGCGCAGCATCGCGGCGGGGATGTCGCCCGCGAAAATCGCCATCGCCGTCGCCGTGACGATCGCGCCCAGCGCCGGAACCGGCGCCATGAAGAAGGTCACGGGCACCAGCAGCGCCGTCGCCATCGTCGCCGTCAGGCCTGGCATCGCCCCGACGAACATGCCGAAGATCGCCGACCCCATGATGACCGCCAGAACGGTCGGATCGAAGACCAGCCCGAAGGCGGTGGAAATCGCGGTCATGCCGGTCTCCTCAAAGCACGCTGTCGAGGATGCCGCGCGGCAGCGGCACACGCATGAGGCTGCCGAAGAAGTACTGCACCGCGATCGTCATCACGACCGCAACCACCATCGCCATAATCGGCCGCACCCCGAACCAGAGGAACAGGCCGAGCTGGATCAGGAAGGCGGTCGGCATGAAGCCGAGCGGTTCGGAGGCGAGAAGATAGAACACCATCGCCGCCAGCATCAGCGCGAACGAGGCGAGCCGCCGCGGGCTGCGGACCCAGCCCTCGAGCACCAGCAGCGGGCGCCCGCCAGCCCGCCATTCACGCAGCATCAGCAGCACCGAGAAGACGATGATCCCACCTCCGATGATCCGCGGAAACAGGCTCGGCCCGTATTTTTGACCGGGAAACGGCGGAAAGGTGAAGGTCATCGCGATCATCGCGCCGGCGATCAGCAGGAACGCGGTGCCGACGACGGCGTCATTGAAGCGCATCGGACAGACTCTCTCGACATGGGAATGCGACACGGCGGGTCGGCGCCATGCCGATGGCGAGACAGCGACCGCGCGGCGCGCGGTCGCTGTCGTCGGAACCGTTACGCCGGCTTCTTGGCGAGGCCGGCCGCGCTCATGGCGGAGCCCATCGCCTTGTCGCCGTCGGCCATGAAGGCCGCGAAGCCCTTCTGGTCCTGATAGGTCATGCCGAAGCCGCGCGCATTCATGAAGTCCTGGAATTCCTTCGAATCGAAGGCCTTCTTGAGCTCCGTCATCAGCGTCGCCTGGACGGCGTCCGGCAGGCCCTTCGGTCCGGCGATGCCGCGCCAGGCGCCGACGGAGTAGTTGATGCCGAGCGTCTCGTTCAGGGTCGGCACGTCCTTGAACTGCGGGTTGCGCGCCTTGGCCATGATGGCGAGCGACTTCGCCTTGCCGGCGTCGATCATGGCGCGGGCTTCCGGCACCGAGCAGGTGACGATGTCGATGCCGCCGGCGGCCAGATCCTGCATCGCCGGTGCTGCGCCGTTGGAGGGCGCCCAGGCGACATGGCTCGGCTTCAGGCCCATGGCCTGCAGCCAGCCGATCAGCGCGAGATGCCAGATACCGCCCTGGCCTGTGCCAGAGGCCTTGAACTTGCCCTCGGGCGCGGCCTTGATCGCGTCAGCCAGGGCCTTGATGTCCTTGTAGGGCGAGTCGGCCTTGACCTGCACGCCCGGCGGATCCTCGTTCATCAGTGCCAGCGGCGTATAGCTGGTGGGGTTCAGATCGGTCAGGCCCTGATGGTGCATCATGGTGATTTCCACCGTGATCATGCCGATCGTGTAGCCGTCCGGCGCAGCCGTCGCGATCGCCGAATGACCGACGACGCCCGAACCGCCGGTGCGGTTGACCACGTTGAAGGGCTGGCCGAGATTCTTCTCGAGGATCGCGCCGATGATACGCGCGGTCGCATCGGTGCCGCCGCCCGCACCCCAGGGGCAGACGAGGGTCACGGGACGGCTCGGCCACTTGGCCTGCGCGATAGCGGGGGCTGCGATGAGCCCCGATGCGCCGACGGCGGCCGCCCCGGCGAGAACGCTGCGCCTGCTGATGATGTCGCTCATTCGATTCTTCTCCCTAAATCGATTTAATCACTGAGCGCTCCTCATCGTCGACGGGGCGCTCTTGCGTGGACGGTTGCATCTGAACCGATTGTCGCGGCAGTGACAACTGCCTTGGCAGCAATTTCTACAAGGCGCAGGCGATGGGCAGAACGGACGCCGCGACCATCTCGACGATGGCACCGGTGCTGAGGTCCCGGCCGGGCGCCGCGGCGGCCCGCGGCGACAGCCCGTTCCGGGCCGCATGATCCTGCAGCGCGCTCCCGTCGGCCACGGCGTAGCTGCGCTGGGGCGCCACGCCGGCGACGAGCACCTTGTCGGAAGGGTTGCCGGTGACGACCCCCGCCAGCCGCCCCTGCCGGTCGAAAACCGGAGAGCCGGCCTGCCCGGGCTGGAGCGGCGCCGACACGGCCGAACCGGATCCGATCGTCAGCCCCTGCCCGGGCAGGGCGAGGGACACGCGCCGCCCGCCCTCGTCGCCGAAGGCCAGCAGGAGAAGCGGCTCGCCCTCGGTGAGGGCCTCGCGGCGCAGCGGCGGCACCGACAGCGCCGCCCCTCCCTGGACCTCCAGCAGCGCGAGCCCGCCCTGGACCGTCCCGCGCAGCTGGGCCGGCCGGCCGCCGACCTGCAGCGCGCGACAGCCCTCGATGGTGGCGGCGGCCGTCGCCACGACGCGCTCGGCGAGCGCCACGGCCACGCCATGGCGTTGCGTCGGACGAAGCGGGACGACGGCGGCCGCCGTCGCCGCCGCGGGAGCCGTGGGAACGGACGCCACGGCCGAGGCGCCGGGCAACGGGCCGCTCGGGAAAGGCTCGAAGCTCGACGCGATCGCGATCACCAGCTTGTCGACGGTGGCCGACAGCACCTTGTCGTAGCCGAT
>NCCO01000273.1 GCA_002279705.1 Allobosea sp. 12-68-7
CACGCTGGCCAAGGTGCGCCCCGACATGCGCGTCGTCTTCATCGACGATTTCGAGACGGCGGAAGCGCGGCTGAAGGGCACGCGGCGCCTGCTCACCGATCTGGCGCGGATCGCGGAGCGCAAGAAGGCGGCGTGAGCCTCCACCGTCATTGCGAGCGCAGCGAAGCAATCCAGCCGGCCCGCTCGACGTCCCCCTAGATTGCTTCGTCGCTTTGCTCCTCGCCATGACGACGCCGTCTCGGCGGTTACGACCGCCGGCTCACCGTGATCTCGGCGGCGGTCGTCACGTCGATGTCGACGATCGCGATGTCGGCGCGGTCGACGGCCGGCAGGCTGCGCTGCCCGGCTGGGCGCTGCACGAAGACGAGGCTCGCCAGCGCCGGGTGGCTCGCCAGGCGCGAATGGGCGAGCGCCGCCTCCATCGTTCCCGGCAGCACGAGATGAACGTTGCGCCCGCCGGCGAGGCAGGCCTGGAGGTCGCCGAGGCTGAACAGCCCGAGCGTCAGCAGTTCGACGCCGGTCAGCATCGCCATGGCCGGGCCGCTCGCCAGCGCCGCGAGATCGCCGCCGACCAGCGTCGTCACGATCCGCGAGGAGTCCATCGGCTTGAGCAGGCGCGAGATTTCGAGCGCGCGGGCGAGCACGTCGCGCTCGGTGACGGTGAGGGGGCCGGCCAGCGTCATGGCGTCGACGACCTGGAGGGGCGCGCGCTGGTCGAAGTCCGGCAGCGGGTGCAGGGTGGCGCTGTCCATCAGCCGGTCGAGCGGCGCGATGCCGTCGGGGATGTCGGTGCCGAAGCCGCCGACGAAGCGTGTCCCGAAGGCGCGCACCGCGAGCTCGCGCAGCATCAGCAGCGGCCGCAGCGGGCCGACCCGGGAGACGCCGAGCGCCATGACGGCATCGGCGGCCTCGATCAGCCGCAGCAGCTCCAGCTCGTTGCCATGCATCGGCATCAGCATGGGCGAGAGGCCCGCGCGCAGGCAGGCGAGCACGGAGACGATCGCCTCCGGCCCGAGCGGCGCCAGGATCGCGACGCGCGCGCCGGGCGGGGCGCGGTTGACCGCGAGCAGCCGGGCGAGCCTGTCGGCGCTGCCATGGAGCTGTCCGAAGCTCTGGGAACCGGGGATCGCATCGCTCCAGCCCTGACGACCCGGCGGATCGCGCAGCGCCGGCTCATAGCCGCGGCCGGCCGCCAGGGCCTGGAGCAGGGTGTCGAAATGCAGGCCGTCGAGGAGGGAGGCGGCTTCGTCCGGTCCGGCCCGCATCGGCGAGGTCTCTCAGTTCGCGGGCGCGGGCGCCGCGGGGCGGCGGGCCAGCACTTCGGTGGACAGGAAATAGCGCGGCTTGCGGGCCGGCAGCACGATGTCGCGCCCATGGGCGATCCAGGTGTCCGGCAGATAGTAGAGCGGCACGACATAGAAGCCAGACAGCAGCAGCCGGTCGAGCGTGCGCGCCGCGGCCACGAAATCCTCCCGCTCGCGGGCGGCGAGCAGGGCCTGCAGCGTCGCATCGATCGCCGGCGCGGTGACGCCGGCATAGTTCAGCGAGCCCTTGCGGCTGGCATTGGCCGCGCCCCAGCGGCCGATCTGCTCGTTGCCCGGCGAGGCGGAGACGGGCCAGGTCCACTGGATCATGTCGAAATCGAAGGCGGAGAGCCGCCGCCAGTACTGCACGTCGTCGATCAGCCGGACCTCGACGCGGATCCCGAGCCTGGCCAGGGATTGCGCATAGTTCAGGGCCAGCCGCTCCTGCGGCCGGTTGGTGACGGTGATCTCGAAGGCGAGCGCGTCGCCCCCCTTCATGCTCCGCAGCACGCCGTCGACCAGGCCGAAGCCGGCCTTGTTGAGCAGATCGAGCGCGCGGCGCGCCTGCTCGCGGTCGCGTCCCGACCCGTCCGTCGCCGCCGGCGTCCAGGTTCCGGCGAGGATGTCGGGCCGGACCGCGCCGGGGAAGGCGGCGAGCAGCGCCTGCTCGCGCGCATCGGCGGGCACGCCGAGGGCCGACAGCGCCGAATCCGAGAAGAAGCTCCCCGCCCGGCGGTAGAC
>NCCO01000003.1 GCA_002279705.1 Allobosea sp. 12-68-7
CGCCACCATCACGCGTGCCGTCGACGCCAGCCCCTCGCTCCGCAACAAGAAGGACCTGATCGAGGCGTTCGTCGACTCGCTCTCGGTCGACATCGCCCGGATGATCGATCATGACGCCGCCGTGGAGCTGTGGGACCGCTACAAGCGCGGCGAGCGCAACGTCTTCACGCGGCGCCTCTACACGCTGCAGGGCCAGCAGACCTTCGACGAGATCCGTCGCAAATACCGCCGCGACGCCGAGTTCAAGGAGACGGTCGACCGCTATATCGACGAGTTCGAGCGCCTGCTGGCGGAGGCCGCCAAGGACGACCGCGACTCGATGGTGGCCAAGACCTACCTGACCTCGGAGACGGGCAAGGTCTACACGATGCTCGCCCATGCGAGCGGGCGCTTCGAGTAAGCGCCCAATTCGACCAGGCACGGAAAAGGCCGCTCTTTCGGGGCGGTCGTTTTTCATCGGACGTCGGAGCGCCGATTCCGATCGCCTCTGACGATCGACGGGGCGGAGGGCCGGAGCTTGCCGGCCCCATGGCCTAAGAGTGGCTGCAGTGGCTGGTGCGGCGCCTCAGCGCGCCCAGCGCACGATCTCGATCAGGACCTGCGACAGGGCGCGGTCGAGCGCCTGGGCGGCTGCGGGACCGTCGACCGCCCCGGCCGGAACGCGGGCGGTGAAGAGCCGGGCGCGGCGGACCTCGCCGGTCCGGTCGCCAACCAGCTTGGCCGTGATTTCCACGACGGCGGTGCCGCTGGCGGCGTCGATGTTGAAGCTGCGGATGTCGGTGAGCAGTTGCGCCTCGGGCGTGATGCGGTCGCCCGGGCGGGCGACCGAGCCGACGCGCCCGGCGTTCTCGAAGGTCTGGATCAGGCGCACCTGGACCAGCTTGGGCACGCGGTCGGCCCATTGCGCGCCCCCGACGAAGGACAGCGCGCCGCTGGAATCGCGGACGATGACGCGGTCGGAATCGAGCGCCTGGACCGTCGTCGGCTCCTGCACCACCAGAGTGGCGCGCGAAGCGCCGACGCGCCCGAAATCGCGCGGCGCCGTCAGGTCGAAGGTCGTGGGGGCAGTGCCACCGCCACATCCCGCCAGCAGCAAGGCCGCCGTGAGCGTGAGCGCCGCGGCAGGCAGGCGGCCGAGCATAAGGGGCGAAGGCGGAAGCGGGATCGACATGGGTCTAGCGGGATCCACCATATTGCGGGAGCGGGGGCTTGCCGCCGAAGATGAACTGCTGCGGGTTACGCTCCAAACTCCGCAGGGTGCGATTCAGGTCCGTCAGCGTGCGACGGCCATCGCTGGCCAGCGCCTCGATGTCGCGCAGCCCCGGCCCGGTGAAGCGGCTGATGCCGCTGGTGATCTCGGCCGTGCGCTTGTCGAGGTTGTCGGCCAGCACGCGGATCGACTTGGCGGCGTCGCTGATCTCGGTGAAGGTGCTGCGTCCGTCCTTGCCCGCGGCGGTATTGAGGAAGGCCTGGGCGCTCTTCAGGACGCCCTCGACCTGGTCGGCGGCCGTGTTCAACTTGCTGGTGATCGAGGCCACGTCCTTGACCGCCTTGCCCACATCCTCGCTGGAGCCGCCGAGTGCCGCGGTGAACCGGTCGATATTGCCGATGATCTCGGTGACCTTCTTCTGGTCGACCGAGCGGACGATGTCGGTGAGCTCCTGGCTGAGGACGCCGAGCTTCTCGGACAAGGGTGCGATCGTCTCGGCGATGGTGCCGAAGCTCTTCATCAGCTTGTCGACGCCATCGGCATTGTCCCCGAGCGCGGCCGAGAAGCGCTCGACGTTCCTGACCGTGTTGCCGATCGAGCCGGCATTGTCCTTCACGAGATTGTTGAGGCCGCTGAGCGTGGCGTCCGCCTTGGCGGCGATGTTGCGCACGGTCTCGACGATGTCCTGCAACTCGGAGCGGTCGGCGACGATGACCGGCAGGGTCTGCCCTTCCGGCGGCTTGAGCGGCAGCGACTTCGGGTCGCCGCCGACGAGCTGGACGGCGACGATGCCGGTCGCGAGCCCGACCGTCTCCAACCGCGCCCGCGTGTCCACGCGCAGGGGCGTGTTCGCGTCGACGGAAATCACCGAGTTGATGCGGCTGGGATCGTTGGGCTGCAGCTCGATGCGCGTGACCTCGCCGACGCGCAGGCCGTTGAACAGCACGTTGGAGCCGCGGCCGAGACCGGTCACCGTGCCGCTGAAGATGACGCGCACGTCCTGCCGGCCGCCGGCATTGCCGCTGTTGAACCAGTAGACGAAGCCGAACACCGCAGCGAGGACCGCCAGCGTGAACAACCCGACGAGCGCATAGTTTGCACGTGATTCCATGGGCTAGACTGCGTGTTCCCGGTGCTCCGACGGCATGCGGGCCCTGGCCCGCTCACCGCCGAAATAGGCTTTGAGCCATGGATGGTCGGATGCCAGCATCGTGGCCAGAGGGCCGACGGCGATGACGCGCTTGTCCGCCAGGGCGCCGATTCGATCGCAGGCGGAATAGAGACTGTCGAGATCGTGGGTTACCATGAACACGGTTAGCCCCAAAGTCTGCTTCAGCGTGACGATGAGATCGTCGAACTCGGCCGCCCCGATCGGGTCGAGGCCCGAGGTCGGTTCGTCGAGGAAGACGATGTCGGGGTCGAGCGCGAGCGCGCGGGCCAGCGCGGCGCGCTTGATCATGCCGCCCGACAGTTCCGAGGGCGACTTGTCGGCCGCGTCCGGAGGCAAGCCGACGAGATCGAGCTTGACCATCGCCATGTCGTCGAGGAGAGCCGGCGACAGCTCCAGATATTCGCGCATCGGCAGCTGGATGTTCTGCTTGACGCTGAGCGCCGAGAACAGCGCGCCCTGCTGGAACATCACCCCGAAGCGGCGCTCGAGAGCGCGGCGCTGAATGGTGCTGAGCGTGTCGACGTCCTCGCCGAAGACCTCGATCGTCCCGCGCGCCTTCTCCACGAGCCCGAGGATCGTGCGGGTCAGCACCGACTTGCCCTGCCCCGAGCCGCCGACGAAGCCGAGGATCTCACCGCGCATCACATCGAGATCGAGCCCGTCCATGATCACCTTCTCGCCGAAGGCGACCTTGAGGTCGCGCACGCGGATGACGACCTCGCCCGCCGCGCCGGCGGCGGCGTCCCGCGACGGTTCGGCGTGCCGAAACGCCGTGTCTGTCTGGTCGATCCCCTGCTCGCTCATGGTCGGGATACGGGCCTCACATGGCGATGGATGAGAAGAACATGGCGAAAAGCGCATCGACGACGATCACCATGAAGATCGCCTTCACCACCGAGGCGGTGACCTGGCGGCCGAGCGACTCGGCCGAGCCCTTGACCGCCAGCCCCTCCATCGAGGCGATCAGCCCTATAACGAAGGCCATGAACGGCGCCTTCACCAGGCCGACGAAGAAGTGCTTCCAGGTGATGACGGACTGCAGTCTGGCCAGGAAGGTGTCGATCCCGATGCCGCCATAGAGCCAGGAGACCAGCGCGGCGCCCGTCAGCCCCGACATCGCGGAGATGAAGGTCAGGATCGGCAGCGAGACGACCAGAGCCAGAATTCGCGGGACGACGAGGACCTCGATCGGATCGAGCCCCATCACCCGCAGCGCGTCGATTTCCTCGCGCATCTTCATCGAACCGATCTCGGCTGTGATCGCCGAGCCGGAGCGACCGGCGATCATGATCGAGGTCAGCAGCACCGCCAGTTCGCGCAGGATCAGGATGCCCGTCAGGTTTACCACGAAGGCGGTCGCGCCGAATTGCTGCAGCTGGAAAATGCCCTGCTGGGCGACGATGCAGCCGACGAGAAACGAGATCAGCATGATGATCGGCGCGCCGTTGAAGGCGATCAGTTCGATCTGGTTGACCATCGAGGGCCCGCGGAACTTGCGCGGCCCCAGCACGACGCTGGCGGAGGCGACGACGACCTCGCCGAGGAACATCGACCCTGCCACCATGTCGCGACCGAACCGCACGACGGCCGCGCCGATCCTGACGAGGATGTCGACGATCCGGAACTGACGCCTGGAGACGGGCTGCTCGCGATCGTGAATCGCGATCTCGGCCAGCAGCACGCCGTGTTCGGGTCGCTTGCTGACGATCTCGACGGCGGCGCCTGCGCTTTCGCGGTCGTGCTTGACGCGGTTCAGCACATAGGCGCCGAGCGTATCGAGCCGCTCCACGGCCGAGAGATCCAGCCGCGCCCGCGCCGACCGGCTGACGCGCTCGGCGATCTCCTTGACGAGGGTCTCGATTCGCGGTGCGCGATCAGCGCTCCAGGACCCGGCCAGCGTCACGGCAAGGGTCCCGGCATCGTCGCGGAAGACCGCCTGGGGTTCGGCCGTATCAGGGATCGCCATGGTGTGCGTGATGTCCTCGCCCGCGATCGACGATGTCCTTCATCAATCCGCGACACCCTCGAAGGCGCCGGCCTCACCCCTGTGGCCTGTATCGCCGCGCCGATTGGCCTTGGCAAGGGCGCGGATGCAACAGCGGCGGCGGATCATGCCGGGCCGCGAGCATCGCGCCGCCCGACCCGTCGCTGCCGTTTGGGAAACCAATCGTTAACCAATCCGATGGCAGGTAACGTCAGGGTGCATCAGGTCTGCCGCCGTTTCTTGATTCGCGTGGGCCTCACAAAGCAGATCGGTCATGAGCGAAGCACGGTCGCTGACGCCGCTGAGCGAGACGGACTACGAGGCGATCGAAGCCGCCGTGATGGAAACGGCTCGCGGCCGCTGGTTCATGGCGGAGTTTGCCCGCCGCAACCGCCATGCCGACACGCAGCAGATCCTCGGAGCCATCCATCGAATCGAGAGGGTCGTCGCGACCCCGGCCGCTCAGCCGATGGCCGAGTCCGACATCGCGGAGGCCACGGCGCTGATCGCCGATCTGTGCATCGATCTGGAGCGGATCAGCGGCCGGGCCGAGGATCGCGCCTCCGGCCTCGCCGCCCGCATCGAAGCGGTCGCCGGCACCATTTTGCAGGCCACCGAGAGCATCCAGGAAGTCGCCTGGAATCTGCGCGAGGCCGGTGCAGGCGAAGGCCTGTGCGACAGGCTCGACCAGCACGCCGCCGAGATCGCCACCGCGACGGCCATCGTCGATGGAACGGTGCAGCAGATCGACAAGATCGCCGACACGATCGCCATGCTGGACAGCAGCCTGCGCGCCGTCTCCGGCCTGTCGTCCGCATCTGCGCCGAGCGAGCCCTTCATCTCACCGCTTCCGCACGTGCTCGATCTCGATAATCTCGATGCTGCCGCGCCCTATGCCAAACGCGGCAGCATCGAGATCATCGAGATCGACGACGAGCCCGTGGCGCCCGTCGCCAGCGGGGCGGCGGCCACCGGCCTGCTCGGCAGCGAGCCCCGGATCGGCTCCGCTCTGGAACCCGACGACGACGTCGTGTTCGACGAGCCGGACGTGACTTACGACCCGGCCTCGACGTCCGAGCCCTTGTCGCTCGGGCTTCTCGACGAGCGGCATGGCCCGTCGTCAGCGCCTGCCCCCGCGGCGCTTGCGAGCGGCTCGGAAGCAGGCCTGCGCGAGATTGACGCGATGCCGGCCTCGCGGAAGCTCGCCTATTTCGCCTGACCGGCGGGCACGAAGCTCGCCATCTTGCCCGGGTTCAGCAGGCCCTGTGGGTCGACCTCGCTCTTGAAGCCGAGTTGGTCGGCATCGGCCCGCTTGTGCCGGCTGCCCTCCTCCAGCGAGACGACATGGGGATTGGCGATGAAGACGCCGGACGCCTCGTGCTGGGCGATGACCGCGTTCAGGCGCTCCGGGGTCGAGTAGCGCAGGATCGGCAGCGCGCTCGCGGTCACCTTTCCACCGAAGCGGATGAACTCGTGATGCGGCAGCAGTTCGTCGCCGAAGGCGGCGATCGTCTCGCGCGCGCTCTCGACCAGCCGGTCATGGGGGAAGAGGCATTGCAGATAGGTGATGGAGCGGTCGCTCTTCAGCCACTGCAACGTGGTGTGGTTCCAGGTGTATTCGTACAGCGGCACCGTGCCCGGCCCTTCCTCGGAGGGCGCCTCGTAGGTCACCGCGCCGCGCTTTCCGACGATGGCCTTGAACGGGCCGAGCGAGCCCTCGGCGATCATGCAGATCAGGATGCTCTTGCCTTCCGGGCAGTGGGCCTTGAGCGCCCCGAAATAGGGGGTGATCACCGACGAGATCGGCGTCACCAGCTTCTTGACGATGCCGTCCGCGAGCGCGACCTCGTAGCCGGTCTCGAAGGCGTCCATGTAGCTGTCGAAGGCGACGATGACGTCGATCCAGGGCCAGGCCGGTGCCAGCGGCATTTCCAGGGCCGTGATGATGCCGGTCGTGCCATAGGCGCGGTTGACCTTCTGGGCGGCGTCGTCGCGCAATTCGATGATGCGCGGCTCTTCCTCCACCGTGACGATGCGCGCCGCCAGGATGTTGCCAGGCTCCCGCAGGCCGCCATAGGTCACCGAGCCGACCCCGCCCGAACCGCCCGCGACGAAACCGCCGACGGTCGCGCTGCGCTTGGTCGAGGGGTGCATCCGCTGCTCGAAGCCGGTTTCGCGCAGCGCGATGTCGACATCCAGCATGCGGGCGCCGGCGGCGATGCGGGCGATGCCGGGCTCCTGCCGTTCGATGCCGGTCAGGCCGGTGATGTCGAGCAGGACGCCGCCCTCGAGCGGCACGGCCTGGCCGTAATTGCCGGTTCCCGCGGCGCGAACCGTCAGCGGGATCCGCCGGCGCGCGCAGGCGGCCGCGATCCGCACCACCTCCGCCTCGTCTCGGGGCGTGGCGATGATGTCGGCGGACTTGTCCGCCAGCTGCTGGTTCAGGATCGGCGAGTACCAGAAGAAGTCGCGTGAGCGCTTGCGGACGATCTGCGTCTCGTCGATCAGCGCGATGCCGGCGAGATCCTCCTTCAGCGCGGCGATGTCGTAGCGCGAGGCCCGCTCGGGCCTCGGCTGGCGTTCGGGCAGTGCGCTCATCTCAGTTCTCCCGCTTCAGGGCGCTCTCGTGCCAGCGCCGCAGCAGCATGTGCGAAATCCAGCTCGTGCAAAGGAAGATCGCGATGCCCGAAAGCGAGATCATCAGCAAGGCGGCAAAGACGCGCGGGATCTTGAGCTGGTAGCCGGCCTCGAGGATGCGATAGGCCAGCCCCGAGGCACTGCCGCCAGTTCCGGCGACGAACTCCGCGACGACCGCGCCGATCAGCGCGAGCCCGCCTGAGATCTTCAGGCCGGCCAGAAAATAGGGCAAGGCGGCCGGCAGCTTGAGATAGCGCATCGTCTGCCAGCGGCTCGCGCCATAGAGCTGGAACAGGTTGACGAGGTTGTGGTCGGCCGAATTCAGCCCGAGGATCGTGTTCGACAGGATCGGGAAGAAGGCGACGATCCAGGCGCAGATCAGCAGCGCGAGATTGATGTCCCCGGCCCAGATGATGATCAGTGGTGCGATCGCGACGATCGGCGTCACCTGCAGGATCACCGCATAGGGCAGGAGCGACATCTCCAGCCATTTCGACTGTGTGAACAGCACGGCGAGCGTGACGCCGACGATGACCGCCGCGGCGAGCGCCATGAAGGTGATCTTCAGCGTGATCCAGAGCGAGCCCGACAGCGTCGCCCAATCGGACACGAGGGTCTGGCCGATCAGGAGCGGGCCGGGCAGGATATAGGCGGGGATGCCGTTCCAGCGGACCGCGAACTCCCAGAGCGCCAGCGAGAACACGCCGATCGCGATCGGCGCGAGAATGCGCGGCCAGGCGCTGGCCGGCAGGCCCAGCAGGCGCGGCTCGGTGACGAAGACCGGGCGCGCGTCGGAGTCGGTGCCGCCATGGCTGGTGTGAGTTTCAACCGATGCGGTCATCGACGGCGCTCCCCGTCATTGCGAGGAGCGCCGCGACGAAGCAATCCGGGGGACGTCGAGCGAAACAGCTGGATTGCTTCGCTTCGCTCGCAATGACGGCTTGCATGCATGCTCATGAGCCGATCGCCTCCTTGAGCTTGCCCGAGACCACCCGGCAGAGATGGGCGTATTCCGGCGAGGTGCGGAAGAGGTCGTCGCGCGGATAGGGCGCGTCGACGTCGAGATCGGCCATGACGCGGCCGGGCCTCGCCGCCATCACCACGATGCGCTTCGAGAGATAGACGGATTCGAACACCGAATGGGTGACGAAGACCGCGGTGAACTTCTCCTTCCACCACAGTTCGAGCAGATCGTCGTTGAGGCGGTGGCGGGTGATCTCGTCGAGCGCGGCGAAGGGCTCGTCCATCAGCAGGATCTTCGGCCGCAGCACCAGCCCGCGCGCGATCGAGACCCGCATCTTCATGCCGCCGGAGAGTTCGCGGGGATAGGACTTCTCGAAGCCGGAGAGGCCGACCAGCGCCAGCATCGCCGCCGCCCGCTCGCGCGCCTCACTCGTGCGCACCCCCTTCAGGGTCAGCGGCATCATGACATTGGCGAGTGCCGTCGCCCAGGGCATCAGCGTCGGGTCCTGGAAGACGAAGCCGAGATCCCGCTGCGGCTCGCCCGACGCGTCATGAACCGTGGTCGGCCACTCGATCGTCCCGCTGGAGGGCGCGCCGAGGCCCGCGATCATCCGCAGCAGCGTCGACTTCCCGCAACCGGAGGGGCCGAGCAGGCTGACGAACTCGCCCTCCCCCAAGCTCAGATTGACGTCGCGTACGGCGAGCGTCCCGTTGCCGAACTGCTTGGAGACATGGCGCACGCAGACCAGAGGCTTGCGACCCTCCGGGCGAACGGCATGGGGAGTGCTCAGAGAGGCCGTGTCCAAAGCCTGATGATCCGTTGATTGTGCTGGGCGCACCAACCGCGACGTCATCCCGGGCTTGCCCCGGGATCCATCGAAGGGCGTCGAACTCTACGATGGATCCCGGATCGGCGCCGCTACGCGGCTTGTCCGGGATGACGGCAGCGAGGGAGCACGTTTACGCCTTGCCGACGCCCTTGTTGATGAACTCCAGGCTGTAGGCCTTCTTCAGGTCGATGCCGGCGGGGAAGACGCCCGCTTCCGTCATCGTCTTGTAGAAGCTCGCCCAGCGCGCATCGGTCATGGCGCCGATGCCGAGCGTCAGCGCGTCGCCCGAGAGCACGATGCCCTTCTCGTTCATCACCTTGACCGCATAGTTGATCTTCTCCTGATCCATATCGGGGTTGTCCTTCAGGATCTGCGCATTGGCGGCGCCGACGTCCTGCCCCTTCATGTAGGCGGCCCAGCCTTCGAGCGAGGCGGTGACGAAGCGCTGGACCAGGTCCTTCTTCTCGTCGACCATCTTGCGGGAGATGTTGATCGTCGTGTTGTAGTTCTCGAAGCCGGCATCGGCGATGAGATGCACAACCGGCGTGACACCGCCCTGCTTCTGGATGGCGAAGGGCTCGGACGACAGGAAGCCCTGCTGCGAGATCGTCTTGTCCATGTTGAAGGTGTAGGGCCGGATCTGCTCGTCGGTGTAGCCGAACTTCGCCTTCAGGAAGGGCCAGTAGCTGGTGCGGCCGGCGGCGCCGACCAGGATCGGCTTGCCCTTCAGCGCGGCGAGCGAGTCGTTTCCGACGCCCGGATGCGAGATGATGACCTGCGGGTCCTTCTGGAAGATCGAGGCGATGCAGAGGAAGGGAATGTTCTCCTGCGCATAGCGGATCGCCTCGAAGGAGTTCGACATGATCATGTCGACGCGGCCGCCGAGCAGGAGCTGCGAGGGGTTCTGCTGCGGGCCGCCGGGGCGGATCTCGGCGTCGATGCCGTACTTCTTGTAGATGCCGTTGGCGGCAGCGAGGTAGAAGCCGCCATGCTCCGCCTGGGCGCGCCAGTTGGTCTGGTAGGACACCTTGTCGAGCGTCTGCGCGCTCACCCGCGCTCCGGGCACGGCGACCAGCGCCGCCCCACCGATCAAGCCGAGCGCACCACGGCGCGTCAGGCGGTACTTCGTCATCGTCATCCCTGTGACCTCCCCTGATAATCCTCGGCTGAACGCCTTGGCTGCGCGCCAGCAAACTGTATGCCATGGCAGGGCTTCGGCAGGAACCGCGACACTGCGTCATGGAGCCGCCGGCGGCCATTGCCCACAGGTGATCGCGCCTGCCTTTTCCGCGCGGGCGGGCTAGAGTGTGCGGGTCACGCGAATGGAGACGAAGAGACGATGGGCGCGCGCTTCTGGGGCGATCTGAAGACCACTGATTTCGCCCGGCTTTCGGCGGAGGGCACCGTTGCGGTGCTGCCGCTGGCGGCGATCGAGCAGCATGGGCCGCATCTGCCGGTGTCGGTCGACACCACGATCATGAACGCGATGCTCGCGGAAGCGATGCCGCTGGTGCCGGCCGGGCTCGACGTGCTCGTGCTGCCGACGCTGGCGATCTGCAAGTCGAACGAGCACCTGCATTCGCCGGGGACGCTGACGCTCTCCTGGGAGAGCGCGACGCAGAGCTGGATCGAGATCGGCGAGAGTGTGAAGCGCGCGGGCCTGCGCAAGCTGGTGATCCTGACCTCGCATGGCGGCAACATCGACCCGATGAAGGTCGTGGCGCGGGAGCTGCGCGTGCGCCACGGCATGCTGGCGGTGACGACGGCCTGGCGCGCCTTCGGCCTGCCGCCGGGCCTCTTCGCCGAACTCGACGCCAACCATGGCATCCATGCCGGCGACATCGAGACCTCGCTGATGCTCCATTTCAGGCCAGACCTGGTCGATATGGGCCAGGCGGCCACGTTCAACCCGCTGACGGTCGAGATGGCGGCGGAAGGCTATGCCTGGCTGCGCCCCACGGGCCTGCATGCGATGGCCTGGATGGCGCAGGACGTCCACCCTTCCGGCGCCGCGGGCGATGCCTCGCTCGCTACAGTCGAGAAAGGCAAGGCGACGGCAGCCTTCCAGGCGAAGGGGTTCGTCGAGTTGCTGGCCGATGTGGCGCGGTTTCCGCTGGAGCGGCTGCACAAGGGGGCCGGCTAGCCGCTGAAAACTCGCCTGTGGCCGCTGCAGGCCGGGCCCGTGTCAAGCGACCTTCTGCGCTCGCTCGACGGTGTCGGGAGCGTGGTCGATGACCTTGAGCAGCGCGCGGGCGGTCCTGTCCAGGCTGCGACGTCCCTGTTCCCAGTCGCGCAAGGTCGCCGGGCTCAGGCCGAACTTGCGGGCAAAGGCCTCCTGGGAGAGGCCCAGCTTCTTGCGAATGGCCGCGACATCGACCGTCTCGACGGTGATTGTCTTGGCGGGCTCCTTGTCGCCTCGCGCGATCGCCACCGCTTCGGTCGCGCTCGCGACGAGGTCCTGTCCGAATGTCGGCATCTCAACGCTCTCCTGACTTGGTCGCCTGCCGATAGGCATCGGCGATTTTCGGCAGTGTCCGGGCGAGGTCATTGCGCTCGGCCTGGCTCAGATTGGCCCGCTTGCCCTTGTCGATCAGTGCCAGAAGGAAGATCGGAACGTCGTCGCCGCCGAAGTAGTGGATCGTGCGGTAGCCGCCGCTCTTTCCTCCACCCCGGCCGGCATGACGCAGCTTGCGCGCGCCGCCCGTCCCGACCATCAGGTCACCCCCAAGAGGATTGCTGGCAATCGCGACCGCGATGTCCTGAATCTCGTCCTCGCCCAGACCGGCCGTCTTGGCTTGCCGTTCAAAGACCGAGGTCAGCAGCACGGTCTGCATCTATCGATGCTAAGGCAATGCCGTATCCCTCGACAAGGGGAATCACGGAGGTCTGATTGTCCTACGCGCCCGCCTTGGCGTTGGGTGCATAGATGTCCTTGTACTGCTCGCGCAGCAGGTTCTTCTGGACCTTGCCCATGGTGTTGCGTGGCAGGTCGTCGACGATGAAAACCTGCTTGGGCAGCTTGAACTTGGCGAGGCGCTGTTCGAGCGTCTGCGCGATCGAGGCGGCGGTGACGGTCGCGCCGGGCTTGACCACCACCACGGCGGTGACGCCCTCCCCGAAATCGGCATGCGGGCAGCCAATCACGGCGCTCTCGATCACGCCCGGCATCTCGTCGATCTCGGTCTCGACCTCCTTGGGATAGACGTTGTAGCCGCCGGTGATGATGAGGTCCTTGCCGCGCCCGACGATGTGGACGTAGCCGGCCGCGTCGATCTTGCCGAGATCGCCGGTGATGAAGAAGCCGTCCGGCTTGAACTCGGCCGCAGTCTTCTCGGGGTTGCGCCAGTAGCCCTTGAAGACATTGGGGCCCTTGACCTCGATCATGCCGATCTCGTCGGCAGCCAGTTCCTTGCCCGTCTCGGGATCGACGACGCGGGCCGACACGCCCGGCAGAGGGAAGCCGACCGTGCCCGCCACCCGCTCGCCCTCATAGGGGTTGGAGGTGTTCATGTTGGTCTCGGTCATGCCGTAGCGCTCGAGGATCGCGTGGCCGGTCCGCTCGCGCCATTCGCGATGGGTCTCGGCCAGCAGCGGTGCCGAGCCGGAGACGAAGAGGCGCATGTGCTTCGTCGCCTCCGTCGTCAGGCGGGCCTCCTGCAGCAACCGGACATAGAAGGTCGGCACCCCCATCATGCAGGTCGCGTGCGGCAAATGCTTGAAGACCTGATCCGGATCGAATTTCGGCAGCAGGATCATCGAGGCGCCGGAGAACAGCACGCAGTTGGTCGCGACGAAGAGGCCGTGCGTGTGGAAGATCGGCAGCGCGTGAAGCAGCACGTCGTCCTTGGTGAAGCGCCAGTAATCGACCAGCGCCAGCGCGTTGGAAGCGAGGTTGTCGTGGCTGAGCATCGCGCCCTTGGAGCGCCCCGTGGTACCCGACGTGTAGAGGATCGCGGCGAGATCGTCCGCACCGCGCGCGACGTCCGTAAACGCGGTCGAGGCGGCGAGCGCCTTGTCGGAGAGCGTGCCGGCGGAGACGTCCGGCGAGCGCCAGACGCCGAGCGTCTCGAGCTTCGCATCGGCCATGTCGGCATAGGGCTTCAGGGCCTGCGCCTTCGCGGGATCGCAGACGAAAACGGCGGGCTGCGCGTCACCGAGGAAATACTCGATCTCGGCCGGGGTGTAGGCCGTGTTGAGTGGAAGGAAGATCGCGCCCGCGCGCACGGCTCCGAGATAGAGCATCAGCGCCTCGACGCTCTTCTCGACCTGGACGGCGACCCGGTCTCCAGGCTGCACCCCGAGCGAGACCAGCGCATTGGCGAAGCGGCTGGAGACATCGACCATGTCGGCATAGGCATGGCGTCGGCCGTCATCGAGGAGGGCGAAGGGAGCGTCCGGCGCCGGCATCCGAGACCTGACCAGGTCGAACAGGTGGTTGCCCATGATCAGGGTCCTTTCAGGCATAGCCGTCGCGTTATGCGGCCCCTCGGGACGGGACCGTTCTCCCATTGGCGTCACGTGCGTCGCGGGTCAACTCGCGGCGGGCCGCAACAGCTTGCGAACGGCGCCGGAGGCGACGACCGTGTTGCGGGTGGCGAAGGCCTCATGATTGGTCTCGATGTCATCGAGCTCGTAGCGATAGTTGACCATCACGCCATGCGACTCGCGCAGGCCCCGTGCCGACAGGTTGCCGCCAACATTGATGCGCTCCAGCCGCGCCCCGTTGCCGAGGTGGAAACGCGCGACCGGGTCGATCACGCGCCCCGACGCCGTTCGCGCCCGCAGCATGTAGTGCGCCATCATCTGGCCGAGCAGCTTGTCGCGGCGCAACCGGGTCGCCTCGTCGAGGGAGATCGTCTCTCCGGCCGGGCGGGCGAGCTCCGAGCGCTCCTCGTTCGTCAGGCCGAGGTCGCCCGGCTCGGCGACGAGGCCCTCGAGCCAGCGCGCGAAGCCCGGCACCGGCGACAGCGTGACGAAGGTCTCGAGCCCCGGTAGCTCGCGCTTCAGATCCTCGGCGACCTGCTTGATCAGGAAATTGCCGAAGGAGATGCCGCGCAGGCCCTCCTGGCAGTTGGAGATCGAATAGAACACCGCCGTCGTCGCCTCGGAGGCCGGCAGCACCTCGCGCTCCCCGCTCAGCACCTCGCCGATGCCGCGCGGGATCGCGCGGGTCAGCGCCACCTCGACGAAGATCAGCGGCTCGTCGACGAGTTGCGGATGGAAGAAGGCGAAGCAGCGGCGGTCCGCCGGCTCGAGGCGCCGGCGCAGATCGTCCCAACCCTGGATCTCGTGGACGGCTTCGTAGCGGATGATCTTTTCGAGCACATTCGCCGGCGAACGCCAGTCGATGCGGCGCAGCACGAGGAAGCCGCGGTTGAACCAGGAGCCGAAGAGATGCCGGAAATCGGCATCGACGGTCAGCAGGTCGCGGTCGCTCTCCATCGCCTCGAACAAGGCTTCGCGCATTCGCACCAGCACATGGGTGCCGCCGGGTGCCAGGTTGAGGCGCCGCAGCAGCTCCTGCCGGCGGGGTTCGGAGGCGAGGTGAAGCGCCGAGATCGTGGCCGCGCCGGGCTCGTTGCGATAGGCCTCGATCGCCCGGTCGAGCCGCTCGTGATCGGGCCCGAACCGCTCCTGCAGCCTGGCGAAGAAGGCGCGCCGGCCCGGCTTGTCGAGGCGTTCCCAGGCTTCCAGAACGCCCTGCGCCAGCGCCATGCCCGAGGCCTCGCCCCGGCCCGAGAGCAGATCCTCGCAAAGCCGGTCGATCGGCCGGTTGCGCTGCGTCATGAAGCGCTCGAAGCCGATCAGCGCCCGGCCGCGATCGGCAACATGGGTCAGCAATTCGCCGAGAAACGCCATGTCGCTCCGGACCTCCCGGGGGCCATCATGCCCTGCCGGGCGGCGCGTGCAAGCCCGCCCGCGCCAATCCGGAGTCAGCGCAGCAGCGCCCAGGCCTTCAGGAAGAAGTCGGGCGCGCCGAAATTGCCGGATTTGAGCGCGATCACCATGTCGCGGCCCTGCGCCACGCGGGTCCAGGGCACGCCGGGGTCGATCTCCGG
The DNA here is from genome assembly GCA_002279705.1 of Allobosea sp. 12-68-7. Taxonomy (GTDB): domain Bacteria; phylum Pseudomonadota; class Alphaproteobacteria; order Rhizobiales; family Beijerinckiaceae; genus Allobosea. The sequence goes on from NCCO01000003.1 coordinate 14,855, forward strand.
GCCGATTTCGAGGAGGCCGATGCCCAGCCCCTGGACGACCGCACCCGACGTCTCTCCGCCCGCGACGAGCAGGCGCGAGACGCCGCCTTCGGCCAGCAAGGCCGCCGTCTTCGCGAAGGCGTTCTCCACGGTTTCGCCGGCCTTCTCGCGCCCGAGCTTGTCCTGGATCGCGGCGACCTCGGCCGGATCGTCGCTGGAATAGAGCAGGAAGGGTGTGTCCGCGGCCTGCGCCAGCGCCCAGCCGGCGAGACCGGCGGCATCCTGTGCTCCGGACACCAGCGCCATCGGATCGACCTTGAGGGCGGGATAGCCGGCCTCGATCGCGTTGCGGATCTGGCCGCGCGTCGCCGTCGAGCAGCTGCCGGAGATGATGCCGGCGCGGCCCTTCGGTGCGGCGAGGCTGGCGGCGATCTCGCGCTCCGGCAGAAGACCGGCCCGGCGGAAGTTCTGCGGCAGGCCCATTGCGATGCCGGACCCGCCGGTCAGCAGCTTGTAATCGGCGACGGCCTCGCCCAGCACCATCAGGTCGGCATTGGTGACCGCATCGGTTACGACATAGCGCACGCCATCGGCCGCCAGCGCAGCAAAACGCGCCTTCACCACCTCGGCCCCGGCCAGGACGGTGCCGTAATCGACCAGCCCGACGGCAGCGGTGGTCTGCGCGCCCATCAGGCGGATCAGGCTGGAATCCCGCATCGGCGTCAGCGGATGGTCCTTCATCGAGCTTTCGTGAAGCGGCACGGCGCCGACGAAGAGATAGCCTTGGTAGATCGAGCGGCCATTGGCCGGAAAGGCCGGGCAGACGATGGCGAGGCCGGCGCCCAGCCGCCGCGCCAGCGCATCGGCGACGGGACCGATATTGCCCTGGGCGGTGGAGTCGAAGGTCGAGCAGTATTTGAACAGGATCTGCCGCGCGCCTGCAGCCAGCAGCGCCTCGCAGGCGGCCAGTGAATCGGCGACGGCCTCGGCGACGGGGTTGGTGCGCGACTTCAGCGCGACGACGACGGCGTCCGCCTCGGGCAGCGCCTGGCCGGGGCGGGGAACGCCGATCGTCTGGACCGTGCGCATGCCGCTGCGGTTCAGCATCAGCGCCACATCCGTCGCGCCCGTCATGTCGTCGGCGATCACACCCAGCAGCATCGTCGTTCCTCCGTCGGTCTCGTGCCGGCTCCGTCTGCGTCGCTTTGTAGCCGCCCGCTGGCGTCAAGGCGATCCGGCGCGACGCATGAGGCACACGGCCGCATCGGCCGAGGCTGGCCGCCAAATTGCATGCAGGCATCCCTCGCAACGGCATGCATCTGCCTTGGAGCATGACGCGGTGCGGCATCGACGCCGCCGCGATTTTGCATCAGGCTGGTACCAACCGGAACGATCTTCGGCGATCATGACCGCAGACGACAACAGGGGACATCCGATGAAGCTGCTCACCCTCCTGGCCTCGGCCACCGTTCTCACGCTGGCGACCTTGCCGGCCCTGGCGCAGGCGCCCACGACGCTTCGCATCGGCCTGCAGGAAGACCCCGACGTGCTCGACCCTCACAAGGCGCGCACCTTCGTCGGCCGGATCGTCTTCAAGGGGCTCTGCGACAAGCTGCTCGACATCACGCCCGATCTGAAGATCGTGCCGCGGCTGGCAACCGAGTGGTCGTTCTCGGCCGACGGGCTGACGCTGACGATGAAGCTGCGCAGCGACGCCAAGTTCCATGACGGCGAGGCCTTCGACGCCGCGGCCGCCAAGGCCAATCTCGAACGCGCCCGCACCCTGCCCGAGTCGCTGCGCAAATCCGAGCTCGCCTCGGTCGACAGCATCACAGTCGTCGACCCCACCACGATCGCGCTCAAGCTCAAGCGCACGGACGCGACATTGCTCGCGCAACTCACCGACCGAGCCGGCATGATGCTGGCGCCCAAGAGCCTGGCGGGCGATGTCGGCGCGAAGCCGGTCTGCTCGGGCCCCTACAAATTCGTCGAGCGCGTCCAGAACGACCGCATCGTGCTCGAGCGCTTCAAGGAGCACTGGGAAGCGCAGAACTACCATTTCGACCGCGTGCTCTACCGCTCGATCCCCGACACCACGGTGCGGCTGGCCAATCTGCGCTCGGGCGAGCTCGACATGCTGGAGCGGCTGGCGCCCACCGACGTGAAGTCGGCGCAATCAGACAAAGCCCTCAAGGTCACCAGCGTCGCCAATCTCGGCTATCAGGGCATCACCATCAACACCGCCCATGGCGACGCCGCCAAGCAGCCGATGGGCATGGACAAGCGGGTGCGCCAGGCGCTGTCCCTCGCGATCGATCGCAAGGTGCTGAGCCAGGTCGTCTTCGAGGGGCTCTATGAGCCGATCGTTCAGCCCTTCAACCCCGGCAACCCCTATGTCAGCGCCGACTTCCCGGTGCCGGCGCGCGACGTCGCCAAGGCGAAAGCGCTGCTCAAGGAGGCCGGGCACAGCAAGGTCTCGGTCGAGCTCTTCGTCACCAACAACCCGGTCGACGCTCAGCTCGGCCAGGTGATCCAGGCCATGGCGGCCGAAGCCGGCATCGACATCCAGATCCGCTCGACGGAATTCGCCAGCCAGCTGCGCGACCAGCAGCAGGGCAAGTTCCAGATGAGCCGCATCGGCTGGTCGGGCCGCATCGATCCCGACGGCAACCTGCACCAGTTCGTCACCACCAAGGGCAACCAGAACGACGGGCGCTATTCCAACGCCGAGGTCGACCGGCTGCTCGACGAGGCGCGCACGATCTATGACGTCGCCGAGCGCAAGAAGCGCTACGACGCCGCGCAGAAGTTCCTGCAGGACGAGTTGCCGATCATCTATCTCTACAACCAGACGGTCTTTTTTGCGATGCGCGCCAATATGAGCGGCTTCGTGATCAGCCCCGACGGCATGATCCGGCTGGCGGGGATCAAGCGCTCTTGAAGCCAGCTCGAGCCATGCCGGCAAACGCGCTTCCCTTCCCCCTCCTGGGGAAGGGAGAGGGATGGGGGGCGAGCGACCGGGTGACCGGCGGCAGAGCAAAGCTGATCGCATCAGCGCCGCAACCAGACATCGAGCCCGATCTCCTCTGCTTTCCGCCCCCCACCCCTAGCCCCTCCCCACAAGGGGGAGGGGAACCGCGTCGAGCCGCATCATGCTTTCGCTGATCGGCCGCCGCGTGCTGATCGCGATCCCGACGCTGTTCCTGGTGTCGCTGTTCGTGTTCGCCCTGCAGCGCGCGCTGCCGGGCGATCCGTTCCTCGTCATCGCCGGCGAGGAACGCGATCCGGAGGTGATCGCGCGGCTGCGCGCGATCTACCGCATGGACGATCCCGTTATCGTCCAGTTCTTCGCCTGGCTCGGCCAGGTGGTGCAGGGCGATTTCGGCCGCTCGCTGCGCACCGGCGAGCCCGTGCTCGGGCTGATCCTGCAGAAGCTGCCGGTGACGCTGCAGCTCGCCATCGCCTCGATCCTCGTCGCCATCGCCATCGGCATTCCCGCCGGCGTGCTCGCGGCGCGGCGCAAGGACACGGTTGTCGACTACTCGACCAGCGCGCTGGCGCTGTCGGGGCTGTCGATCCCGAATTTCTGGCTCGGGATCATGCTGATCCTGGTGGTGTCCGTGGAGCTGCAGTGGCTGCCGGCTTCCGGCTACGAGCCCTTTTTCAGCGATCCCATCGGCGCGATCGAGCGCCTGATCATGCCGGCCTTCGTGCTCGGCTCGGGCCTTGCCGCGTTCCTGATGCGGCACACGCGCTCGGCGATGCTCGAGGTGCTGCGCTCCGACTATGTGCGCACCGCCCGCGCCAAGGGGCTGGATGAGGACGCGGTCGTCAACCGGCATGCCCTTCGCAATGCGCTGGTGCCGATCATCACGCTGACGACGATCCTGTTCGGCGAATTGCTGGCGGGAGCGGTGCTGACCGAGCAGGTCTTCACCATTCCCGGCTTCGGCAAGCTCATCGTCGATGCGGTGTTCAATCGCGACTACGGCGTCGTGCAGGGCGTGGTGCTGTGCACGGCGATCGGCTTCATCCTGATGAACCTGCTCGCCGACGTTCTCTACATCCTGGTCAACCCGCGGCTGAGGGCGCAGTGATGACGACCGCAGCCACCGACACGCTCGCCACCCCCCCCGAACTCGCCCTGCGACCACGGCCCGGCGTGCTGGTGCGCCTCTCCCGCAACCGCTCCGCGCTGATCGGCGGCGCGATCGTGCTCGCCTTCGTGCTGATGGCCGTGCTGGCGCCGCTGCTGCCGCTGGCCGATCCGCTGAAGTCCAACTTCCTCGCCATCCGCAAGCCGCCGTCCGAGCTCTACTGGTTCGGGACGGACGAGCTGGGGCGCGACCAGGTCTCGCGGCTGTTCTTCGGCGCCCAGGCCTCGCTGCTGGCGGGCATCGTCTCGGTCGTGATCGCCCTCGCCATCGGCATTCCCTTCGGGCTGCTGGCGGGCTGGTATGGCGGCTGGATCGATGCCGCGATCTCGCGCGTCACCGAGGCGATGCTGGCCTGCCCCTTCCTGATCCTGGCGATCGCCTTTGCGGCCGTGCTCGGCCCCTCGCTGATCAATGCGATGATCGCGATCGGCCTCTCAGCCGTGCCGGTCTTCGTGCGGCTGGTGCGGGCGCAGGTGCTGAGCGTCAAGGCTGAGGACTTCGTCGAGGGCGCGAGGGCTGTGGGGGCCCGCGACCTGCGGATCGTGCTGCGCCACATCCTGCCCAACATCCTCTCGCCGATCGTGGTCCAGTCGACGCTGTTCATGGCGCAGGCGATCATCCTCGAGGCGGCCCTGTCCTTCCTCGGGCTCGGCCAGCAGCCCCCTGCTCCGTCCTGGGGCCAGATGCTGAACGTCGCCAAGAATTTCATGGAGCAGGCGCCGTGGATGTCGGTGGCGCCGGGCATCTGCATCTTCCTCGCCGTGCTCGGCTTCAACCTGCTCGGCGATGGCCTGCGCGACGTGCTCGACCCGAAGGAGGGATGAGTTGCTTGCACCGCGCGCCCCTCATGCCCGGGACGGCGCAGCCGGGCCCGCCTTTTCGCCCTAAGCTCGCGCCCGCCCGTCTCGCACCGATTTCGCCTGCACTGGATACCACGCATGTTCACGACCCGGCCTGAAATCCTCGGCACCTTCGGTGTCTGCACCTCGACCCACTGGCTCGCGACGGCGACCGGCATGGCGATGCTGGAGAAGGGCGGCAACGCCTTCGACGCCTGCGCCGCGGCCGCCTTCGTGCTGCAGGTCGTCGAGCCGCATCTGGTCGGTCCCGGCGGCGAGATGCCGGCGGTGTTCTATTCGGCCAAGACGAAGAAGGTCGAGGTGATCTGCGGCCAGGGCACGGCGCCGGAGGCCGCCACCATCGACGCCTTCGAGGCGCTGGGGCTCGATCTGGTGCCGGGCTCCGGCCTGCTCGCCGCCGTCGTGCCCGGCGCCTTCGGCGGCTGGATGACGCTGCTGCGCGACCATGGCCTGCTGCCGCTGCGCGAGGTGCTCGAGCCGGCGATCGGCTATTTCGAGAACGGCCACCCGATGCTGCCGCGTGTCTCGGACACCATCGCCGGGCTGACCGACCTGTTCACGAACGAGTGGCCGACCTCGGGCGAGGTCTATCTGCCCGGCGGTCAGGTGCCGCAGGCCAAGGCGCTGTTCCGCAACAAGGCCGCGGCCGCGACCTACAAGCGCATCCTGAGCGAGGCGGAGGCTGCCGGCGGCAGCCGCGAGAAGCAGATCCAGGCCGCCTATGACGCCTGGTACAAGGGCTTCGTCGCCGAGGCGATCGACTCCTTCTGCCGGACGACGGAGGCGATCGATTCCTCCGGACGCCGCCACAAGGGCCTGCTCACCGCCGACGACATGGCGCGCTGGCAGCCGACCTACGAGACGCCCGCCAGCGTGACCTATCACGGCTGGGAGGTCTTCAAGATCGGCCCCTGGGGCCAGGGTCCCGTCTTCCTGCAGACGCTGAAGATCCTCGAGGGCATCGACATCGCCGGGATGGGCCCCGACAGCGCCGCCTTCGTGCATCATGTCGCCGAGGCGATGAAGCTCGCCTTCGCCGACCGCGAGGCCTATTACGGCGACCCCGATTTCGTGCAGGTGCCGCTGGCAACGCTGCTCTCGGAGGACTATGCCCGCGGCCGCCGCAACCTGATCACGGACACCGCCTCGCAGGAGTTGCGGCCGGGCCTGATCGCCGGCTTCGAGGCGCAGGTGGCGCAGGCCCTGGCCGGCGTGCGCTATGCCGGACAGGCCGGCAAGGGCGACGCGACCGTCGGCGAACCGACGACTGCGGCGATGGTGGCGGCCGGGCGGCGTGGCGACACGGTGCATATCGACGTCATCGACAAATGGGGCAACATGATCGCCGCCACCCCCTCGGGCGGCTGGTTCCAGTCCTCGCCGGTGATCCCGGCGCTCGGCTTCCCGCTCAACGCCCGCGCCCAGGCCTTCTTCCTCGAGGAGGGGCTGCCCTCGGCGCTGGCGCCGTTCAAGCGGCCGCGCACGACGTTGACGCCCTCGCTCGCCTTCGAGCACGGCGAGCCGCGCCTCGTCTTCGGCACGCCGGGCGGCGACCAGCAGGAGCAGTGGCAGCTCGGCCTGTTCCTGCGCCGGGTGCATCACGGGCTGAACCTGCAGGAGGCGATCGACCTGCCGCTGTTCCACACCCAGCACTTCCCCTCGACCTTCTATCCGCGCGAGGCCAAGCTCGGCCATCTGGCGGTGGAGGAGAGCATCGGCGAGAGCGTGCTCGCCAACCTGGTCCGGCGCGGCCACAAGCTGGAGCGGGCGCCGGCCTGGACGATCGGCCGCCTCACCGCCGCCGAAAAGAGCGCCGACGGTCTCTTGCGCGCGGCCGCGACGCCGCGTCTGATGCAGGCCTACGCGGCTGGCCGGTGAGGAAGAACGCATGACCTGGTCCATCGTCGCCCGCGACGCCGCCACCGGCGCCTATGGTGTCGCCGTCTCGACCTGCGCCTTCGCCGTCGGCTCGCGCGTGCCCTATGGCGGCGGCCGCATCGGTGCCATCGCGACGCAGGCCTTCGTCAATCCGCTCTACGGCGTCGACGGCCTGCGCCTGCTCCAGGAGGGCCGCTCGGCGGTCGAGATCATCGCGACGCTGACCGCGGCCGATGAAGGCCGCGCTCACCGCCAGCTCCATGTGATCGACCGCGAGGGCAAGATCGCCGCCTTCACCGGCGCCTCCTGCATCGACTGGTGCGGCGCGGTCGACGGGCCGCAGGTCTCGGTGGCCGGCAACATGCTGGTCGGGCCGGAGGTGATTCAGCAGACGTTGAAGGCCTATATCGCGGCCTCCGCACTGGACTTCGACGAGCGGCTGCTGATCGCGCTCGAAGCCGGCGAGAAGGCAGGCGGCGACAAGCGCGGGCGGCAGTCGGCCGCCATCCGGATCTGGTCGGGCGAACCGATTCCGAGCTTCGACATCCGTGTCGACGACCATGTCGATCCGCTGGCCGAGCTGCGCCGGCTCTGGCGCGTCGCGCATCAGCGCTATGTGCCCTTCCAGCAGGCGTCGCCCTCACGCTCTCGACCCGCTGGCGTGACCGACCGCGACGAACTCGACCGCCTCTGCAGCGACTATGCGGCGGCCTGGAATGCGCGTCATCCGGATTGAGCTGTTTCTCAGGGGACTCCTGATCGGCAGCGAACGGCGCTAACCTGCCGCAACGTCCGGCATCAGGGACGGCTGGAGCAGACGACATGGCAGACAATGCTGCGCTCGAACGCCGGATCGCCAAGCTGGAAAGCCAGCTCGCCGCCCTGACGGCGCTGATCTCCGCCACGCCGTCCGGGGCGCTTACGATCAGCGCGCCGGGCGGCATTACCATCACCGCGGGCGGGGCGCTGTCCGCGACAGCTGGAGGAGAGCTCTCGCTGGTCGCCGGCAGCCAGCTCAAGGCTACCGTCGGGAGCGCCGTCACAGTGAGCGCGGGCACCCGGATCAGGCTGATGAGCGGCCAAGAAATCATGCTCGACAGCCGGCAGTGCCATGTTCAGGCGGCGGTCGATCTCAGCCTCTCCAGCGCCCAGTCGATGTCGGTCGAGGCCGAGAAAGACCTGATGATCGCGACCGGCAAGAGGTTCTCGGTGACGGCCGCCGACGATGCGACGGTGAAGAGCGGCAGCGCCCAGATCGAACTCAAGAAGGATGGGTCCATCACGCTGCGGGGGCGCGATATCACCACCAACGCGTCGGGCCGTGTCACCGTGAAATCGAGCGCCAATACGGTCATCAAGGGCAGCAAGATCGGCCAGAACTGAGGTCGCGGGATAGCCCGGTACGCGGGAGAGGCTGGCGCCTCCCCCCGTTCCGACCGTTCAGACCAGCTTGCCCCGGGCCGCCACCGGCAATTCGCCCACCAGACTGCCACCGCGTACGGTCACCAGACGGTCGACCATGTTGACGACGACGCAGACATGGTTGGGCACCACTCGGACGATCTCGCCCACGCCCGGCCGGTCATTGCTCGCCGAGAGATCGAGAAAGCCATGTTCCTCGGCGAATTTCGCGATGCGGGCCGCCGGGTATTCGAGAATGTGCCCGTGGCCGTCGAGCCCGCCGGAATCACTCGTCAGCGTCTTGGAGCCGGAATCGAGGATCCCGCGCTCGGGGCCGGCCCGGCTGACCACCGTGGCATAGACGGTCAGCGCGCAATCCTCCAGGCTCGCCACCCCGGCCGCGACCTGCATGCGGTCGTTGAAGATCGAGGTGCCGGCGCGGTGCTCGGTCGCGCCCTTGAGCTGGCCGATATGGGGAATGTTGGGCGAGCCTCCGGTGGAGACGATCGATGCCTTCAGCCCCGCCTCGCGCAGGCCCGCAGTGGCGGTGTCGAGGAAGATCTGCGTGCGCGCCCAGCCATCCTCGGGCGGATACATCAGGAAGCCGGCGAAGCGCAGCCCCTTCGAGCCCGCGATCAGCTTCGCCAGTTCGACCGCCTCTGCGGGCGTCTCGACGCCGGCGCGCTGGCGGCCGGTGTCGCATTCGACGACGACCTCGAGGTCGCGCCCGGCGATCTCCGCCGCCTGAGGCAGGCCGGCGATGGTGACGGGGTTGTCGGCCGCCACGATCATCCGCACCCGGCGCTGGAGATGGCCGAGCCGGCCGAGCTTCTGCTCGCCGAGGATGTTGTAGCTGATCAGGATGTCGTCGATGCCGCCATCGGCCATCACCTCGGCCTCGCCGAGCTTCTGGCAGGTGATGCCGCGCGCGCCGGCCTCGATCTGGAGGCGGGCGAGCTCGGGCGATTTGTGCGTCTTGATATGGGGGCGGTTGGCGACGCCCTTGGCATCGCAGGCAGCCTGAAGGCGCGCGATGTTGGCCTCGACCTTGTCGAGATCGATCACCACGGCCGGTGTGCCATAGGTCCGCGCGATCTCGGCCTTCAAGGCTTCTTGGTCGGCAGCCATCACGGCAGGACCTTGATGATGACTTCGATCTCGACCGGCATGTTGCCCGGTAGCGACCCCATGCCGACGGCCGAGCGGGCATGTCGCCCGTTCTCGCCGAGCACGGCGACGAAGAGGTCCGAGCAGCCATTGATGACCTTGGGCTGGTCGCCATAGTCCGGCACCGCATTGACCATGCCGAGCAGCTTGATGACCTCGACCTTGTCGAGCGAGCCGACGGCCTCCTTCATCGCCGCGAGCAGGCCTAAGCCCGTGTTCCTGGCGAAGTCATAGGCCTGCTGCGTGGTGAACTCCTTGCCGACCTTGCCGTTTGGGATCGAGCCGTCGGGATTGCGCGGCCCCTGCCCCGAGAGGAAGACGAGATCGCCGGCCTTCTTGAAGCGCACGTAATTGGCCATCGGCGCCACCATCGCGGGCAGTTCCAGGCCCAGATCCTTCAGTTTCTGCTCGGCGCTCATGGTGTCGTTCGTCCCTCTGCGGTCGTTTCGTCTTCTGGATGGAGCACGCGCTCCATATAGCGGGAGGCATCGTCATAGCTGGCGAGCTTCTCCGCAAGGGCAGGCTCATGCACCGCGCGAAAGCCCTGCCGCCGCCAGAAGCCGGACGAGCCGTCGATCGCGACCAGCGCGAGACGAGGCAGCCCGGCACGGGCCGCGATCTCCGCCAGCCTCACGACGACGACGCCCCCGGCCCCGCTGCCGCGCGCCTGCGGCAGGAGCGCGAGATCGTGGATGTAGAAGCAGCCGGCCTGCGACGGGAGTTCGCCCAACAGGCTGTCGAGCGCCGGCGGCGCGGCGCGCTGCCAGGGGTGGGCGATGACATAGCCGATCGGCCCGCCTGCGCCCTCCAGCACGAGGCAACCTTGCGGAAACAGGTGCAGCCGCTCGGCGAAGACGGTCTCGCCTTCCGGATAACCGGGATGCACGACGCCTGCGACCGCCAGAACAGCCGGAAGGTCGGTCGCGGTCATCGGGCGCCAGAGCACGCTTTGCAACAGATCATCCCTTCGTCATTCCGGGGCGAGCCGCAGGCTTGAACCCGGAATGACACGCTGGATCTGGCTCAGCCCGCGACCTTCCTGAACTTGTTCGTCCGCTTCGGATGCCACCAGGCGCCCTTGAGTACGACGCCCTCGGAGAGGATCTTGCGGTCGCCGGTCATGTGCTCGCCGGTGACGTCGGCATAGTCGAACTTGCCTTCCTTCACCGTCAGGATCGTCGCGTCGCCGAGCGAGCCGACCTTGAGCGAGCCGTATTCCGGGCGCTTCAGCGCCATGGCCGCGTTCACGGTCGAGGCGGCGACGACGTCGTTCAGGCTCATTCCCATCAGCAGGAACTTCGACATGGTCGTGACCTGGTCATAGGCCGGCCCGTCGATGCAGAGCTTGTGCACGTCCGAGGAGATCACGTCCGGCTGGAAGCCGTTGGCGAGCATGGCGCGCGTCGTCTTGAACGAGAACGAGCCCTTGCCGTGGCCGATGTCGAAGATGACGCCGCGCTTGCGGGCCGCCAGAACCTCCGGCTTGACCGTGCCCTGTGCCGTGCAAGGGGCATTCGGGAAGGGCCGGAAGGCGTGGGTGAGCACGTCGCCGGGCCGCAGCATGTTGACCACTTCCTCATAGGAGGGCGGCGGATGGTCGATATGGCACATCAGCGGCATGCCGACCTCGTTGGCGACCTGCAGCGCGACGTTGAGCGGGGCGGTGCCCTGATCGCCCGAGGCGTGCAGGCCGACGCGGACCTTGATGCCGACGATCAGGTCGCGGTTCTTGTCGGCGACCTCGGCGCAGTCGATCGGGTTCATCATCGCCATGTCGCGGCTCTCGCCGACCATGACGCGGTGGTCGAAACCGTAGATGCCGGCGTGGCTGACATGGAGATAGGCGAGGATGCGGGCCTGGCTCTTCTCGATGACGTGCTTGCGGAAGCCCGGCCAGTTGCCAGGACCGGCCGAGCCGGTGTCGACCGAGGTGGTGACGCCCGAGGCCCGGCAGAATTCGTCGGCGTCGATGCCCAGAGAGGTGCCGCCCCAGTAGACATGGGTGTGTAGGTCGATCAGGCCGGGCGTGACGATGTAGCCGGAGACGTCGCGGATCTCCCTGGCGCCCTTCAGGTCCTTGCCGAAGCCGGAGATCTTGCCGTCGGTGAAGGCGACGTCGCAGACGCCGTCATGCTTCTGCGAGGGGTCGATGACGCGACCGCCCTTGAGAATGAGATCATGGGTCATTTCGGCAGTTCCCCCTTGGCAGTCATAATCGAACAGATGTGGCCGAGAACCGGGCTCAAACCCAGTTCTCGACGCACAGACCGGGCATCCGGTCGAACTCCCGGCGATTGTTGGTGACGATGATCAGGTCCCGGCTGCGGGCATGGGCACCGATCTGGGTGTCGTGCAAGCCGCACGGAGTGCCGGCACGCTCGAGTTCCGCGCGCAAGCCGCCGTAGTTCTCGGCTGCTCGCTTGTCGAATGGCAACACGGCGAGGTTGGTCGAAAAATCGGCGATCGCCCGCAGGCTTTGTTCGCGCCGGAGAGATTTTTCCGCTCCGAAGCGAAGTTCCGCGATCGTCATGACCGAAATGCAGATTTCATCGGCCAGCGCCTCGAAACGATCCTTCAACGGCGAAAGCGCCGTGGCCTTCATCACGTAGATGCAAATATTCGTATCGAGCATGTAGGTCGGCATCAGAGCGGTTCGCGTTCATCCACCGGAAGCTCGGTCCAGTCCCTCATGAAATCCTCGTCGACGTGAGGCCCACGTTCGAAGAAATCGCTCCACGCCTTGCCTTTCGGAACGATCAACACGCCCGAGCCCTGCCTGATGATCTCGACCTCGGTCACCTCCGGCGGGAAAGCGAGTTCCTTCGGCAGTCGTACGGCCTGGCTGCGGTTGGTCACGAAGAGCTTGGTGGTCGCTCGGGTTTTGGCCGGCATCGCTACCTCCGTATATCCAAGGTGGATATACTAGGCGTCTGCCGCTGAACCGCCAAGCCCAACGCCATCACGCCGGCTCGACCGCGCCCTTGCGCTCGACGATGAGCCCATAGGCCTGCGGCTCGCGGTGCCGGGCGAAGTTGAAGGTCGAGGCCTTGTAGCTCTTGCCGAGATCCATGTCGCAGCGGGCCACGACCAGTTCGTCGCCCTCCGTCACCGCCTGCGCCACCACCTCGCCGGTCGGCGCGATGATGCAGGTGCCGCCAATCTGGTCGACGCCGGCCTCCAGACCCGCCTTGGCGACGCCGACGACCCAGGTCGCGTTCTGGTAGGCGCCGGCCTGCATGACGAGCTGGTTGTGGAAATTGCCGAGCCGGTCATGGTCGGGTGCCGGCGGGTTGTGCTTGGGGGTGTTGTAGCCGAGCACGATCAGCTCGACATCCTGCAGGCCCATCGTGCGATAGCTCTCGGGCCAGCGCCGGTCGTTGCAGATCATCATGCCGATATGGGCGTCCATCGTCCGCCAGACCGGCCAGCCGAGATCGCCCGTCTCGAAATAGCGCTTCTCGAGATTCTGGAACGGCGCTTCGGGGCGGTGCTCGGGATGGCCGGGCAGATGGATCTTGCGGTATTTGCCGACGATCGCGCCCGCCTTGTCGACGAGGATCGCCGTGTTGAAGCGGCGCTTGCGGCCGCCCTCGTAAGCGAGTTCGCAATAGCCGAGATGGAAGCCGATGCCGAGGCGCTTGGCCTCCTCGAAGAGCGGTGCGGTCTCGTTGGAGGGCATCGCGCTCTCGAAATGGCTGTCGATCTCGTCCTCGTCCTCGATCCACCAATGCGGGAAGAAGGCGGTCAGCGCCGCTTCCGGATAGACGACGAGATCGGCGCCATGGGTCTTGGCCTGACGCATCAGCTCGATCATCCGCGCGACGGCGGAGGCACGGTTCTCGTCCCGCTGGATCGGGCCGAGCTGGGCTGCGGCGATGGTGAGAATGCGGCTCATCGGCCTGACTCCCGGGAGGGCCTCATCAGCGGGAACCGAGCCGTCGCGTCTGGGAGGTCTGGCATGGCGAAAGGCTCGGCTGTGTCGGGGCGATCCGTCAATCGCCGACGATCGCGGGGGGCATTGCTCCGGGCGCAGGCGCCCGGAGATGTCGGTCGATGCCGCGGCGGCCTCAGAGGGCCTTGGCGAGACGCGGGTCCAGCGAATCGCGCAGGCCGTCGCCCAGGAGATTCACGGCCAGCACGGTGATCGAGAGGAAGATCGCCGGGAACAGAATGATGTGGGGCTTCACCTGCCAGAGCGCGCGCCCCTCCGCCATGATGTTGCCCCAGGACGGCGTTGCGGGCGGAATGCCGGCCCCGATGAAGGAGAGGATGGCCTCGATGATCATCGCGCTGGCGCAGATATAGGTCGCCTGCACGCTCATCGGCGCAAAGGTGTTGGGCAGGATGTGGCGCAGGATGATGCGGGGCGTGCGGGCGCCGTTGGCGATCGCGGCCTCGACATAGGGCTGCTCGCGCAGCGACAGCACGACGCCGCGGACGAGCCGTGCCACGCGCGGGATCTCGGCGATGGTGATGGCGATGATGACGTTCTGGATCGAGCCGCGCGTCAGCGCCATCAGCGCGATCGCGAGCAGGATCGGCGGGATCGACATCATGCCGTCGATGATCCGCATGACGATGCCGTCCGCCCAGCGCACGAAGCCAGCGAAGAGGCCGATCGTCAGGCCGATGACCGAGGACAGGATGGCGACGCTGAAGCCGACCACCAGCGAAACCCGCGCGCCGTAGACGACGCGGGAGTAGATATCCCGGCCGAGCATGTCCGTGCCGAACCAGTAGAGCTCGGAGGGCACGCGGGTGCGCCGCGAGGTCGCGATGGCGGTGGGGTCAACGGTCCAGAGCAGTGGCGCGAAGAGGCCGATCAGCGCCATCAGGACGAGCAGGAAGCCGCCGATCGCGACGGCGGGGTGACGGCGCAGATAGCGCCGGAACCGGGTGAAACGACCGGGCAGCGGCGCGATGCCGGGCTCGGGCGACACCGCCAGCGCTGCGGGCGCCGGAGGGGAGCTCTGCAACGTCAATAGCGTATCCTCGGATCGACGATCGTATAGGTCAGGTCGATGACCAGGTTCACCAGCACGTAGACCAGGCTGAACATCAGGACGACGCCCTGAATGACCGGATAGTCGCGCCTCAGGATGGCATCGACGGTGAGGCGGCCGAGGCCCGGAATGGCGAAGACGCTCTCCGTGACGACCGCGCCGCCGATCAGGAGCGCGATGCCGATGCCGATGATCGTCACGATCGGAACCGCGGCGTTCTTGAGGGCGTGCAGGAACAGGACATCGCGCTGTCCGACGCCCTTGGCCTGGGCGGTGCGCACATAATCCTGCTGCAGGACCTCGAGCATGGTGGCCCGGGTGATGCGTGCGATCAGCGCGATGTAGACGAGGCCGAGCGTCATGGAGGGCAGGATCAGGTTCCTGAACCAGGGCCAGAAACCCTGCGACAGCGGCGTGTAGCCTTGCACGGGTACCCAATCGAGCTGCAGCGCGAAGACATAGGCGAGCAGATAGCCGACGACGAAGACCGGCACCGAGAAGCCGAAGACCGCGAAAGCCATGGCGCCGCGGTCGATCCAGGTTCCGGCCTTCCAGGCCGCGATGACCCCCATGGGCACAGCGATGGTCACCGCGAAGATCAGCGTCAGCACCATCAGCGACAGGGTCGGCTCGATGCGCTGCGCGATCAGCTGCGTGACCGGCAGCGAAGTGAAGATCGAAGTGCCGAGATCGCCCTGCAGGACGCGGAACGACCATTCGGCAAAGCGTACGAGATAGGGTCGGTCCAGCCCGAGGTTGGCGCGAATCTTCTCGACATCGGCCGGCGAGGCCTGGTCGCCGGCGATGACGGCGGCCGGATCGCCCGGCGCGATGTAAAGCAGGGAGAAGACGAACAGGGCCACGAAGGCCATCACAGGGATGGTCGTGATGATCCGTCTGACGATGAAGGCCAACATTGCGGCTCACGCACCCTTTGTCGTTCGACGAGAATCCGGTCTGCGCCGCCGGAAGCTGCGGACACAGAGAAGAGCCGGAGGCGGCACGCCGGGCGCGCCGCCTCCGAAGACGATCGGGAGCGAAGATCGCCCCCTCGGCGGATCAGGCCTTGGACACGCCCCACAGCACCGGGAACGGCCCGCTGGTGACGCCGGAGACGTTCTTCCGCCAGGCCTGGTAGCCGAGATAGAAGCCCGTCGGGCAATAGACGACGTTCTCGACGGCGGCCTTGTTCAGCCGGCCCATGGCGGCCTTTTCCTCGGCCATGTCCTTGGCGGCGAACCAGTTCGTGACCTCGGTCTCGACCGCCGGGACGTCCGGCCAGCCGAACCAGGCCTTGTCGCCATTGGCGCGCACGGCGGTGTAGGAGGCCGGGTTCACGCAGTCGGCGCCGGCATGCCAGGTGTGGAACATGCTCCAGCCGCCCTGGTTCGGAGGCGTTTTCTGGGCGCGGCGGGCGCCGACGGTGCCCCAGTCGGTAGCGACGAAGTCGACCTTCATGCCGATGCTCTTGAGCAGTTCGGAGGTGACGTCACCCATCGACTTGGTGGCGGCCATGTCCTGCGCGACGACGCAGATCACCGGTTCGTCCTTGTAGCCGGACTCGGCGAGAAGCTTCTTGGCGGCCGCGACGTTCTTGGCCTTCATCGCAGCGCCGCCCTCTTCCGTGTAGAGCGGCGTGCCCGGCGTGAAGAACCCGCCCATCTCCTTCCAGAGCTTGTCGTCATCGCCGATGATCGAGCGCATATAGTCTTCCTGATTCAGCGCCGTCATGACCGCCTGGCGCACCTTCACATTGTTGAAGGGCGGGTGCAGATGATTCATGCGAAAGGCGCCGATATTGCCCAGCGGATCGCCGATATCGACATTGACGTTGGTGTTCTTCTTGAGGACCGGCACGAGATCGGTGAGCGCGGTCTCCCACCAATCGACCTCGCCGTTCTGAAGCGCGGCCGCTGCCGTCGCCGCGTCGGGCATGATCACCCATTCGATGCGGTCGAACATCATGACCTTGCCGCCCGACAGCCAATCCGGCTTCTCCGTGCGGGGCTTGTAGTCGGCGAATTTCTCGAACACCGCCTTGGCGCCCGGAACCCATTCGCTGCGGACGAACTTCATCGGGCCCGAGCCGATATACTCGGTGATCTGGGTGAAGGGATCGGTCTTGGCGATGCGCTCCGGCATGATGAAGGTGCAGGGCGAGTTGTTCTTGCCGAGCGCGAACAGCATCTTCGGATAGGGCTTGTTGAGCACCCATTTCCAGCTCATGTCGTCGATCGGTGCGAGCTCGACCTCGATCGCCTTGATCATCAGGCCCATCGGGTCACGGGCCTGCCAGCGCTTCAGACTCTGGACGACGTCCTTGGCCGTCACCGGCGCGCCGTCATGGAATTTGAGGCCGGCGCGCAGCTTGAAGGTCCAGGTCAGGCCGTCGGCGGACACCGTCTCGGTTTCGACCATCTGGCGCTGCGGCTGGAACTTCGAATCGATGCCGTACGGCGTATCCCAGACCAGGAGCGCGGCGTTGCGCACGACGTACTGCGTGCCCCAGATCGGGTCGAAATTGGCGAGGTTGGCCTGCGGTACGAAGCGCAGCGTCTTGGACGCCGCCGCGCCCTGCGCGAGGGCGGGCATGGCGAGTCCGCCGGCAGCGGCGAGTGCACCGGTTCCCGCCGCGGTCTTCAGAAATGTTCTACGGTCCATCATTCTCTCCCCTGACACGGCAACCTCTCGACGGGCGACCTTGGCGCGAGTTTGGGCAGAAAACATCCGCCGTGACAACTCTTCTGCCAGGCCCTCCGCAGGCCGCGAGCCGCTTGCACGCTTCGTGCCAAACGGAACTGCCCGGGGCTTTGCCGCGCCACGGGGCCATGGCGGCCTTTTTTGCGGGGAGCAGATTTTTTTTTCGAGGATGCCAACGGCGGCGCGAAACGGCACCGCCGTGCGAATCTCAGGCGAGCGCTGCCTTCTCAGGCGGCCCCGACCGGTGCGTCGATGATGGCGAAGGGCCGCGCGGTCTCGAAGGCCGCCGCCGCGCGCAGCACCAGCGCATCCCGCCCGAAGGCGCCGACGAGCTGCAGTCCCGCCGGCAGACCCGCGCCGGTCAATCCGCAGGGCAGCGAGATCGCCGGGGCCTGGGTGATGTTGAAGGGGTAGGTGAAGGGCGTCCAGCGGGTCCAGTCGTCGCCATAGCCGCCATGGCCGGGGGTGTTCATCCCGACCTCGAAGGCCGGCAGCGGCAGGGTCGGCGTCAGCAGCAGATCGAAGCGTGCATGAAATTGCGCCATCTTGTGCGCAAGTGCGTTGCGCTGGTTCAGCAGCGCATCGACATAGGCGGCGCCCGCAATCCGTTCGCCCTGTTCGGCGACCGCGACGAGGCCGGGGTCCATGCGGGCGCGCTCGGCTGGCCCCGCCGAGCGGAGCGCAAGGGCAGCCCCCGCCGACCAGATCGTCATCAGGGTCTCGATCGGGTCTTCGAAACCGGGATCGACCTCCTCGACGCTTGCGCCCAGCTCGCGGAAGGCCAGCGCCGCGGCTCGCGTCAGTGCGGCGATCTCCGGATCGACCGGCACGTCACGGCCGAGTGTCGGCGACCAGGCCAGGCGCAGACCCTTCACGCCCCCCTTGAGCCCGTCGACATAGTCCGGCGCGCGATCGATCATCGCCGTCATGTCGCGGATGTCGGGGCGGCCGATCGCGTTCATGGCGAGCGCGCAGTCGGTCACGGTGCGGGTCAGCGGGCCGAGATGGGCGAGGAAGCCCATCGTCGAGACCGGCCAGGCCGGGATTCGGCCATAGGTGGGCTTCAAGCCGACGACCCCGGTGAAGGCGGCGGGGATGCGCACCGAGCCGGCCCCGTCCGTGCCGAGATGGATGCAGCCCAGATTGAGCGCCGCGCAGGAGGCCGCACCGGCCGAGGAGCCGCCCGGGCCGGTGGCGATGTTCCAGGGATTGCGGGTGATGCCGGAGAGCGGGGAATCGCCGACGCCCTTCCAGCCATATTCCGGCATGGTCGTCTTGCCGAGAAAGACGGTGCCGGCCTCGCGCAGGCGTGCCGTCGCAGGGGCGTCCTCGGCAAAGGCTGCGTCGGAGGCGACGGCCGAGCCGCGCCGCATCGGCCAGCCCGCCACGCCGATATTGTCCTTGATGGTGACGGGCACCCCGTCCAGCGGCCCCAGCGGCTCGCCCTTGAGCCAGCGCGCCTGGGAAGCTTCCGCCATGGCGAGCGTCGCTGCGGCGTCGCGCACGACGAAGGCGTTGATCTGCGGCTCGAAGCGCTCGATCCGCTCCAGCGCATCCTTGGCGACCTCGACCGGCGACAGGCTGCGGGCCGCGAAGAGCGGGACGAGTTCGGCGGCGGAGAGCGAGGCGATCGTCGTCATGGGCTTATCCTGTCTGCGTCTTGCCGGATTGGCCTGTGGTCACGGCGCGCCCGGCCAAGCAAGCCGGGAGCCACCGCGCGCTCCTTATGCATCGCGCGCCCTGACGCTGCGCACTCAGGCGTTGGCGACCCGCCAAGCCGCATTGAGCAGGACATTCGCTCCCGAAGCGATGTCCTCGGGCGTGCTGAATTCGGCCGGATTGTGCGAGAGTCCCCCGATCGAGGGAATGAAGACCATCGCCGTCGGGCAGATCCGCGACATCATTTGCGCGTCGTGCCCCGCGCCGGAGATGATCCGCCGGATCGGCAGGCCGAGTTCCGCCGCACTCTGCTCCACCGTCGCGATCAGCGTCTCGGTGAAGGGCGTGGCCGGGAAGCGCGCGAGGTCGCGGAAGGCGATCTCGATGCCGTGCCGGGCCGCGATCTCGGCGCAATAGCCCCGCACCGCGGCTTCCGCGCGCGCCAGCGCGGCGTCGTCGGGATTGCGCAGGTCGAGCGTCATCACCACGGTCTCGGGCACGACGTTGACGTTGGCCGGCTGGACCCGGATGACGCCGCTGTTGGCGAGCTGGCCGGGAATCGCGTGGGTCAGGTCGTTGGCGTAGACATTGATCCGGGCGGCCGCGAGCCCCGGATCCCTGCGATAGGCCATCGGCGTGGTGCCGGCATGGCTAGGCCGGCCCTTCAGCGTCAGTTCGAGCCAGCAGATCGCCTGGATGCCGGTCACCGCGCCGAGCCCGCCGCCTTCGCTCTCCAGCACCGGCCCCTGCTCGATATGGAGTTCGAGATAGGCATGCGCCGGCAGGAAGCCCGGCCGTTCTTGCCCCTCATAGCCGATGCGCCGGAGTTCGGTGCCGAGCACCGCGCCTTCGGCATCCTGTTCGGCATGGGCGGCCTCGACGCTCATGCCGCCCGCCCAGACATAGGAGCCGAGCATGTCCGGGTGGAAGCGCGCGCCCTCCTCGTTGGTGAAGGCGATCACGGCGAGGTCCCGCTTCGGCACGAGGCCGGCATCGCGCAGCGTCGCCAGCACCTCGACGCCGGCGACGACGCCGAGCGCGCCGTCATAGCGCCCCCCCGTGCCCACCGTGTCGATATGGGAGCCCAGGATGACGGCCGGCCCCGGCTCGCGGCCCTTGAGGATGCCGACGATGTTGCCGATGGCGTCGATCTTCACCTCGAGGCCGAGCGCCGCCATCTCGGCGACGAGCCAGTCGCGGCCCTGCCGGTCCTCGTCGCTCAGGGCGAGGCGGCGGCACCCGCCTTCCGGCGTCGCGCCGATGGCCGCCAGGGCCATCAGGCGTGACAGAAGCCGCGGACCATCGACCCTCAGATTGCTGCTCATCACATCCCCCCAGCGGCCCAGCGCGCCATCGGCGCGCCCGCCCGGAAGCGGCCATGCCTCAGGCCTGCATAGTCGCCCACAGGGCGGGCTGTCGATGCCTGACGGCAGCAAGGCCGTCGCGCGAAAACGCAACGGGCGCAGACTTGGAGGTCTGCGCCCGTTGGAAGGCGAGGTGGCGTAGCGCCGGGAGCCGGCCGATCAGAACTCTTCCCAGCCGGCATCACCGCTGCGGCTGTTGGCGACCTTGCGGGCCGGGGCTGCCGGCATCGGGGCCGGCTCGCGCGGCGCGGGAGCGCGCGCTGCCGGTGCCTTCGTCTGCGCGAAGGCGGCTTCCGCGAGCTGGCGCAGGCGGGCGGGTTCGGACGCCGGCTTGTAGGCGGGAGCGGTGGCGGTCGCCCGCTCGTGACCGGTGCGGAAGGCCGCCACGAGGTCGTTGAGCTGGGCGATCTTCTCCGAGAGCGAACCGGCGGAGGCGGCGCTCTGTTCGGCGAGCGCCGCATTCTGCTGGGTCATCTCGTCGAGATGCGCCACCGCCTGGCTCATCTCGTCGATGCCGCTGGCCTGCTCGCCGGACGCGGCGGAGATTTCCCCGATGGTGGCCGCGACCCGCTCGGAGGCCGCGAGGATCTGGCTGAGCTGTTCGCCGGCTTGGCGGACGAGCTTGACGCCCTCGCCGACTTCGGTGTTGGAGGAGGAGATCAGGGCCGAGATGTCCTTGGCCGCCTCGCCGGAACGCTGCGCCAGGGTGCGCACCTCCGAGGCGACGACCGCGAAGCCCTTGCCGGCGTCGCCGGCTCGCGCCGCTTCCACCGCCGCGTTGAGCGCCAGCAGATTGGTCTGGAAGGCGATGTCGTCGATGACGCGGATGATGTCCGAGATCTTGGTCGAGGCGTCCTCGATGCGGGCCATGGCGTCGACCGCCTTCCCGGCGATAGCGCCGCCGGCCTGCGCCGCCTTCATCGCTTCGTCCGAGATCGCCGCGGCGTTCCGCGAGGCCTGGGCCGAGGCCTTGACCGAGGCTGCGAGCTGCTCGGTCGTCGCCGCCGTCTCCTCCAGCGAGGAGGCCTGCTCCTCGGTGCGCTTGGAGAGGTCGTTGGCCCCCATGTTGATCTCGCGGGCCGCCAGCCCGACATCGGCCGACGTCGTCTGGATCGTGCGGACGGTCGAGGAGAGACGGTCCACCGTTGCGTTGAAGTCGTCACGCAGCTTGGCGTAGTCGGCCGGGATGTCCGCCCCGATGCGATGGGTCAGATTGCCCTCGGACAGTTCAGCGAGCCCTGCCGCGAGGGCGTCGACCACCTTCTCCAGTTCGCGGGCCTGCTGCAGGCGCTGCTGGGCCGCGGCCTGGCGCTCGGCCTCCGTGGATCGGCGGCTCTCGTCCATCTGGCTGGCCTGGGAGACCGCTTCGGCCTCGAGGCGCTCCTTCTCGATGGCAGCGGCGCGCAAGACATCGACAGCCCCGGCCATCTCGGCGAACTCGCCGGTGCGGAACGTCGGCACGGCGGTCACGAGATCGCCGGCAGCGAGACGCTCCATCGCGGCCTTGAGGCTGCCGAGCGGCTTCATCATCCCACGGACGAGCAGGAACAGCGCGACACCGCCGGCGATCGCGATCAGCAGACCGGCGATCACGTTGGAGGTGATCATCTCGCTGACGACGGTCATGAAGTCGGCCTGCTTGATGCCGACGAAGAGGATGCCGATGACGCGGTTGTCGGATTTCTGGATGATCGGCTCGTAGATCGTGAAATAGGGCAGCCCGAGGATGTCGGCCACACCGGAATAGGTCTGGCGCTGCTTCAGAACCGTGTCATAGGCCACGCCTTGCGCCAGTTTGGTGCCGACCGCGCGCTGGCCATCGGGCCTCTGCACGTTGGTGGCGATGCGGACGTCGCCCATGAAGATCGTCGCCACGCTGCCGGCGAGCGCCTTGACCTTGTCGACGGCGGCGAAATTGCCGTTCATCAGTTCATTGCCGAAATAAAGCTTGTCGCCGTCGAGCCGCGGCTCGCCCTTGGCCGTGACGATGTCGCGCAGCAGGTTGACATTGACCACCAGGCTCGCCTGGGCCCGTTCGCGCATGGCCTTCTCGGCCGCCTGCAGCGAGACCATGACCGAGGCGGCCACGGCGACCCCGACGAAGAAGACCCCGACGAGGGCGAGGCGGGTGGCGATCGGCAGACGGAGCGAAAGAAGTTTTTTCATCGAGGAACCCGGGTTTGAAGCGGCGTCGGCACACGGCCCATCCTGCGCGAAACAGAACGTCACCGGGATCAGACGGCGCCGGTTTGACCGACATGCGCGGCAGGAGGCACACCAATCAACGTCAAGAGAAGCGGTAGGCCAGGCGTCGTGCTCGGTCGGCGATGACACATGGCGCTGGAGGTGCCGCTGCGTCTCTCGCCGACGTTGGAATTAGACTTAACCAATCCGATGAAGAATTGCTTAAAGTCGCGTCCTTTGGACAAAAAGGGCGCTTCTCAGGTTCCATTTGAAACCCTTTCACGAGGAAGCGCAGGTTGGGCATTTCGCGTATGCCGCACCCGGGCCAAAGCCCTGTTGCCGACAGACCACAGTGACGGCCCGCCACATTTTCGCCATATCGCGTTCACCCCACAGCCATGCGATGTGACTTGAAGGTCATGGTCGGCGTCCATCGTGGAACGCCGGTGCCGTTCCGCCGTTGTTCAGCCGCGTCCGCAAGATCAATCAAGCAGAGCCCAACTTCATGTCCGTCGAGACCGCCGTCGCCTCCCTGCCCGCCTCCCTCGCCCGCCCGACGCGGCGAGCGACCCTGTTGATGATGCCGTTCGCGCTCGCAGGCTGCGTAACAGGCCCTCAGCAGCCCTACGAGGTGGCTTCGTCCAGGGGCTACGGGGTCAGCGCCGAATATCTGGCGATGTATGGCGAGCGTCCCGACGAGGACTTCCCGCTGCCGGCGACCGACATCTCGGAGGTGGATCCGCGCTTTCTGCGTCGCGAGGTGTCCTATCCCACCCGCGAGCAGCCGGGCACGATCATCGTCGATACCGACAACAAGTATCTCTATCTCGTTCGCGAGAACGGCCGTGCGATCCGCTACGGCATCGGCGTCGGCAAGCAGGGCATGTCCTGGCGCGGCCGCGCCACGGTCGCCCGCAAGGCGGCCTGGCCGCGCTGGACGCCGACGGCCGCGATGATCGCCCGCGACCCCGAGAAGAACGGGCCCTGGGCCGGCGGCATGCAGGCCGGCCTCGAGAACCCGCTGGGCGCGCGTGCGCTCTATCTCTACCAGGGCAACAAGGACACGATGTATCGCATCCATGGCACGACCGAGCCCTGGTCGATCGGCCAGTCCGTGTCGAGCGGCTGCATCCGGCTGTTCAACCAGGACATCATCGACCTGCACAGCCGCGTCCCGACCGGCACGACGGTGGTCGTCCTCAACCGTGGGCAGTTGCTGGCCCCGCAGCAGGGCGAGAGCTTCGACGAGTTTACCTCGGAACCGAGCAGCATCTGAAAGCGACGTGAACGGGGCGCGGTCGTGGGCCGCCGGGCGACGCCTTGATACCGTCACAGGCAGGCCCCACCTCTGGTCAGGCGACGCAATCCGCGCCGCCCGACATGAGAGGAGATGACGATGACGCCGCAAGAACGCGACGTGATCGCCGGGATTTTCGACCGCCTGAGACAGGCGGCCAACCAGCCCCGCGACCCCGAGGCTGAAAACTACATCGCCCAGCGGCTGCGCGAGCAGCCCTACGCTCCCTATGCGATGGCCCAGGCGGTCTATGTCCAGGAGACCGCCCTGACCAATCTGCAGGCGCAGGTCGAGCAGCTGCAGGCCCAGCTGCGGGACCTCGAGAGCCGCCAGCATGCCGAACCCCCGGCGCAGAGCGGGGGCTTCCTGTCGGGTATCTTCGGCGGCGGTGCCGCGGCGCCGCGGCCGCGCTCCGTGCCGTCCTTCCCGCAGCGGGCGGCGCCCGAGGGCGCCGGCTCGGCGTGGTCGGACCAGCGCCCGGGCATGATGGCGGCGGCGCCCGGTGCTCAGCCGGGACCGGGCCAGCAGCAACCCGGCCCCTGGAACAATGCGGCGGCACAGGCTCCAGGCCGTGGCGGCGGCTTCATGGCGACGGCCCTCACCACGGCGGCCGGCGTCGCGGGCGGCATGGTGCTCGGCAGCGTGCTGAGCAACGCCTTCGGCGGCGGAGCGGCGAAGGCTGCGGAGGCCAAGCCGGCCGAGGCCGCCGGCGAAGCGTCGGGCAGCGGCACCGAAGCGCAACCGGCCGCCTATGACGACGGGTCGTCGAACGAGGCGAGCTATCCGCAGGCCACCCATGGCGACACGCAGGATGCCGGCTACGACGACGGCTCCAGCATGTTCGACGGCGGCGACGACGAGAGCTGGGCCTGACGCGGCTCTGCTGTCTCAACCCGACACGACAGGACACCCACCCGGCCCGCGCCGGGTGGGTTTTCCTTTGCTGGACTGCGGCTCAGATCACCAGGACCTTGGCGCCGACGCGGACGCGCTCGTAGAGGTCCTGGACGTCATCATTCGTCATGCGGATGCATCCCGAGGAGACCGCCTGGCCGATCGTGTGCGGCTCGTTCGTGCCGTGGATGCGATAGAGCGAAGATCCGAGATAGAGGGCGCGCGCGCCCATCGGGTTCTCGGGCCCGCCCGGCATGAAGCGCGGCAGATCGGGCCGGCGCTTCAGCATTTCCGGCGGCGGCGTCCAGTTCGGCCACTCGGCCTTGCGGCTGACGGTCTTCATGCCGGCCCAGGTGAAGCCCGGCCGGCCGACGCCGATCCCGTAGCGCAGCGCGCGCCCGTTCGGCTGGACCAGGAACAGAAAGCGCTGGGGCGTGTCGATGATGATCGTACCGGGCCTGTGCGGCCCGTCATAGGCGACCTCCTGCTTGCGGAAGCGGGGGTCGATGACGCGCTCGATTGGGCGTTCCATCTCCAGCGGCTGGCCGAGCGCCGCGACACGGCGGCCGTTGGCGGCCGAGGGGCTGGCAGACTGGCCGAAGGGATCGGCCTCGTAGCCGGCGGCCGGACGCGCGCTGTGGCCATAGGCCGACGCGCCGGGCCGGTTGTAGACCACGCCGCCCCGTGGGCTCGGGTCCCGCCCGGTCATCAGCAATTCGATGAAACCACCACCATACTGGCCTCGCGGCGACGAGGCGGTCGTCATCGGATCGGGATAATAGCCCTGGGCCCAGGAAGGGGCCGGGCCAGCCAGGGCGCCTGCGAGCACGAGCAACGAGACGGACAAAACGGGACGCATGACACAAACACCTCGGCATCGACTCTGCGAAGCCTGAGGCGCCCGTTTCAAACGAATGGTGAATCCTTATGGTTTCCCAAGTCTTTGCTGCCCCGATCGATCACATTCGAGGGATTAACCTTATCATCGCCCCAAGAGACATGGTGAAGGAACGGTTTCCGTCGGCCGGGTCGATCTCGCGGTCAGGCGCCGCGGGCGCGGCGGGACGCCCACCACAGCCGCAGCAGCGTCCGTGAGCGCGCCACATCGCAGGCCAGGATCACGGCGCCATAGACCAGCGCGCCGATGGCGACCTGCAGGGCCAGTTCGGCTGCAGCGGGCAGCCGCCCCTGCAGCGGCCAGATCGCCAGCGCCATCAGGGCGACCGCCAGGAGGATCGCGCCACAGTCCCTCAGCGGCGGCCTCGCCGGCAGGATCCGCAACGCCGCCACCGCCGTGATAGCGAGTACGACGAGGAACGCCGCCATCTGCGCCAGCGCATAGGCGGACGGCTGCCCCGCCCCGAAGGCGGCGAGCACGGCGACGTTGACGAGGAGGGCCACCAGCGCCGCCAGCGTCATCAGCAGGGTACGCTTCTCGAGCAGGAAGACCGGGTAGAGCCCCGCCTGGAAGATGGTGAGCGCGACGAAGCCGGGCAGCAGCGGCGCCATATAGGCGGAGAAGCGGCCCTGGAAGCTCGGCGGCACCAGCAGCCGGTCGA
Source organism: Allobosea sp. 12-68-7 (assembly GCA_002279705.1). GTDB lineage: Bacteria > Pseudomonadota > Alphaproteobacteria > Rhizobiales > Beijerinckiaceae > Allobosea. Next base: position 40,957 of record NCCO01000003.1, read on the forward strand.
AAGCGGGCAGCGCCAGCGCAAAGCCGACGGCCGCCGGCAGCGCCACGGCCAGCACGATCACCAGGTTGGCAGCGATCCGACGCTGCGCGGCGCGCCGGCCGCGGGTTTCGTCGAGCCGGATGACCTCGCGCAGGAGCACGATCTCGAGCGTCGCGCCCAGCGTTCCGAAGAGACGCAGGCCCATATCCGAGGCCAGCGAGAAATAGCCGGCCTCGGCGAAGCCATGCGCGCCCGCCAGCAGCGAGCGGTTCATCAGCGGGATCAGCGAATAGATCGCGTTGCCCGCGACGATCGGCAGCGCATAGCGCGCGAAGGTCCAGGCGAGATCCGCCCGGCCCGCCTTCAGCGACAGCGGCGCATCGGCCAGCCTGCGCCGGACGGACACCAGCGCCACGGCCGCGCTGATCAGGCCGCCCAGCAGGACCACGGTCGGGTCCCGGGTCAGCCAGGCGCCGCCCACCATCAGGACGAGGGCGAGCAGGTTCTTGACGATCACCAGCCGGGCATAGGCGGCATCGAGGAACCGCGCCCGGGCGATGGCGCCATGATAATCGAACAGGCCGGCCCCAATGCCGGCGAGCACGGCGGCCGAGAGCATCATCGCCGGCAGGCGCAGATCGAACCCGGCGACCACGGCGACGACGAGCAGCGCGCAGAGCGTGATGCTGATTCCGGCGACGAGCAGGTCCAGCGTCGCGCGGATTTCCGGCTCGGTCTCGCGGCTGCGCAGAGAATAGAAGCGCACGGCCGAGAGCCTGATCCAGTCCATCATCGCGGTGTTGACCAGGACGATGATGGCGGCGCCGATCGCATAGCGGCCGAATTCCGCCGGCCCGAGGAAAAAGGCGATCAGCAGCCCGAGAACGAAGTTCAACGCGGCATTGACGACGAAAGGCAGAAGGACCGTCATCGCGTCTCGATCATGCGTCCCGAGGCCCCGGTGTCGTCCAGCCGTGTCGGCGGGGCCGACTCAGGCCTTCCGCGCCACCGTGCCGCCGCACTGGCGTAGCGGCAGCGAAGCGATTTTCCAAGCAGGGGCCGACTTTCGCGCGCGCGGATCCATCGCGCACACGGAGGCATCGCGACATCGGGCATTGGCGATTTGACAATCATTTGCCGCGAACCTGAGGCAGCGGACCGTGTTGGGACGGCAATGACCCTATGCAGAGACGGATCGATGAACACGGCACCTCTTCAGCAACTGGTCTACACCTCCATCTATCGCGCGGGTCGGGTCGACAGCGAGTTGCAGGCGCTGCGCGCGATTCTGTCGGTGTCGCGTCGCAACAATCTCGCCGCCGGCGTCACCGGCTTCCTGATCTTCGACCGCGACAGCTTCGTGCAGGTTCTGGAAGGGCCCCGCGAGGCGCTCGACGCGACGATGGCCCGCATCGCCCAGGACGACCGGCATCGGGACGTCGCGGTGATCGATATCCGCCCGATCAGCGAGCGCGTCTTCCAGGCCTGGACGATGGGGGGCTGTCGCCGTACCCCGCAGCAGCAACCGATCTTCGCCGCTTACGGCATCCCCGACCGGATCGACCGGACCGAGCTTTTCTTCGAGACGGTCGTGTCCCTGGCGCGGGATCTCAGCACCCAGACGTCGGCACAGGGCTGAAGACACGCCCGATGGGCTTCGCATGCGCGGCCCGAATGCCCGGCGGCGGCACTGCCGCTATCGCCGGGCCGCGGAGCCGGCTATGGCGAGGGCGCCATGACCGCCCCGCCGCTTCCCCTCCGCCCGGCCCGTGACGACGACTCCGCGCCGCTCGCAGCGCTGATCGCCGCGAGCTTTGCCGAATATCCGAACTGTTACTTCGAATGGGCGGAGTTTCCCGAGCTGCGCCGTCCGGCCAGCCATTTCGCCGCGAAGGGCGGCCGGCTCTGGGTCGCCGACGCGCCGGGAGGCGGGATCGCCGCTTCGCTCGGCGCCACCCCGGTGCCGGCGCAGAACGCAGTCGAGATCACCAAGGTCTATGCCGCGCCCGCCTTCCGCGGCTCGGGCCTGGCGCAGGCCCTCTTCGGCGAGGCGCTGCGCTTTGCCCGCGAGGGCGGGTTCGAGGCGATGATGCTGTGGTCGGACACGCGCTTCGCGCGCGGACATCGCTTCTACGAGAAGCTGGGCTTCCGGCGCTGGCCCGGCGAGCGCTACCTCGCCGACGTGTCCGAAACCTGGGAGTTCCATTTCCGGCTCGACCTGCGCGGCGCGCCATGAGCCTCAGCCCCGCCCTGCGCGCCCTGCTGGGCATCGCGCTGCTCACCGTCATGGATGCGGTGATCAAGGCGCAGATGCAGGAGCATCCCTTCATCGTGGCGCTGTTCATGCGCTTCGCGATGGGCGGCGTCTGCGCGCTCGTGGTGCTCGCCATCGCGCGGCCGCCCGTGCCGACGCGCGCCAGCGTAATCGGCAACAGCGTGCGCGTGCCGGTCGTGGTGCTGACGGCGGGCAGCTTCTTCTACTCGATCTCGGTCCTGCCGCTGGCGGAGGCGCTGACGCTCGCCTTCCTCGCGCCCGTCTTCGTGGCGCTTCTCGGCGGGGTGCTGCTGAAGGAGAAGATGGACGCGCGGATCTGGCAGGCGCTCGGCTTCGGCGTGGCGGGCATGCTCGTCATGGTCTGGCCGCGGCTGCAGGGGCAGGTCAGCGGCGCCGGGCTCGGCGTGGCCGCTGCCCTGTTCTCGGCCGTGACCTATGCCTTCAACCTCATCCTGCTGCGGCGCATCGCGCTGAAGGAGCATCCGGCGGTCATCGTCGCCTTCCAGAACTGCGGGCCGGCCCTGCTGCTGGCGGTGCCCGCCGCGCTCGTCTTCGTGCCGCTGAGTGCTGCCGATCTCCTGATCTATCTCGCGGCCGGCGCGCTCGGGGTCGCCGGCCATCTGACCCTGACCTCGGCCTTCGCGCGGGCGGAAGCCTCGCGTCTGGCGCCGCTGGAATACACCGCGCTGATCTGGGCGAGCCTGCTCGGCTATGCCTTCTTCGACGAGGTGCCGCTGATCACCACCTATGCGGGCGCGGTGCTGATCGTCGCGGGCGCGATCGCGATCAGCCGGCGTTGAGGCGGCTCACCGCGGCGCCCGCGCCGGAAAGATCACGCAGGTCTCGGTGCCATGCGCGAGCAGCTTGCCGCGCTCGTCGAGCAGCCGGCCCTCGCTGGTCGCCACCGTGCCGCCGCGGTGGATGACCTTGCCCTCGCAGCGCACGATGCCGCTCTCGGGCATGACCGGGCGGACATAGTTCAGCTTCATCTCCAGCGTGGTGTAGCCTTCGCCCGGCTTCAGCGTCGCATGGGTGGCGCAGGCCATGTCGGAATCGAGGATCGTCGCCGTCCAGCCGCCATGGACCGTGCCGAGCGGGTTGAAGAAGCGCGCCGAGGGGCGGCCGGTGAAGACCACCCTGCCCTCCTCCACCTCGACGAGATCGAGATCCATCGCATCGGCGAAGGGCGGGCCGGGGTGGCGGCCCTCGATCATGCCGCGCAGGAAATCGAGGCCGCTGCCCGCCAGCAGCGTCTCCCGCGATACCACTCCGACGTCGCGCGCCATGGCCGGCCCTCAATTTCGTGTAGATACACGATAGGGAGGTATCCCCGGCCCGGTCAAGCCGTCTTCAGCCGGCTCCGCGCGCCACGCGCCGCAACGCCTTGAGCCGGTCGCGCATCTGGCTCCAGTCGTCCTGGCCGAGCCCGCCCTCGATCCGCTCCTGCGCCGCGCGCCAATGCGGGATCGCCGCGTCGATGGCGGCGCGGCCCTTCGGCGTCACGCCATAGATTGAGGCCCTGCCCTTGCAGGCGACCGGCTCGATCAGCCCCTCGGCCGCGAGCAGCTGGAGGTTGCGGGTCAAAGAGGTGCGCTCCAGCGCGAAGCGCTCGGCCAGTTCGGTGACCGAGCGCCAGGCGCCGGTGCTCAGCGCCGAGAGCAGGACGAACTGGGTGATCTTCAGGCCGCTCGAGCGCATCGCCTCGTCATAGGCGCGGGTGACGGCGCGCGCCGTCATCCGCACATGCAGCGCGACGCAGGTGCGGGCGATGTCGTCGAGGACCTCGGGCGTGGCGGGCGACGGATCGGGGGGGGTCATGGCGCCATGGTAGCGCCTTCCGCCCGCCTTGGCAGCCGCCAAGTCCCTGAGCCGGGCCCGGACTGCGCCGCATTCACCATCGGAGTCCGAGAGCGCGTCTTTCCGGTGCTTGTTTTCTTGACTCTGGAAGGGGGCAGCCCTATCTCCGCGCCATCGGTTAGCACTCGCCAATGGGGACTGCTAACAGATGCCCGCGCGGGCGGATCCTGAGGCCCGCATCGAATTTGTACCGAGAGGAAGACAGAACCATGAAGTTCCGTCCGCTGCATGACCGCGTTGTGGTCCGCCGCCTTGATGGCGAAGAGAAGACCAAGGGTGGCATCATCATCCCCGACACCGCCAAGGAGAAGCCGCAGGAGGGCGAGATCGTCGCCGTCGGCCCCGGCGCTCGTGACGAAGCCGGCAAGCTCGTGGCCCTGGACGTCAAGAAGGGCGACCGCGTCCTTTTCGGCAAGTGGTCCGGCACCGAGGTGAAGATCGATGGTCAGGACCTCCTGATCATGAAGGAATCCGACATCATGGGCGTCATCGGCTGATAGCCGCCTGACTTTGCCTTTCCGTTTGCATTCCAAGGAGTAGCTCTCATGGCTGCCAAAGAAGTCCGCTTTTCCACCGATGCGCGCGACAAGATGGTCGCCAAGGAGATCGAGCTCGCCGACAAGTTCGAGAACATGGGCGCCCAGATGGTTCGCGAAGTTGCGTCCCGTCAGAACGACCATGCCGGCGACGGCACCACGACCGCCACGGTCCTGGCCCAGGCCATCGTCCGTGAGGGCGCCAAGTCGGTCGCGGCCGGCATGAACCCGATGGACCTGAAGCGCGGCATCGATCTCGCCGTCGAGGCGATCGTCGCCGACCTCAAGAAGAACTCGAAGAAGGTCACCTCGAACGCCGAAGTCGCGCAGGTCGGCACGATCTCCGCCAATGGCGACGAGTCGGTCGGCAAGATGATCTCGACCGCCATGCAGAAGGTCGGCAACGAGGGTGTCATCACCGTCGAGGAGGCCAAGACCGCCGAGACCGAGCTCGACGTCGTCGAGGGCATGCAGTTCGACCGCGGCTACCTCTCGCCCTACTTCATCACCAATTCGGAGAAGATGGTCGCCGAGCTGGAAGACCCCTACATCCTGATCTTCGAGAAGAAGCTGTCCTCGCTCCAGGCGATGCTGCCGATCCTCGAAGCCGTGGTGCAGACCGGCAAGCCGCTGCTCATCATCGCCGAGGACGTCGAGGGCGAGGCTCTCGCCACGCTCGTCGTCAACAAGCTCCGTGGCGGCCTGAAGGTCGCGGCCGTCAAGGCTCCGGGCTTCGGTGATCGCCGCAAGGCCATGCTCGAGGACATCTCGATCCTGACCGCCGGCCAGATGATCTCGGAAGACCTCGGCATCAAGCTTGAGACCGTGACCCTCCAGATGCTCGGCCGCGCCAAGAAGGTGCGCATCGAGAAGGAGAACACCACGATCATCGACGGCGCCGGCAAGAAGAAGGACATCGAGGCCCGCGTCACGCAGATCAAGGCGCAGATCGAGGAGACCACCTCGGACTACGACCGTGAGAAGCTGCAGGAGCGTCTGGCCAAGCTCGCCGGCGGCGTCGCGGTGATCCGCGTCGGCGGCGCGACCGAGGTCGAGGTCAAGGAGAAGAAGGACCGCGTCGACGACGCCCTGAACGCCACCCGCGCGGCCGTGGAAGAGGGCATC
>NCCO01000121.1 GCA_002279705.1 Allobosea sp. 12-68-7
GACGTCCTCCTCCTTCTGCGCGGCGAGGAAGAAATCGGTGAGTTCGCGGTAGCTTGCAAAGGTCAGCGGATTCTTTTTCTCAGGCCGGTTCAGGGTCACCGTCGCGACCTTGCCGGCCACCGAGAGTGCAAAATGCTGCGGTTGGAAGGCCGCCAGCGGCAGGGTCGTGGCGTTGGCCGGCATGGTCACGAGGCATCTCCCTTGCCGGAATCGTCCGGCTTGCTGGCGTCCTGCGCCCTTGCCGCGATCGCGCGGTGCAGCGAGGTCTTGGTCTGTCCGAGCAGGCGGAAGAGCTGCGCCCGCTCCGGCTGGTCGAGCCCGGCGAAGAGCTCGGCGATCCAGCCCTCATGCCGCTCCGCCATTGCCTTGAAGGCCTTGCGGCCCTGTGCCGTCAGCGTCAGCACCTGCACGCGCCGGTCCTGCGTCGCGGCCCGCTTGTCGACGAGCCCGTCCGCCAGAAGCCCGGCGACGACGGCGGTGACGTTGCCGTTCGAGACCATCAGCCGCTGCGAGACCTCGCCGACCGTCATGCCTGTGCTCGACTTGTCGAGCTGCGCCATCAGGTCGAAGCGCGGCAGCGTCGTCTTGAACTCCTCGCGCAGCCGGTTGCGGATCTCCGTCTCGATCAGCGTCGAGCAGGTCAGCATCCGCAGCCAGAGCCGCAACTCGTCCTTGTGGTCGCCGGGGCGCTCGCTCGCCTTGGTCTCGCGGTCGAGCAGCAGGCCGGGGAGGACGCTCTCCATCGCCTAGAACTCCCCGCCATTGATCGTCAGCGACTGACCGGTCACCGAGCCGCTGGCCGGCCCGCAGAGATAGAGCACCGCCTGCGCGATCTCGTCGGGCGCGATCAGCCGCCCCTGCGGATTGTCCTTGACCATTCCGGCCAGCGCCTGCTCGCGGCTGACGCCGGTCTTGGCGACGATCGCGTCGAGCCCGCTCGCCACCATATCCGTGTCGGCATAGCCCGGGCTGACCGCATTGACGGTCACGCCGCTGCGCGCCGTCTCCAGCGCCAGCGACTTCACCAGCCCGATCACCGCATGCTTGGCCGCGACATAGGCGGAGACATACGCATAGCCGCGATGGCCGGCGGTCGAGCCGATCGCGATCAGCCGGCCATGCCCGCGCGCGATCATGCCGGGCAGGGTGCCATGGAACAGGTTCACGGTGCCGATCAGGTTGATCTCGTTCATCGTGCGGAAGCGCTCGGCCGGGCTGCGCAGGAAGGGGCCGGTCTCGACGGCGCCGGCATTGGCGACGGCGATGTCGATCGGCTGATCCGCAGACAGCTGCGCCAGCGCCTCGGCCATCGCGGCCGCATCGGTGACGTCGCAGGCGGCCTGGGCGTCGGCGTCGCCCGCCGCACAGGCCGCGGCCAGCGCCGCCGCATCGCGGCCGATGATGGAGACCCGTGCCCCCTCGCGGTGCAAGCGCGCGGCGATGGCGCGGCCGATCCCGCGCCCTCCACCCGTCACCACCGCGTGCCGCCCTGAAAGGAGCATCCGATCCGCCTCCCGATGCGAGAATGTATTTTAGGTCTAAAGCATTTTGCAAGCGGCAGCGACAGCCTGGCTGAAGCTTCTCTCCAAAGGCCGAAAACCACCAGCAATATGCGTGTTAGTGATCTGAGACGTGCGTCGTTTGATCTCGGTCAAGGCGATGAGGGCGTCGCTTGAGTGAAAATTATTTTAGGCCTAAAATAATTTTTCAGTCGGTTCGAGAAGAGGAGCTTCAGATGCGTATCGCGGTGGTCGGCGGCGGGCCTGCGGGGCTCTATTTCGCGCTCCTGATGAAGCGGGACTGGCCGGATCTCGACATCACCGTCTTCGAGCGCAACCAGCCCGACGACACCTTCGGCTTCGGCGTTGTCTTCTCCGACCAGACGCTGGACATCTTCAAGGCCGCCGACGAGGCGAGCTATGCCGCCATTCGCGACAATTTCGCCTATTGGGACGACATCGAGGTCCACTTCAAGGACAGCGTCCACCGCGTCTCCGGCAACGGCTTCTGCGGCTGCTCGCGCCGCTCGCTCCTGCTGCTCGTCCAGGCGCGGGCCCGCGAACTCGGCGTCTCCCTGCGCTTCGGCGAGGAGGCGGCCGACATCGAGACGCTGAAGCGCGAGTACGATCTCGTGGTCGGCTGCGACGGCATCAACAGCCGCATCCGCGAGGGCTGGCGCGACCGGTTCCAGCCGGAGGTCGATCTGCGGCCGAACCATTTCACCTGGATGGGCTCGACGCGGCCCTTCGACGCCTTCACCTTCTTCTTCAAGCAGACGCAGCATGGCGTCTTCATCGCCCATTGCTACCAGTACGAAGCCGGCCGCTCGACCTGGGTGCTGGAGACCGACCCCGAGACCTTCCGGAAGGCCGGCCTCGGCGCGATGGACGAGGCGGCCTCCGCCACCTTCCTCGAAGGCGTCTTCGCGGAGGAGCTGCAGGGCCACCGGTTGATCACCAACCGCTCGCTCTGGCGCAACTTCCCGATGATCCGCTGCCGCAACTGGGTGGTCGAGAACGTCGTCCTGCTGGGCGATGCCAAAGCGACCGCGCATTTCTCGATCGGCTCGGGCACCAAGCTCGCGATGGAGGATGCGATCGGCCTGCACAAGGCCTTCCACGGGGCGGGCTTGCAGGTCACGGAGGCGCTCGCCTTGTTCGAGCGCAGCCGCCGCGAGGAGGTCGAGAAGACGCAGCACGCGGCGGATGTCTCGCTGGTCTGGTTCGAGCAGCTCGGCCGCTTCTGGGATTTCGATCCGCTGCGCTTCGCTTTCGGCCTGATGACCCGCTCCAAGGCGATCACCTATGACAATCTCGCGCTGCGCGCCCCCGACATGGTCGCCGCCGTCGATGAGATGGTCGCGGGCGAACTCGGCCCGCTCGCCCGCCGTCGCAAGGATGGCAGCGCCGTGCCGCCGGCCTTCCAGCCGCTGAAGCTGCGCGATCTCACCCTCGAGAACCGCATGGTGCTCGCTCCGATGTGCCAGTATTCGGCTGAAGACGGCGTGCCCGGCGACTGGCACCTGATGCATTACGGCTCGCGCGCCGTCGGCGGGCCCGGCCTGATCTTCACCGAGATGACCTGCGTCGCCGCCGATGCGCGGATCACGCCGGGCTGCGCCGGTCTCTACAGCGATGCGCAGGAGGCGGCCTGGACCCGCATCGTCGCTTTCGTCCACGACAATTCCGCCGCCAAGCTCTGCCTCCAGCTCGGCCATGCCGGGCGAAAAGGTGCGACCAAGCTGATGTGGGAGGGCATGGACCGCCCGCTGGCGGAGGGCGCCTGGCCGATCATCTCGGCCTCGGCCTTGCCCTATTATCCCGAGAGCCAGGTGCCCCGCGAGATGACGCGCGCCGACATGGATCGCGTGAAGGCGGAGTTCGTGGCGGCGGCGGAGCGCGGCGCGCGCGCCGGCTTCGACATGCTCGAGCTCCACTGCGCCCATGGCTATCTGCTGGCGAGCTTCCTCTCGCCGCTGACCAACCGCCGCGGCGACGACTATGGCGGGTCCGTCGAGAACCGGCTGCGCTATCCGCTTGAGGTGTTCCGGGCCCTGCGCGAGATCTGGCCGCGCGAGAAGCCGATGTCGGTGCGCATCTCCGCGACCGACTGGGCGCAGGGCGGCCTCTCGGCGGAGGATTCGGTCGCCATCGCCGAGGCCTTCGCCGCCGAGGGTTGCGATCTCGTCGACGTCTCGACCGGCCAGACCGTGCGCGAATCGCGGCCGGTCTATGGCCGCATGTTCCAGACCCCGTTCTCGGACCAGATCCGCAACGAGGCCCGCGTCGCCACCATGTGCGTCGGCAACATCACGACCGCCGACCAGGCCAACACGATCGTCGCCTCCGGCCGGGCCGATCTCGTCGCCTTGGGGCGCCCGCATCTGTCGGACCCGTCCTTCGTGCTGCGTTCGGCCGCCTGGTACGGCGTCGATCTGATGCAGCCGGTGCAGTATGGGCCGGGGAAGGACCAGCTCATGCGCAACACGCCGCGCGAGCGGCAGGACCTGGAGGCGCTCAAGCTCAAGGCCAAGCCGAGCCGGCATGCGCTCAGCCCGTGATGCCGCGTGGCGGCGTCGGCTGCCGCCGGAACATCCGGCCGGCCGCAGGGTTGCCTGATCCGATGCCCGCACGCTGCGCGGGCCAGGAAAGGGTTATCCGATGTTCCGCTCGCTTCCGGGCCTCGCGCTCGCCGCCGTTCTCGCGGCCCTGACCTCCGCCGCGCTGGCCCAGCCGCAGGGCCAGACCACGACGGCCCCCGCTTCGCCGGCCGAGGCAAGGGCCAGCGGCGGCCTCGGTCCCAGGACCACGAACACGACGGAGATCGACAAGGGCCAGAACATGATTGTGCCGAATGCCGGGCGTTCGGGCGAATCGGCGGCTCCGACCATGGTCTACGACTGCACGAAAAGGCCGCAGGATTGCACGACGCCCCTCAATCCGGGTGACAAGGCCGACCTGCCCGACACCTCTGCCGCGCCGCAGACGTCGAAGCCCTGATCATCTGTGCCCGGTTGCGTGGCTGCAACCTCCTCATTGCCAGCGCATCCATTTCATTGCCCGCCGCGCGCGCTATCTCTGGCCCAACAGCCGAGCCCGTTCTGGCGCGATGAGATTGGTGAAGGGGCCATCAGATGAAGCTCACAGGACTCCACCACGTCACCGCGATCTCGGCCGATGCACCGGGCAATCGCCGCTTCTATGTCGAGACGCTGGGCATGCGCCTGGTCAAAAAGACGGTGAACCAGGACGACACCTTCGCCTATCACCTGTTCTATGCCGATGGCGCCGGCTCGCCGGGCACCGACCTGACCTTCTTCGACTGGCCGGCCCCGCCGGCGCGGCGTGGCACTCACTCCATCAGCCGGACATCACTTCGCGTCGCCGACGAGGCCTCGCTCGCCTGGTGGCGCGAGCGCCTGACGACACTCGGGATCGCGGTGACGCCGATCCGCGCCATCAACGGCCGGACCGCGGTCGATTTCGAGGATCCGGAGGGTCAGCGCCTGACCCTGATCGCCGATGGCGGCGCCATTCCCTTCGTGGTCTGGGAGAAGAGCGCCGTCCCTGCAGAGCACCAGATCCGCGGCCTCGGACCGGTCACCATCTCGGTTCCGAAGCTCGAGCGGACTGAAACCGTGCTGACGCAGCTGCTGGGGCTGGAGCGCATCGGCAGCTATCGTGACGCCGCCCATGCGACTGGCGCGATCCACGTCTTCAGGATCGGGGAGGGCGGCCCGGCCGCGGAACTGCATGTCGCGGTCGAGCCGGATCTGCAGCAGGCGCGCGAAGGCGCCGGCGGCGTCCACCACCTGGCCCTGCGCACCCCGACCTTTGCCGACTACGACGCCTGGGCCGAGCGCCTGCGCGCCGCCGGCTACCCCAACAGCGGCCCGGTCGACCGCTTCTATTTCCGCTCGCTCTATCTGCGCGAGCCGAATGGGATCCTGATCGAGATCGCCACCGACGAGCCGGGCTTCGCCACCGACGAGCCGGCGGAGACGATGGGCGAGGCGCTGTCGCTGCCGCCCTTCCTCGAAGGCCGCCGCGCCGCGATCGAGGCCGGGCTCAAGCCGCTCTGACCGACGGCCTCGGCCGCGGGGTTCGGCATCACCACGGGGCGGGCCGGGCCGTCGGTCCGCCCCGCTGGTTTTTGTCGCAATCGCCGGATGGCCTTCACCCCGCCTTAACCAAGACCGCCTCTACTCTAGGCAGGCCGCTTTGCCGGCTCGCGCTGTCCCGTTGCGGCGGCGCCTGTGTGTTGTGTCGGGTCGAGAGCGTTACGGGATGTCGGGTCAGGGCTACAGGCTGCGCATGGCGTCGCGAACCCGCTACCGGGTCGGCCACAACGTCTTCGTCCAGATCGCCGCCATCATCGTCGCCTGCGGCGTTGGCTATGTCGCGCTCGATCCCGGCCATGAGGGGCCGCGTCCCACCCCCTTGGGCGCCCAGCATGACGTCATGGTCACCGGCTCGCTCGCCTCGTCCTCCACCGCTTATCGCGACCTGCTCAGGCCCGGCTTTGCGCTCGGAACGACGCCCTCGGCCTTCGGCGCACAGGCGCCGCTGCAGGCCGGGCTCCAGCGCAGCGCGGCGCCCGTCCAGGCCGCCCGCCAGCCGCTTGCCGCCGAGCCCGCTGCCGTCGCCGCCCTGCCGCCCGCCTCTGTGGCTGCTCCCTCATCGCCGCCAGCCCAGCCGGCCCCTGCGGCGGTCGCGTCCGTCGCGGCGCCATCAGCCGAGCCGCAGGCCGTCACCCGGATCGTGAAGGACGCGCCACTGCCGGCGCCGCGCCCGGCCGAACTCAAGGCTCCGCAGGCGGCCGAACCGCCCGCCATCGCGCTGCGCCAGCCGACCCGGCGTGCCGCCCGTGTCGCCGCCGCGACGCCGGCCCCGCCGGCCGAAGACAACCGCTCCTTCTTCGAGAAGCTCTTCGGCGCGACGCCCCAGCCCAAGGGGCCGGCCATGGCCTATGCCGCGCCGGAGGACGACGCGGTCGACCGCTCTCGCGGCCGCCGCCTCAGCCCGTCCTTCGGGCCCGCGCCCGGAGCCGCACAGGCCACGGCGATCTACGACATCAGCGCCAAGACCGTGCACATGCCCAATGGCGAGAAGCTGGAGGCCCATTCCGGTTTTGGCGACAAGATGGACGATCCCCGCTATGTCCATATCCGCATGCATGGCGCGACGCCGCCCCACACCTACAATCTCGTCGAGCGTGAAGCGCTCTTCCATGGCCACCGCGCCCTGCGGATGCATCCGGTCGGGGGCAGCAGCGCAATCTATGGCCGTGCCGGCCTTCTGACCCACCCCTATCTGCTCGGACCCAACGGCCAGTCCAATGGCTGCATCTCCTTCAAGGATTATGACCGCTTCCTGAAGGCCTATCTGCGCGGCGAAGTCAGGCGCATCGTGGTCGTCGCCAGCATGCGCGACGCACCGACCTCGCTGATCGCCTCGCGTTGACGCCCAGGTCAGCGGCGCGATCCGGCCGCTCGGCCTGATCGCCGCGGCGCTCGCCGGCACCACCCTGCAGCATCACCGCGCGGTCGCTGGATCGGCTGTCTCTGAAGCGGCCGCCGCCGCGGATCGCCTCAGCCCTTGGCGGCGACCTTCGGCTTGGTGGTGGCGGTCTTCGCCCCGGCCTTGGCTGCGCCTGCTTTCGCCGCAGCGGGTTTGGTTGCAGACTTGGCCGCGGGCTTCTTGGCCGGCGCCTTGGCGGCCTTCGCCTTGCCGGGACCCTTGACGCCGCTGGACTCGGCCTTGGCGTTGACCAGCTCCACCGCCTGTTCGAGCGTGATCGCCTCCTGCGTCAACGATTTCGGCAGCGTCGCGTTGACCTTGCCCCAGTTGACGTAAGGCCCGTATTTGCCCGCCCGCACCACGAGCTTGCCGCCGCCGGGATGTTCGCCGAGCTCACGCCCGGGAACCGCCGCGCCGCGGCCGAAACGAGCGCCCGGCCCGCCGGTTTCCTTGGCGACGATCAGGTCGATCGCGCGGTTGCCGCCGATCTGCAGGATGTCGTCGTCCTTGTCGATATTGGCGTAGGTCTTGCCGTGCTGGACGTAAGGCCCATAGCGGCCGATGCCGGCCAGGATCGGCTCGCCGCTCTCGGGATGGCGCGCCACCTCCTTGGGCAGCGAGAGCAAAGCGAGCGCCGTCGCGAGATCGACGCTGCCCGGGCTCATGCCCTTGGGCAGGCTGGAGCGCTTGGGCTTCTCGCCCTCGCCGAGCTGGAGATAGGGGCCGAAGCGCCCGTCGCGGATCGTGACCTCGGTCTCCGTCACCGGGTCCTTGCCGAGGATGCGCACGCCCGGCGCGCCGGTGCCGCCCTCGGCGGTGGCCTCGCCGTCGGCTGCGGAGACGGTCAGCGGGCGGGTGTAGCGGCATTCGGGATAGTTCGAGCAGCCGACGAAGGCGCCGAACTTGCCGAGCTTCAGTGACAGCGTTCCGGTGCCGCAGACCTGGCAGGAGCGCGGATCGCCGCCATCCTCTCGCTGCGGGAAGACATGGGCGCCGAGCACGCCGTTGAGCGCCTCCAGCACCTCGGTGACGCGCAGATCCTTGGTGTCGCCGATCGACTTGGTGAATTCCTCCCAGAATTCGCGCAGCAGCACCTTCCAGTCGATCTCGGCATTCGAGACGCGGTCGAGCTTCTCTTCGAGATTGGCGGTGAAGTCGAAGGCGACATAGCGGTTGAAGAAACTCTCCAGGAACGCCGTCACCAGCATGCCCTTGTCCTCGGGCACGAGGCGCTTCTTCTCGATCCGGACATATTCACGGTCGCGCAGCGTCGAGAGCGTCGCGGCATAGGTCGAAGGCCGGCCGATGCCGAGCTCTTCCATGCGCTTGACCAGGCTGGCTTCCGAGTAGCGCGGCGGCGGCTCGGTGAAGTGCTGGTCGGCCGCGATGGCGCGCTTCTCGAGCGGCTCGCCGGTCTTCATCACCGGGAGCTTCTTGGAATCCTCGTCCTCCTCGTCGTCGCGGCTCTCCTGGTAGAGCGTCAGGAAGCCGTCGAAGAGCGTGACCTGGCCGGTGGCGCGCAGCTCGAGTTTTCGGCCGGAGACCTCGGCAGCGATGTCGACCGTGGTTCGCTCCAGCGACGCCGACTCCATCTGGCTGGCGATGGTGCGCTTCCAGATCAGCTCGTAGAGCCTGGCCTGCTCGGGCTCGAGATGGCGCGCGACCATGGCCGGCAGCCGGCCGAGATCGGTCGGGCGGATGGCCTCGTGGGCCTCCTGCGCGTTCTTGGCCTTGACGGTGTATTTGCGCGGCACGTCCGGCACATAGGCGTCGCCGAACTCCTTGCCGATGACGCGGCGCGCCGCGGCGATGGCCGGGCCGTCCATGTCGACGCCGTCGGTTCGCATATAGGTGATGAGACCGACCGTCTCGCCGCCGATATCGACCCCCTCATAGAGACGCTGCGCCAGCTGCATCGTCCGCGCCGGGGCCAGCCCCAGCTTGCGGGAGGCCTCCTGCTGCAGGGTCGAGGTCTGGAAGGGCGGGTAGGGGTGGCGCTTGACCGGCTTGGCCTCGACAGTGGCGACAGTGAAGGCGGCGCTCTCCAGCGCCTCCTTCAAGGCGCGGGCCTCGTCGCCGGTGCCGATGTCGAGCCTTGTGATCTTCTTGCCGTCGGCGCCGACGAGGCGGGCGTCGAAGACGCCACCGGCCGCGGTCGCCAACGTCGCCACCAGCGACCAGTATTCGCGCGCCCGGAACGCCTCGATCTCGCGCTCGCGGTCGCAGACGATGCGCAGCGCCACCGACTGCACGCGGCCGGCCGAGCGGGCGCCGGGCAGCTTGCGCCAGAGCACCGGCGAGAGGGTGAAGCCGACGAGATAGTCCAGCGCGCGGCGTGCGAGATAGGCATCGACCAGCGCCTGGTCGACCCTGTTTGGCGCCGCGCCCCTCGATCTCCCACTTCATTGCGAAGTCGTGCTCGGGATCGACCGAGCCATCCTTGGCCGGCAGGTCGCGGATATGCCCGAAGGAGGCGATCACCTCATAGTCCGAACCGAGATATTTGTTGATCGTCTTGGCCTTGGCCGGCGACTCGACGACGAGGAGCTTCATGGTGCGGTGTCTCGGTAACAGCCTCATCGGAGCGCGAAATGGCCCTGGGGCGATCTCGCGACCGGTGACGGACGAGGGCGTTTGGAATTGCGCGCGAAAGTGGTTCAGGGAGCAGGCCGTGTCAAACGCCGAATGCCGATTGCGACGTTCGGCGTCGTTTTGGCCACAAGGCCCGGCGCCGGCCGGTCAGGGGGCGTGCATCCCCGGCGATCGAGCGCGCCGGTCGCTCCCGACCGCGGCCGGCGTCAGGCCATCGCGCCGTAGAGCTGGCCCAGAAAGCCGTCATAAGCCGCCCCGTCGATCCAGCGCAGCACCGCGACGAGGTCGTTCTCCGGGTCGACCAGGATGACGTTGGTGCCCGCGCCCAGCGCCCAATAGGCGCTGGCGGGCAGGGCCGGGCGGGCCGTGGGGCCGCGGTTCAGCCACCACAGGAAGCCGTAATTCGCCAGGGTCGGGGAGGGCGCCACCATCTGCGCGATCCAGTCGGCCGCGACCAGGCTGCGCCCGCCCCACTCGCCGCCCCGCGCCATCAGCAGGCCGAAGCGGGCATGGTCGCGCGCGCCGATGAAGAGGCCGCCGCCCCAGTGGCCGCCGCCCGGCACCGACTGCATGCGCTGCCCGTCGATCTCGACGAAGGAGGTCTCGTAGCCCTGCCATTCCCAGTCGGGGGAGGCACCGATCGGGTCCATGATGCGCGCGCGCAGCACCTCCGGCAGAGGGCGGCGGAAGCGCTGCAGCAGCGCATAACCCAGCACGTTCACCCGTACGTCGTTGTATTCGTAGAAGCCGCCCGGCGCGTTGAGCGCGCGCTTCTGGCCCTTGCGGCTGTTGTCGGCGCCGGGGCCGATCTGGCGGTTGTGGTCGACCTGGTCCGACTTGCCGAAGATCTCGCCCTGCCATTCGCTGGACTGCTGCAGCAGATGCCGCCAGGTGACCTTCGCGTTGTGGGCGCTCTCGAAGACGGGTCCGGGCACGCTCTTGGCCACCGGCTCGTCGAGATCGCCGATCAGCCCGTCCTGCACCGCGAGCCCCGCCAGCACGCAGAGATAGCTCTTGGCGATCGAAAACGTCATGTCGGCGCGGCCTGTGTCGCCCCATTCGGCGACGATCCGCCCGCCCTTTACCACCAGACCGGCCGGGCCGCCGCGCCCGCGCACGGGCCCGACGATCTCGGTCCACGGTCCGCTCTCGTTCCATTCCCGATTCCCGACATAACTTCCGTCGGGGTAGAACAGGCTCTTCGGCCAGGGGCTCTCATGGGCCTCCGCGAAGGCGACTGCGGCTGCCAGTTTGGCTTCGTCGAACCCGACCTCAGTCGGCGTGATCGTGCTCCAGGGAGCGCCATGGGTCGCGGGGACATAAGCGTTGGTCGACAAGGGCTTGAGCGCTGGAACGTGGATCAGTGAAATTGCCCCGATCGTCGGCGGCGGCGGCGGTGGAAAGGCTGATCTAGCTCAGGCCGGCGGTAAGCTACCTGCAAAAATCCCGCAAGCGATTGAAGCAGCGAAATCGACAATAGCACGGATGTTGGCGTAGGACGACCACTGATGGTGTGAGGAATTCAAGATAATCGGATTCCAGTTGCCTTTGGCTTATTTGGATGCCCGAAAATTTGGAGGAACGTGATGCCTATTTATTGCGATTGCGTGGCTTAGTAAACAGCTGATCAAGAGATTCAAAGTCGACGTACTTGCCCACCTGTCCAGAAGTGAAAGTGACATCTTCAAGTAGCGACAAATCAACCTGATCTCCAAATTTCCAATCCTCAAACCGCATTTCCACCTCCTCTATTTGCTGAAGACTGCTCAGCGCGATCGAATGGTTTTGAATTGCGAAGAATGTATCCGGGACTATGCGGTCATCTTTCAGGCGTTTCCATGTTGTTCGAGA
>NCCO01000122.1 GCA_002279705.1 Allobosea sp. 12-68-7
CGGCGGAGGGGCTGGCGTCCAGGGCGCCCGCCGCCCGCGAGGTCGCGCGGATGCCCGGGCTTCCCGAACCGCGTGCATTCCTGGCCTGGTTCCGGTTCGTGCGCGAGAAGGGCTACGAACGCGGCGCTTTCGCCGACTGGCCCGGGAAGAAGCCAGCCGGCGGGTAAAGCACCTATTTGTTCACCGGCGACTCGGGATCGAACAGATAGGCCATCACATCCTTGATCTGCTGCTCGTCGAGCACCTTGTTGGTGCCGAAGCGCGGCATGTTCGAGCACGGCACCACCGCCATCGAATTGTAGATCTTGGTGTAGGCGTCCTTGATCGCCTCGGCGTCGTATTTCCGGTCCTTGCCATAGGCGGTGAGGCTGGGGCCGAGCGTGCCGTAGCTGACCTCCTTGGGGTCGAGCTGGTGGCAGGCGAAGCAATTGCCGCCGGCGACCGTTCCGGGCGGATCGGAGAACTGGCCGCCGCGGCCGTTATTGGCGACGCGGTAGCCCTTCTTCCAGTCGCCCAACAGCTTGCCGTCGGCAGGATAGACGACCTTCGGCAATTCGCGCTTGATGATCGCTTCCGCCTCGGCGGAGGAGACGTTGTTGCGCGTGGCGTTGCAGACGGCGAGCGACTCGTCGGGCGTGATTCGGGCCTGCCATTCGGGCGAGGCCTTGCCGAAGGTCGATTTGACATAGGCCTCGATCGTGGCCTGGCTCGGCTTCTGCTGCGCCAGCGCCGGGCCGGCGATCAGGAGCGCGGCACAGGCCGCGGCGGCGAAAGCGGTTCTGGTCATCGGTTCCGTCCTCTCAGCGCTTGATCGAAGGCACGGCGATCTCGCCGCCGGCGGCCTGCTTCTGCAGGAAGACGGTCAGAGCCGTCAGGCTGTCGGAGCCGTATTCCGGCACCGGCCAGCGCTGCTGGCGGTAGCAGTCCCAGAGCCGGTGCTGCATCGTGCGCAGCGCGCTCTGCGAGACGCGATAAGTCGGCCAGGAGGCCATCGTCGCCTGCGCCGCGGCGCCTGGTGTCGACAGGTTCGGCAGGCCCTGCAGCCGGATGCGCTTGCCCTCTTCCGCGTGGCAGGTGGCGCAGGAGAAATCCATCACCCCACCGCGGCGGTAGAACAGCTCCTCGCCGACGGCCGCCATCTCGATCTCCTTGGGATGGCTGAGCTGCGGCTGGATTTTCATCCCGCTCGACTTGTTGGCGATGAAGGCGGTGAGGTCTTCGAGATCGGAGGCGCGGCCAGGGCCCGAAAAGCGGCGGGACACCACCTCCTTGATGTCGACGCCCTGCAGCTTGTCCATGCACCAGAGCAGGCGCTGCTCTGTATCCATGACGCGATCGGCGTCGGCGAAATAGCGTGGCAGTTTCGCAAAGGCGCCGTCGACCTTGCCGGGTCCCTCGCCAAGATCGCAAGCCTCCAGTGACGCCTTCTTGGCGCCGCGCGGCTCGGCCCAGAGCACCTCGCCGCGGTCGACGGCGAGGAAACCGGGATTCGAGAACGGGTCCGACAGCATCTGCCGGTAGCGCTCGATCTCTTTCTCGCTGTCGTCCTGTGGCGGGGCCTGTGCGGTCAGGTGCCCGGCGGCCAATGTCATGGCGGCCGCCAGCACAGCCGCTCCGATGATGGGGAGCTTCATCCCTTGCCCTTTCGTTTCCTCAGGCGGCCGCGGATTTGCGACCTTCGTTGCACGCCCCTCTCTGTTGGAGGGACTTTACATTCATAGAAAACAATATCACGATACGTCCAAATGATGATCGCTTGGCGGCCCTGCCGTCAAGAGCGAGACAAGAACATTTCCAAGGAGGAAGCCGATGTCATCCCCGATCGCGGGTCTCACCCGCCGCAGTACCCTCACGGCCGGCGCGCTCGCCGCTTTCGCGAGCCTCCTCGGCTCGCGCCTCGCCTTCGCCGACGACAAGATGGTGATGGCCGAGATCAAGAAGCTCTATGGCGACAAGTCGCTGGCCGAGGGCAAGATCAAGCTCGACGTGCCCGAGATCGCCGAGAACGGCCTCGTCGTTCCCGTCAATGTCGAGGTCGAGAGCCCGATGACGGAGGCCGACTACGTCAAGGCCGTCCACATCTATGCCGACGGCAACCCGCAACCCGGCATCGTCAGCTACAGCTTCACGCCGGCCTGCGGCAAGGCCTCGGCCGCGACCCGCATGCGCCTCGCCCAGACGCAGAACATCGTCTGCGTCGCCGAGATGTCGAACGGCGCCCTCCACATGGCCAAGGCCAACGTGAAGGTCACCATCGGTGGTTGCGGCGGCTGACCGTCGCTGCTCCCGCCCTATAAAAAAACGACTTCAGGTGAGGACAACGCCATGACGACCAAACCCACACCGCGCGTGCGCGTCCCGGCCAAGGCTGCCGCCGGCGAGCTGATCGAGATCAAGACCCTGATCTCCCACGAGATGGAATCGGGCCAGCGCAAGGATGCGCAGGGCAAGACGATCCCGCGCAAGATCATCAACAAGTTTAGCGCGAGCTTCAACGGCAAGCCCGTCTTCGCGGCCGACTGGCACCCGGCGATCTCGGCCAATCCCTACCAGTCGTTCTTCTTCAAGGCGACCGAGTCGGGTGAGTTCACCTTCGTCTGGAAGGATGACGACGGCTCCGAGTACAGCTCGAAGAACAAGCTGACCGTCGGCTGAACGAGCCGGCCTGCCGGGCCGGCGACACTCCTGATGACGTGACGCGCGATGTCCAAGAGGACATCGCCGGTGGGTGGCGCTCGGCGTTCGCCCAGAGGATGAATCATGGTCACGAGACGCGAATTCCTCCAGGCGACGGCCGCCGCCGCAGCGATTGCGGCAGCCTCCGGGCTGGGCCCGCTCGGCCGGGCGGCGGCACAGCAGAAGCTGGCGCAGAGCGACATCCTGCGCTTCGATCCGCTGGGCACGCTGACGATCCTCCACGTCACCGATATCCATGCGCGTCGGCCCGGCCAGGGGCCAGCCGCCGCATCTCGTCGACGCCGAATTCCGTGCGCATTTCAAGATCGCCGCCGGCTCCGCCGACGCCTTCGCGCTGACCGCGGACGACTTCGTGGCTCTGGCGAAGACCTATGGCCGGATGGGCGGGCTCGACCGCGTCGCGACGCTGGTCAAGGCCGTCAGGGCCGAGCGCGGTGACGACAAGGTGTTGCTGCTCGATGGCGGCGACACCTGGCAGGGCAGCTGGTCCTCGCTCCAGACCAAGGGGCAGGACATGGTCGACGTCATGTCGGCCCTGAAGACCGACGCCATGGTCGGGCACTGGGAGTTCACGCTCGGCGCCGAGCGCGTCAAGGAGATCGCCGAGAGCGCGCCCTTCGCCTTCCTCGCCCAGAACATCAGGGACCGGGAATGGAACGAGCCGGTCTTCCCGCCGCGCAAGGTCTTCGAGAAGGGCGGCGTCAAGGTCGCGGTGATCGGCCAGGCACTGCCGCGCACGGCCATTGCCAATCCGCGCTGGATGTTCCCGGACTGGGAGTTCGGCATCCGCGAGGAGGAGATTCAAAAGCAGGTCGACGAAGCGCGGGGCGAGGGCGCCGCCGTGGTCGTGCTGCTCTCCCATAACGGCTTCGACGTCGACAAGAAGCTCGCCTCGCGGGTCAAGGGCCTCGACATCATCCTCACCGCCCATACCCATGACGCGATGCCAGGCTTGATCCGCGTCGGCGAGACCGTGCTCGTCGGCTCGGGCTCGCATGGCAAATTCGTCTCGCGGCTCGACATCGCCATCAAGGACGGCAAGCTCGCCGATATCCGCTTCAAGCTGATGCCGGTCTTCTCGGACGCGATCGCCCCCGATGCCGAGATGGCCGCGCTGATCGCCAAGGTGCGCGCGCCCTATGCCGCCGATCTCGCGAAGGAAATCGGCCGGACGGATTCGCTGCTCTACCGGCGCGGCAATTTCAACGGCACCTTCGACGATCTGATCTGCGACGCCATGCTGGAGCAGCGCGACGCCGAGATCGCGCTCTCGCCGGGTTTCCGCTGGGGCGGCACGCTGCTGCCGGGCGACGCCATCACCTGGGAGGCGATCACCAACGCCACGGCGATGACCTACCCCAACTGCTACCGCAACGAGATGACCGGCGCGCAGCTCAAGGAGATTCTCGAGGACGTCGCCGACAACATCTTCCACCCCGACCCCTATTTCCAGGGTGGTGGCGACATGGTCCGAATCGGCGGCATGGGCTACGCGATCGATGTCGGCAAGCCGATGGGCAGCCGCATCTCCGGCCTGACGCATCTGAAATCGGGCCAGCCGATCGATGCCGCGCGGAAATATGTCGTCGCCGGCTGGGCCAGCGTCAACGAAGGCACGCAAGGCCCGCCGATCTGGGACGTGGTCCGCAACCATGTCGCGGCGCGCAAAACCGTCAGCATCCGCCCCAACGACGCCGTCAAGGTCAGGGGCGCCTGAGCGCGCCCCGCCGATCCTGGGCACCACAACCATGGACATCCGCCGATGAGCTCAGACCCGAAGACCGAACCGCTCAACCGCCGGCGCTTTCTGGGCGCGGCCGGCCTCGCCGGCGCGGGGCTCGCCGCCTCCGCGCTGCCGCTGCGGGCGCAGGAGGCCAAGCCCGACCCGCTGATCACCGAGGTCCAGGACTGGAACCGCTATCTCGGCGAGGGCGTCGACAAGCGCCCCTATGGCACGCCGTCGCCCTTCGAGAAACATATTGTCCGCCGCGACGTCTCCTGGCTGACGGCCTCGCCGGATTCCTCGGTGAATTTCACGCCGCTGCATGAGCTCGACGGCATCATCACCCCGTCGGGCCTGTGCTTCGAGCGCCATCACGGCGGCATCGCCGAGATCGACCCGGCCAATCACCGGCTCATGATCCATGGCCTGGTCGACAAGCCGCTGGTCTTCACGATGGAAGACATCCGGCGGATGCCGCGCCAGAACCACGTGCACTTTCTCGAATGCGCCGCCAATTCCGGCATGGAGTGGCGCGGCGCGCAGCTCAATGGCTGCCAGTTCACCCACGGCATGATCCACAACGTCATGTATACGGGTGTGCCGCTGAAGCTGCTGCTCGCCGAGGCCGGGCTCAAGCCCAGTGCCAAATGGCTGATGCTGGAGGGCGCCGACGCCTCGGGCATGAACCGCTCGCTGCCGGTGGAGAAGGCGCTCGACGACGTGCTGATCGCCTTTGCCATGAATGGCGAGGCGCTGCGCCCCGAGCAGGGCTATCCGCTGCGGGCCGTGGTTCCCGGTTGGGAGGGCAATATCTGGGTGAAGTGGCTGCGCCGCATCGAGGCTGGCGACAAGCCCTGGCAGGCGCGCGAGGAAACCTCGAAATACACCGATCTCCTCGCCGATGGTCGCTCGCGCCGCTACACCTTCATCATGGACGCCAAGTCGGTGGTGACGAATCCCTCGCCGCAGGCACCTCTGAAGCACAAGGGCCGCAACGTGCTCTCGGGGCTCGCCTGGTCGGGCCGCGGCACGATCAAGCGGGTCGACGTCACGCTCGACGGCGGCAAGAACTGGCAGTCGGCCCGCATCGACGGCCCCGTGCTCGAGAAGTCGCTGACGCGCTTCTATGTCGATTTCGACTGGGCCGGGCAGGAACTGCTGATCCAGTCCCGCGCCATGGATTCGACCGGCTATGTCCAGCCGACCAAGGACGAGCTGCGCAAGGTCCGCGGCGTCAACTCCATCTACCACAACAACGGCATCCAGACCTGGCATGTCCGCTCCAACGGGGAGACCGAGAATGTCGAGATCGCTTAAGCCCGTCCTGCTGTCAGGCCTGGCCGCTCTCGCCATCCTCGGCGCCGGCCCGCTCATCGCACAGACGGCCAAAACGCCTCCGGTGGAGAAGGCGCCTCCGGCCGCCAAGGCCCAGGCTCCGGCGGCCAACCCCGCCGCCCCGGCCAAGCCCGCGCCGCTCGGGCTGGGCCGCCTCGCGCTGCCGGCCGAGATCAAGGCCTGGGACATCGACGTCCGCCCCGACGGCGTCGGCCTGCCGCCGGGCAAGGGCACGGTCCGGCAGGGCGACGAGCTCTTCCAGGCCCAATGCGCCAGCTGCCATGGCGAATTCGGCCAGGGCAATGGCCGCTGGCCGGTGCTGGCGGGTGGGCAGGGCACGCTCACCGCCGACCGGCCCGAGAAGACGATCGGCTCGTTCTGGCCGGATCTCTCGACGGTCTACGACTACATTCACCGCGCCATGCCGTTCGGCAACGCCCAGTCGCTGAGCCCCGACGACACCTATGCGCTGACGGCCTATCTGCTCTTCCTCAACGACATCGTGAAGGACGAGGACTTCGAATTGTCGGACAAGAACTTCACGTCGGTGAAGCTACCCAATGCCGGCGCCTTCTACGACGATGATCGCGAGACGGCCGAAAAAGCGTTCTGGGGCAAGGAGCCCTGCATGACGAATTGCAAACCGGAGGTGAAGATCACGGGGCGCGCCGCGGTGCTCGACGTCACGCCCGATTCGAAATCGGCGCCGAAGGTCGACTGATGCGGAGTTCCCGGCAGTCGCCCGGCTGGATCAGCTTCGTCGCCTTCGCGGCCTCGCTGTCCGGTGGCCCCGCCTCGGCTTCCGGCGACGTCGCGCTCGGGGAGTATCTCTCCTCCGAGTGCACCGCCTGCCACCAGAGCAGCGGCCGACAGGTCGGCGGCATCCCGGCGATCGTCGGCCACCCGGCCGACCAGTTCGTCGCGCTGATGGACGCCTACCGCGACAAGCATCGCGAGAACCAGATTATGCAGACGATCGCGGGCCGCCTGACCCGCGAGGAACTGCTCGCCTTGGCCGCCTATTACGAGAGCCTGAAACCGGCCCGATGAGGCCAGCCTCCGGAGAGAGGCAAAGGGAGGTCGAGATGACCAGTGCAAGCGACGAGACGTCACGCCGGGCGATCATGGCCGCGGCCGTCGCGGGGTTGGCCGGTATGGCGGCACCCGCGCTGGCCGCGCCGCGCGACCTGAAGCTCGCTGATCTCAGGAAGGAGGCCGACGTCGCCTGTGTCTACCATTGCGACTTCGGAGATCCGCCGCGCTTTGTGCAGATGCTGACCAACATCTCGAATCACTATTCCGCCTACGGGGCGGACCCCTTCGCGCTGCAACTGGCGATCGTGGCGCATGGCCAAGGCGTCAAGTTCTTCCTTGAAGCGCTGGAGGAGACGACCTGGCGTGACGAGGTCATGGTTCCCAAGATCTTCGAGCGGGTCGAGGATGTCGCGAAGAACGGGCTCAAGGTTCATCTCTGCGAGATCACCTTCAGCCGCCTCAAGCTCGACAAGGCCAAGGCGCGCAACGCCCCCTTCATCTCCTTCGTGCCGTCGGGCGTGGCGACGGTGGCCGCGCTCCAGTCCAAGGGCTTCGCCTACATGAAGATCGGATAGGCCCGCCAAGGGCCCCCAAAGAGACCGCCGGGCACATCAGCGAGCCAACAACCAACAAGAAAAATCCGGGAGAGAGACATGAAGATCGATCGTCGTGCATTCACAATGTCGGGCCTGTCAGCGGCGGCGACGCTGGGTCTGGGCGCGCCGGCCGTCCTCGGCCAGGCCAAGCCGCGCGTCGTCGTCATCGGCGGCGGTGCCGGCGGCGCGACCGCCGCGCGCTATCTCGCCAAGGACAGCCAGGGCGCCATCGCCGTGACGCTGGTCGAGGAGAACGAGACCTACCAGACCTGCTTCCATTCCAATCTCTATGTCGGCGGGTTCAAGAAATACGACGAGATCGTCCATCGCTATGATGCGCTGGCGAAGACCCATGGCATCGCGCTCGTCCGCGCGCGCGCCACCCAGATCGACCGCGACAAGAAAGAGGTCGTGCTCTCGACCGGGCAGCGGCTGCCTTACGACCGGCTCGTCGTCTCGCCGGGCATCGACCTAAAATATGATTCGGTTCCGGGCTGGTCGAAGGAGGCCGAGGAGGCGATGCCGCATGGCTGGAAGCCCGGCCGCCAGACGCAGCTGATCAAGGAAAAACTCGACGCCGTGCCCAATGGCGGGATGATCGTGATGATCGCCCCGCCCAATCCGTTCCGCTGCCCGCCCGGCCCCTATGAGCGCGCCTCTATGTTCGCCCATGCGCTGAAGAAGGCCGGCAAGACCGACGCCAAGATCATCATCCTCGATCCGAAAGAGACCTTCTCCAAGCAGGGCGTGTTCCAGGCCGATTGGGAGAAGCGCTATGCGGGAATGATCGAATGGCTCGGACCCAAGGTGCATGACGGGATCAAGTCGGTCGATCCGAAGACCAACACCGTCGTTACCGGCTTCGAGACCTACAAGGACTGCGCTTTCGTCAACGTCATCCCCGCCCAGATGGCGGGCGAGATCGCCCGCAGCGCCGGCCTCGCTCCGGCCGGTGGCTATTGCGCCATCGACGCCGCGACGATGAAGTCCACCGTGGATGCCAATGTCTTCGTCCTCGGTGATGCCTGCATCGCCGGCGACATGCCCAAATCCGCCTTCTCGGCCAACAGCCAGGCCAAGGTCGCCGCGATGGCGATCCGCGGCGAGTTGACCGGCGCGCGCACCTTCCCGGCCCGCTACGTCAACACCTGCTGGTCCCTGGTGGACACCGACGACACCATCAAGGTCGGCGGCCGCTACGAGCCCAAGGACGGCAAGATCACGGCGACCGAAACCTTCGTCTCGCAGCCGGGCGAGAGCGACGCGCTGCGCAAGGAAAACCAGGCCGAGAACATGGGCTGGTACGCCGCCATCACCGCCGACATGTTTGGCTGAGTGTCCCTCCGCACCGTGCTCTCCCGCGCGGTGCGACCTCCCTGGCCGCGCCCCGGGGCGCGGCCCTTTTTTCGCCCCCCAAACGAAGGACACCTCATGCACGTGCTGACCCGCGCCCTCCTCGTCGCTTCGGCCTTCGCGGCCGCCTCGCCCGCCTGGGCGCAGGACATTGCCGCCGGCGAGCGCTCCTGGAACAAGTGCCGCGCCTGCCACCAGATCGGCGAGACCGCGAAGAACGGCGTCGGCCCCCATCTCAACGGGCTCTTCGGCCGCCACACCGGCGAAGTCGCGGGCTACAGCTACTCGGCGGCCAACAAGTCGGCGAACCTGACCTGGGACGAGGCGATCTTCGCCGACTACATCAAGGACCCGCGCGCCAAGATCCCGGGCACCAAGATGGTCTTCGCCGGCATCAAGAACGAAAAGGAAATCGCCGATCTGACGGCCTTCCTCAAGCAGTTCGGCAAGGACGGCAAGAAGCTCTGAGCCCCTGCTACCGGCCGCGACTCAGGCCGGCTGGACGAAGCGATAGGCCGCGCCCTGCTTCTCGACGCGGCCGATCGCGCCGGGCAGATGGTAGCCGATGATGCGGGCCTTCTCGGCCACGGCGCGCTCCAGCAGGGCGCGCCGCGTCGCGACCGCTTTGTCCGGCTCATGGTCGGAGGCCGGCCGCCAGTCGGGATGCGCAAACGAGATCACCGGATGCGTCAGCGCGTCGCCAACGACGAAGACCGGCCCCTGCGCATCGTTGAAGGCGAAGGAAACGTGGCCCGGCGTATGGCCGGCCGTGGAAAAGGCGGTGACGCCGGGCGCCCAGTCCTGCCCGGGGGTGCGCGTCTCCAGCCGGTCGCCGAGTTCCTTCAGCACCCGTTGCGCGCCCGCCGCGAAGGCGTGCCGGTCCTCCGGCAGGCCCTCATAGACCTTGGGGCTCGTCCAGTAGGCGACCTCGGCCGTGTCGGCGAGCCAGCGCGCATTGGGAAAGAGCGGCGTGTCGAAATCGTCCAGTGCACCCCAGAGATGGTCCGGGTGCAGATGGGTGAAGAGCACATGGGTGACGCTGTCGGGCGCAATGCCGGCCGCCTCCAGGCTGGCGGCAAGCTTGCCCGTCCCGGGCAGGAAGTTCGCGCCCGAGCCGCAGTCGAAGACGATCGTGTCCTGGCCGCGCTTCAGGCAGGTGACGTTGAGGACGGTCGTGAGCGGACCCTCGACCTTGGCCGCGCCCCGAACCTGAGCGATGTCG
The DNA here is from genome assembly GCA_002279705.1 of Allobosea sp. 12-68-7. GTDB lineage: Bacteria > Pseudomonadota > Alphaproteobacteria > Rhizobiales > Beijerinckiaceae > Allobosea. The sequence continues at coordinate 9,962 of NCCO01000122.1, forward strand.
ATGTCGCGCGCCAGCATCGCCGCCGGCATCTCGAAGCCGCCATCGCTCAGGACGGTGACGCCTGCGTCGTCGACGCCGATCCTCGCGACGACCTGGGCCGATGCGGGGAATCGTCCCGTCGGCAGGAGCAGGGCCGCTCCAGCGGCGAGCATGCAGCGGCGATCCAGCATCGAAACCTCCCATTATATTGTTAAATAGGAATGTATCGAAATTTGACGGTCGTGCAAGCGGGCATCTCCCGCCGGTTCGTCACCGCGTCGCCGCGCCGCGCCAGTCGGGATGTATCCAAAATGGCACCCGAGAGTCCCGTATTCTGGGTTCGGCATGTCGTTTGCATACAACATTGCGACGTTGTCGATGTGCTGGAGAGAGGAGAGAGGCATGCAGACCCCGCTGCGGGAGATCGTGGCCGTCCAGGCGCGCACCTGGTCAGGCATTGAACAGCCCAATGAGGCGGCCGGCATCATGGCCGACGCCCTGGCCGCCAGCATTGCCGGATTCACCGCGCTGCGCGGGCAACTCGCTTTCGAGGACGAGCCGTCGAGCTTCGAGGCCGCGCTCCAGGAAACGAAGGAGCCGCAGCCATGAACGCTGCTGCAAAAAGCTCGCTCCTGCATCTCTCGCTGACCGACGCCGCCGACGCCCTGAAGGACGGCTCCGTCACCGCCGTCGAACTCACCACTGTCGCGCTGGAAGCCTTTACCCGCGTCGACAAGGCGATCAATTCGGCGATCTGGCTGGAGGGCGCCGCCGCGCTCGAGGCCGCCGAGGCGCTCGACAAGAAGCGCAAATCCGGCGCGACGCTGGGGCCGCTCCACGGCCTGCCGCTGGCCCATAAGGACATGTATTACAAGGCCGGCAAGCTCTCGACCTGCGGCTCGGCCATCCGCAAGGATTTCCGCCCGGGCTACACCGCGACCGTGATGGAGCGGCTGGAGGATGCCGGCTCGGTCACGCTCGGCGGGCTGAACATGGCCGAGTTTGCGCAGAACCCGACCGGCCACAACCAGCATTACGGCCATTGCCGCAATCCCTGGCACACCGACTACTGCACCGGCGGCTCCTCCTCCGGCTCGGGCGCGGCGGTCGCGGCGCGGCTGGTCTATGGCGCGCTCGGCTCCGACACCGGCGGCTCGATCCGGCTTCCGGCCGCGATCTGCGGCGTCACCGGCATCAAGGCGACGCAGACCCGCGTCTCGCGCCATGGCGTGATGCCGCTCTCTTTCTCGGCCGACAATGTCGGGCCGCTGACACAGACCGCCCGCGACGCGGCCCGCTTCCTCGGCGTGATCGCGGGGTATGATCCCAAGGATCCGACCTCGGCCTCCGAGCCGGTCCCTGACTACGAGGCCGCGCTGACCGGCGACATCCGGGGCATGCGGATCGGCGTGCCCACCAACTACTTCTTCGACGGCATCGACCCCGAGGTGCAGGCCGCCTTCGATGCCATGGTCGCCGTGGTGGAAGCCCGCGGCGCCGTCATCGTCCCGGTCACGATCCCGCATATGGATGCGGTCGCGACCTATGGCGGCATCGTCTCGCGCGTCGAGGGCGGCACGATCCATGCGCAATGGATGCGTGAGCGCCCGCAGGATTATGCCGTGCATCTGAGCGGCCGGCTCTATCCCTCGCAGGGCATCCCCGGTACCTATTATCTGGAGGCGCTGGCAAGGCGCGGAGCGATCCTGAAGGCGGTGGCGGCCGCGGTCTTCTGTGTCTGCGACGCCTTCATCACCCCGACATTGCGCATGAAGGTGCCGACGCTGCTGGCGACCGACATCGATGCCGGCACGCCGGGCGCGATCGAGACCTTTCAGGACGTCTCGATCAACACGCGGCCGATCAACTATCTCGGCCTGCCTTCGGTCAGCGTGCCCTGCGGGCTCGATTCCAACGGGCTGCCGATCGGCTTCCAGATCCAGGGCCGGCCCTTCGCCGAGGCGCGCGTGCTCAAGATCGCCGACGCCTATCAGCGCGACACCGACTGGCACCGTCGCCTGCCGCCGAACGTGTCCTGATGGGCCTGCGCCGGCGGTCGCCAGCAGGCGGCCGCCGGCGCAGGCCCGCCCCCGCCTGTGATGACCGTGCCCACGCTGCATGCCGACGAGGTCGAGATCGGCA
>NCCO01000004.1 GCA_002279705.1 Allobosea sp. 12-68-7
CAGCAACGCGGGCGCGAGCCTCACGCCGTCGCTCGCCTACCACGACGGTGCGCTGTTCGCGGCCTGCGCGCTCAGCTGGACGATCTTCTTCGGCTTCTGGCTGGGTGGGAGCGAGGCGCATGTCGCGTCCGCCTTCACCTGGATCCGCTCGGGCACGTTCGATGTCGCATGGGAACTGCGCGTCGACACGCTGACCGCGACGATGCTGATCGTCATCACCACGGTCTCCGCGCTCGTCCATCTGTATAGCTGGGGCTATATGGAGGAGGACCCGGACCAGCCGCGCTTCTTCGCCTATCTGTCGCTGTTCACCTTCGCCATGCTGATGCTGGTGACGGCCGACAACCTGGTGCAGATGTTCTTCGGCTGGGAGGGCGTCGGCCTCGCCTCCTATCTGCTGATCGGCTTCTGGTACCAGAAGCCGTCCGCCTGTGCCGCGGCGATGAAGGCCTTCATCGTCAACCGCGTCGGCGATTTCGGCTTCCTGCTCGGCATCTTCCTGGTCTTCGTGCTGACCGGCTCGGTCGCCTTCGACACCATCTTCCCGCAGATCGCCGGCCTGACCGAGAAGACCTTCCGCTTCCTCGGCTATGATTGGAACGCGCTGACGCTGACCGCGCTGCTCTTGTTCATGGGCGCCATGGGCAAGTCGGCCCAGTTCCTGCTGCACACCTGGCTGCCCGACGCGATGGAGGGCCCGACGCCGGTCTCGGCCCTGATCCACGCCGCGACCATGGTCACCGCCGGCGTCTTCATGGTCGCGCGCCTGTCGCCAATCTTCGAATACGCTCCGGTGGCACTCACCGTCGTCATCGTCGTCGGCGCGACGACCGCGTTCTTCGCCGCCACCGTCGGCCTCGTCCAGAACGACATCAAGCGCGTCATCGCCTACTCGACCTGCTCGCAGCTCGGCTACATGTTCGTCGCGCTCGGCGTCGGTGCCTATTCGGCCGGCGTCTTCCACCTCTTCACCCATGCCTTCTTCAAGGCGCTGCTGTTCCTCGGTGCCGGCTCGGTCATCCACGCGATGCACCATGAGCAGGACATGCGGAACATGGGTGGCTTGAGGAAGCACATCCCGCTGACAGCGGCCGCCATGACCATCGGCACGCTGGCCCTCACAGGTTTCCCGCTCTTCGCCGGCTACTTCTCCAAGGACGCGATCATCGAGAGCGCCTATGCCGCGGTCGCGCACAAGGGCTTCGCCGCCTCCTATGCCTATGTGCTGTTGGTGGTCGCCGCCTGCATGACCTCGTTCTACTCCTGGCGCCTCTACTTCATGACCTTCGAGGGCAAGCCGCGCTGGGGTGCGGATGCCCACGCGTCTCATGCCCACGCGTCTCATGGCCACGCGTCTCATGGCCACGCCGCGCATGGCCACGACGATCATGCCCATGCCGCCCATGCGTATGACGACCATCAGGGCCATGGCCACGACCACAAGCCGCATGAGAGCCCGCTGGTGATGCTGATCCCGCTCGCCGTGCTCTCGCTCGGCGCGGTGGCCGCCGGCTTCGCCTTCAAGGGCGCCTTCATCGGCGCTGGCTACGACGCCTTCTGGAAGGCTTCGCTCTTCACGGGCAAGGACAACCATATCCTGCACGAGATGCACGAGGTGCCGAAATGGGTGATCTGGTCGCCCTTCGTCGCCATGCTGATCGGCTTCGTGTTGGCGCTCTACATGTACGTCCTGCGCCCCGGCGTGCCCGGCAAGCTCGCGGCCGCCAACCCGGTCCTGTACCGTTTCCTGCTCAACAAGTGGTATTTCGACGAGATCTACGACTTCCTGTTCGTGAAGCCGTCGATGTGGATCGGCAAGTTCCTCTGGAAGAAGGGCGACGGCTTCGTCATCGACGGCATGGGACCGGACGGGATTTCCGCCCGCGTCGTCGACGTGACCAACCGGGTCGTACGGCTGCAGACCGGCTATCTCTACCACTATGCCTTCGCCATGCTGATGGGCGTCGCGGGCCTGGTGACCTGGTATCTCGTGGCGCGCGGGTGAGATGATGTTCGGCTTCGGTATCCTCACCGGTCTTCTGATCCTGCCGCTGGTCGGCGCGGCGTTCATCCTGACGCTGCGCGGCGATCAGGCTGCGGTCGAGTCCAACGCGCGCTATGGGGCGCTCGCCGCCACCGTCGCGACCTTCGTGCTCGCCTGCTTCGCCTGGGCGAAGTTCGACCCCGCTAATCCCGGCTTCCAGATGGTCGAGACCCATGCCTGGGTCTCCGACGCGATCCAGTTCAAGCTCGGCGTCGACGGCTTCTCCTTCCCCTTCGTGGTGCTGACCGCCTTCCTGATGCCGTTCTGCATCCTGGCGTCCTGGCATTCGATCACGAAGCGCGTGCGCGAATACATGGTCGCGTTCCTGATCCTCGAGACGCTGATGATCGGCGTTTTCGTGGCGCTCGACCTCGTGCTGTTCTACCTCTTCTTCGAGGGCGGCCTGATCCCGATGTTCCTGATCATCGGCATCTGGGGCGGCAAGCGGCGCGTCTACGCCTCCTACAAGTTCTTCCTCTACACGCTGCTGGGCTCGGTGCTGCTGCTGCTCGCGCTGATGGCGATGTATTGGCATGCCGGCACCACCGACATCCCGACGCTGCTGGCGCACAAGTTCCCGGCGGGCATGCAGACCTGGCTCTGGCTCGCCTTCTTCGCCTCCTTCGCGGTGAAGATGCCGATGTGGCCGGTCCACACCTGGCTGCCGGACGCTCACGTCGAGGCGCCGACCGCCGGGTCGGTCGTGCTTGCGGCGATCATGCTGAAGATGGGTGGCTACGGCTTCATCCGCTTCTCGATCCCGATGTTCCCGGAGGCCTCGGCCTATTTCGCCTCCTTCGTCTTCGCGCTGTCGGTCATTGCCATCGTCTACACCTCGCTGGTGGCGCTGATGCAGGAGGACATCAAGAAGCTGATCGCCTACTCCTCGGTGGCGCATATGGGCTTCGTCACCATGGGCCTGTTCACCCTGACGCCGCAGGGCATCCAGGGCGCGATGTTCCAGATGGTCAGCCATGGGCTGGTCTCGGGCGCGCTCTTCCTTTGCGTCGGCGTGATCTACGACCGCATGCACACCCGCGAGATTTCCGCCTATGGCGGGCTGGTCAACCGCATGCCGGTCTACGCGGTCGTCTTCATGGTCTTCACCATGGCCAATGTCGGCCTGCCCGGCACGGCCGGTTTCGTCGGCGAGTTCCTGACGCTGTTGGGCGCCTTCCGCGCCAATCCCTGGGTGGCCTTCATCGCCTGCTCGGGTGTCATCCTGTCGGCCGCCTATGCGCTCTGGCTGTACCGCCGCGTCGTCTTCGGCGAGCTGGTCAAGCCCGAGCTCAAGGACATCGCCGATCTCGATCGCCGTGAAATGGTGATCCTGATTCCGCTGGTCGTGCTCACGGTCTGGTACGGTATCCGCCCGGGGACCATCCTCGACGCCTTCGCCGCGCCGACCGAAGCCCTCATCAAGAATTATCAGGCCGCACTCACCGCCGCGAAAACGGCGATGCTGGTCGTTCAGTAAGGTCTCGCAGGATGGCTCTGCCCGCTCTCGGCCCGGCGCTTCCGGAAATCATCCTCGCGATCGGTGCCATCGGCATGGTGCTGGTCGGTGCAATCCGCGGCGAGCGGTCCACGCGCCTGCTCGAGGGCGCGGCCCTGGCGCTGTTTGCGCTGGCGCTCGTGCTGGTTCTCGCCGGCGAGGGCCGGGCGCTCACCTTCAACGGCGGTTTCGTCGTCGACAGCTTCGCCCGCTTCTTTAAGGTGCTGACTCTGCTGGGGGCCGCCGCGGCGATCCTGCTCTCCTCGGACGCCCTCCGCCGCGACGGCTCGATGCGCTTCGAGTTCCCGATCCTGATCGTCCTGTCGACGATCGGCATGATGATGATGATCTCGGCCAACGACCTCATCAGCCTCTATGTCGGCCTCGAACTGCAGTCGCTCGCGCTCTATGTCGTCGCCGCCTTCGACCGCGACAATCCGAAATCGACCGAGGCCGGCCTGAAGTACTTCGTCCTTGGCGCGCTCTCCTCGGGCATGCTGCTGTACGGCGCCTCGCTGGTTTACGGCTTCACCGGCACGGTCAACTATGCCGGCATCGCCGCGGCGGTCCAGGGCGGGAATCCCGGGATCGGCCTGATCTTCGGCATCGTCTTCATCGCCGCCGGCGTCGCCTTCAAGATCTCGGCCGTGCCGTTCCACATGTGGACGCCGGACGTCTACGAGGGCGCGCCGACTCCGGTCGCCGCCTTCTTCGCCTCCGCCCCCAAGATGGCGGCGATGGCGATGGTCGTGCGCATCTTCGTCGGGGCCTTCCCGGGCGCGCTGCATGAATGGCAGCAGATCGTCATCTTCATCGCCATCGCCTCGATGGCGCTCGGCGCCTTCGCCGCGATCGGCCAGACCAACATCAAGCGCCTGCTCGCCTACTCCTCGATCGCCAATATGGGCTATGCGCTGGTCGGTCTCGCCGCCGGCACGGCCAATGGCGTCCAGGGTGTGCTGGTCTATATGGCGATCTACCTCGCCACCACGCTCGGCGCCTTCGCCTGCGTGCTGCTGATGCGCCGCGACGGCAAGGCGGTCGAGGAGATCGGCGAACTCGCCGGCCTCTCGCGGACCAATCCGTGGATGGCCTTCGCGCTCTCGATGATGATGTTCTCGCTCGCCGGCATCCCGCCGCTCGCCGGGTTCTGGGCGAAGTTCTACGTCTTCCTCGCCGCCATCGACGCCAAGCTCTATGTGCTGGCCGTGGTCGGCGTCGTCACCAGCGTCATCGGCGCCTACTACTATCTGCGCCTCGTCAAGGTGATCTATTTCGACGACGCGAAGCCCGCTTTCGAGAAGGGCGATGTCGGCGTGCGGGCCGTGCTGCTGGTCTCCGCGCTCTTCGTGCTGGCGCTCTCGCTGCTGCCGGCTCCACTGCTGAACTCGGCCGGCGCGGCGGCGAAGTCGCTGTTTTGAGGCGCGGCCGTCATGGTCGGGCTTGTCCCGACCATCCACGTCTTCCTCTGTCGCGACCTGTGTTCAAGACGTGGATGCTCGCCACAAGGGCGAGCATGACGGCGTGGTTCCCAATGGGACGCGTATGTTAGGCGACCTCGCCCGCGCCGCCGGCTACCGGCTGATCGTCCGTGACGAGGTCGGCTCGACCATGGAGGAGGCGCGGCGCGCGCTCCAGCAGGGCGATCCCGGCCAGCTCTGGGTCGTGGCGCGCAGTCAGAATGCCGGGCGCGGGCGCCATGGCCGGCAATGGAGTTCGCCGCCGGGCAATCTCTATGCGAGCCTTCTCCTGGTGAACCCCTGCGAGCCGGCGCTGGCGCCGCAACTCGGCTTCGTCGCGGGGCTCGCCCTGCACGATGCCGCCGCGCGTGTGACCGGGCTGGCGGCGCCACGGCTCGCGCTCAAATGGCCGAACGATCTGCTCGTCGACGGCGCCAAATGCTCGGGCCTGCTGCTCGAGGGCGAGAGCGGGGCAGGGCGCTTCGCCGTCATCGCGGGCCTCGGCATCAACATCGCGTCCTGCGCTCAGGGAACGCCCTATCCGGCGAGCTTCCTGCGCGCCCATCGGCCCGACGTCACCATCGAGGCGACGCTGGCGGCGCTGGCCGAGGCCTTCGCCGAGCGCTTCGCCATCTGGCGGCGGCCCGGCGGCTTCGGCCCCACCCGGCAGGCCTGGCTGGAGCGGGCGGCGTTCCTAGGCCAGACCATCACCATCCGCCCGCCCTCGGGCACCGTCACCGGTGTCTTCTCCGGCCTCGACCCCGGCGGCCGGCTGCTGCTCGAAACGGCGGGCGGGACACGGGCCTTCGATGCGGGCGATCTGTTCTTCGGCGCCGCCATCCCCGAGGACGCGCCCCGCTGACGGCAGCGTCCGCTCCCGGCGAACCGTTGACGCCGCGCCGCTATGGAGCCCTGCAGCGTCGCGTGTTAGGGCTCCCGCACCATCCCGGCGCCGCCGGCTGTCGATCAGTCAGGATTCTTCGTGACCCGTTCCAAAGACCAGCTTGTTTTCGTTCCCCTCGGTGGCCTCGGTGAGATCGGCATGAACGCCGCCCTCTACGGCTATGGGCCGGAGGGGAGGCGGAAATGGATCCTCGTCGATTGCGGCCTGTCCTTCGCCGGCCCGGAGGCTCCGGGCGTCGACATCGTGCTGCCGGACCTGCGCTACATCGTCGAAGAGCGGGCGAACCTGCTCGGCATCGTGATCACCCACGCCCATGAGGACCATATCGGTGCGCTCGCCGCGCTCTGGCCGTCCCTGCGCGCGCCGGTCTACTGCACGCAGTTCGCCGCCGGGCTCCTCGCCACGCGCCGCCTCTCGGAGCCGGGCGCTCCCAAGGTGCCGATGCACACCGTCGCCCAGGGCGGCCGCATCACGCTCGGCCCCTTCGACATCGAATTCGTGCCCGTCGCGCATTCGATTCCGGAATCGAATGCGCTCGCGATCCGCACCCCCGTTGGCCTCGTCGTCCACACCGGCGACTGGAAGATCGACGTGACGCCGCAGGTCGGCCTGCCGACCGACGAGAAGCGCCTGCGCGAGCTCGGCGAAGAGGGCGTGCTGGCGCTGGTCTGCGACTCGACCAACGTGATGCGCGACGGCACCTCGCCGAGCGAGGCCGATGTCGCCGCCAAGATCAAGGAACTGGTGCACTCGGCCCCCGGTCGCGTCGCGGTCACCACCTTCGCCTCCAATGTCGCCCGGCTGCGGGCGGTGGCGGAAGCGGCGATGGCCGATCAGCGCGAGGTCGTTGTCGTCGGCCGCGCCATGGACCGCGTCATCGATGTCGCCCGCGAATGCGGCTATCTCGACGGCATCCCGGCCTTCCGCTCGGCCGACACCTATGGCTACCTGCCCCGCGACAAGGTCGTGGCGCTCTTGACAGGCAGCCAGGGCGAGCCGCGCGCCGCGCTCTCCCGCATCGCCTCCGATGACCACCCCGAGATCGCGCTTTCGCCGGGCGACCGGGTGATCTTCTCCTCGCGCACGATTCCCGGCAACGAGAAGGCGGTGGGCGCCATCCAGAACGCGCTCGCCCGCGACAACATCGAGATCATCACCGACCGGACCCATCTGGTCCATGTCTCCGGCCATCCACGCCGCGAGGAGATGGCCAGGCTCTATGGCTGGCTGAAGCCGAAGATCGTGATCCCCGCCCATGGCGAGGACCTCCATCTCTCGGAGCACGCGACCTTCGCGCGCGGGCTCGGCGTCAAGATCGTGGTGCGCGCCGGCAATGGCGACGTCGTCGCGATCACCCCGGAGGGCGCCAGCAAGATCGACGAGGTCACCCATGGCCGGCTCTACCAGGATGGCAATCTCCTCGTGAACGCTCTCGAGAAGACGATCCCCGAGCGTCGCAGGCTCTCCTTCGTCGGCATGATCTCGGTCGCCGTCGCGATCGACGAGAAGGGCGGGCTCGCCGGGGACCCGGAGATCGCGGTGCTGGGCTTGCCGCCCTATACGCGCGACGGCACGGGCTTCGACGAATACGTCGCCGATGCGGTGTCGGAGCTGATCGATGGCATTCCCAAGGCGCGTCGCCGTGACCCGGAAGCGCTGCGCAATGCGCTGGAGCGCGGCCTGCGCAGCGCGGTCAACGAGGAGTGGGGCAAGAAGCCGCTGGTGCATGCGCTGGTGATCGAGGTTTAGGATCGGTCGAAGTCAGCAGGGGAGCAACATGATCGGACGTCTCAACCACGTCGCCATCGCCGTGAAGGATCTCGCCGTGGCGACCGCGCTCTATCGCGACACGCTCGGGGCCCGCGTCTCGCAGCCGCTGCCGCAGCCGGAGCATGGCGTCACCGTCGTCTTCGTCGAGCTGCCGAACACCAAGGTCGAGTTGCTTGAGCCGCTGGGCGCCGATTCCCCGATCACCAAATTCCTCGAGCGCAACGCCGATGGCGGCATCCACCACATCTGCTACGAGGTCGACGACATCCTCGCCGCGCGCGACCGGCTGAGGGCGACGGGCGCGCGGGTGCTGGGCACGGGCGAGCCGCGCATCGGCGCGCATGGCAAGCCCGTCCTCTTCCTGCATCCGAAGGACTTCACCGGCACGCTCGTCGAGCTCGAGCAGGCCTGAGCCGATGGACGCATCCGCGATCAGCTTCTTCGGCCAGCCGGATCAGGGCTCGCGGCGCCCCTTCAGCGCAGCCACGCGCGCCGGCGGCCTCGTCTTCGTCTCCGGCCATTCGGCGCCGCATGATCCCGCCCGCGGCATCCATCGCGGCGAAACGCCGGCCGATGAGGTGCGCAACGCGCTGGCCCATATCTCCGGTCTTCTCGCGGAGGCCGGCAGTTCCCTCGGGCGCGTCGTGCAGATGACCATGCTGATTACCGACCCGGCCGATTATGCCGCCTGCAACGCCGAATATGTGAAGCATTTTCCCGGCGGGCTGCCGGCGCGCCACACCGCCCGCTTCGGCGTGCCCACGCAGGCCCGCGTCGCCTTCTCCTGCATCGCGCTGGCCGACACCGCCGAAAAGGACCTGCAGCCATGACGATCGCGAGCGCGCTCGCCGTCTACTTCGTGATCTGGTGGACGGTGCTTTTCGCCGTCCTGCCCTTCGGTGTGCGCAGCCAGGTGGAAACCGGGGAGGTCGTCGAAGGCACCGAGCCCGGCGCTCCGGCCCTGCCGGGTCTTCGCCGCAAGGTGGTGATCACTTCGCTGATCGCGGCCGTGGTCTTCCTGTTCGTCTGGTATGGCTGGGCGGCGCTCGACATCTGAGCCGGCAAAAGCGGATGGATGCGGAGGGCACGGGCAGGCCCTGGGGCGATCGGACACAGGGCGGCCAACGGCCCGCCGGACACCAGACAAAGAAAAAGGCAAGGCCGATGCCTTGCCTTCTTAGTCTGTTTTTACCGCAGTAACGGCACACATCTGTTCGCGTGCGACTCGTATACTGAACGGGCGTTTGTCCTCCCGAGACCTGGTCCGCGGCGCTTCGATCAACAAAGCGTGTCCAGTGGGGGTTTGATAACCGATTGCCACACGTCTGTCATCACTTTGAGCAGGTCGAGCCTCAACTTTTTGCAAAATTATTCTCCGCTGCACTTGTGCGGTGCAACATCGTGCGATTCGTCGTCCTGCGGCGCCTTGTTCCAGCCAAAGGATGCCGCTACGACGCCCCCGACGACACGCCCGCCGACATCTCGGCGGCCAAGGAGACGATCATGCTGCGCCACTCGCTCGCCACTCTCGCTCTTTTCGCCTCCCTCGGCCTTGCGACCGCGCCGGTTCGGGCCCAGGCCACGGATCCCGCCAACACGCTGATCCTCGAGACCAAGGACGGGCCGGTGACGATCCGCCTGCGTCCGGACCTCGCGCCCAAGCATGTCGAGCAGATCAAGACGCTGACCAAGCGCGGCTTCTATGACGGCATCGTCTTCCACCGCGTCATCGACGGCTTCATGGCGCAGACCGGCGACCCGACGGGCACCGGCACGGGCAGCTCCGACCTGCCCAACATCAAGGCCGAGTTCACGCCCACCCCCTACAAGGTCGGCTCGGTCGGCATGGCGCGCTCGCAGTCGCCCGATTCGGCCAACTCGCAGTTCTTCATCTGCTATGAGGGCTGCGGCTCGCTGACCGGCCAGTACACGCTCTTCGGCGAGGTCGTCTCGGGCATGGAGGCCGTCCGCAAGATCAAGAAGGGCGCTGCCGGCAGCGGCATGGTCTCCGGCCCCGACAAGATCGTCCGCATGCGGCTCCAGTCCGACGCAAAGTAAGCCGATGGCGGGCAGGGTGCCGCGGGCCCTGAACGGCCTGTTCCTCTGCGCGCTGTCCGCTGTCACGGCGGGCGCGGCTGCGGCGCAGGGGACGACCGATCTCGGCCTGCCGCCGGCGTCGGGTTCGCAAAATCCGGTCCTGCCGCCGCCCTCCGGCTCCCAGAACCCCGTGCTGCCGCCCCCGTCGGGCCAGCGCTACGCCCCCGGCGTCGGTGGCCGCTTCGGCGGCGACGCTGATCAGCCGGGTGCCGCGACACGGCCGATCCCACCGGCGCCTCGCGCCGGCAGCGGCGAGATCGGCGTGGTCGGCACGGTCGAGCCGGCGACGAAGACGCGTGACGACGGAACGCTCGACCGTCTCGCCGACATCGCGCCGGCGCTGCGCCGCTGCTGGGCGCCACCGGCGATGGACGGTCCGGCGAGCGGGGCGATGGCGACCGTGCGCTTCAGCCTGCGTCGCGACGGCTCGCTCTTCGGCGAGCCGCGCGTGACCTGGCAGACGCAGGAGACAGAGCCCGATCTGCGCCGCCGCTTTACCGAATCCGTCGCCGCGGCTGTTCGCAGCTGCACACCTATGAGGTTGTCGCCGCAGCTCGGAGCCGCTATCGCGGGGCGACCCTTGTCCATCCGCTTCCACGGCCGCGCGCCGTCCAACGAAAGGCCGATCTGATGTCGCTCGATCCCGAGAACACCCTCGTTATGGAAACCACCAAGGGCAAGGTGGTGATCAAGCTGCGCCCCGACCTCGCGCCCAAGCATGTCGAGCGCATCAAGCTGCTCGCGCGCGAGGGCTTCTATGACGGCATCGTCTTCCATCGCGTCATCGACGGCTTCATGGCCCAGGTCGGCTGCCCGCACGGCACCGGCACCGGCGGCTCGAAGCATCCCGACCTGGCGCAGGAGTTCAACGCCGAGCCGCATGTCCGCGGCATCTGCTCGATGGCCCGCGCCCAGAACCCGAACTCGGCCAACAGCCAGTTCTTCATCGTCTTCGATGACGCCCGCTTCCTCGACAAGCAGTACACGGTCTGGGGCCAGGTCGTGGAAGGCATGGACAACGTCGACATCATCAAGCGCGGCGAGCCCGTGCGCGATCCCGACTCCATCGTCTCGCTGAAGGTCATGGCCGACGCGGCCTGACATCACCGTGGATGTCGGGCTCTTCGATTTCAACCTGCCCGAAGACCGCATCGCGCTGAGGCCCGTCAGCCCGCGCGACGCGGCGCGGCTGCTCGTGGTCAGGCCCGATGCCCCGCAGCCCTTCGAGGACCGCGGCATCCGCGACCTCGTCGCAGTGCTCCGGCCGGGAGACGCGCTCGTCCTCAACGACACGCGCGTCATCCCGTCGCGGCTCTATGGCCAGCGCCGGCGAGGCGATGCCTCCGCCCGCATCGAGATCATGCTGCACAAGCGCGAGGGGGCCGATCGCTGGCTCGCCTTCGCGCGGCCGGCCAAGAAGCTCGCACGCGGCGAGACCGTCACCTTCGGCGACGAATCCGAGAGCGGCGCCTGCGAACGCGGCCGCCTCCAGGCCGAGATCGTCGCCAAGTCCGACGGCGGCGAGGTCGAGCTTCGCTTCGCGCTCGCCGGCCCGCATCTCGACGAGGCCATCGCCCGCCTCGGCGAACTGCCGCTGCCGCCCTACATCGCCGGCAAGCGCGCGACCGATGCCGCCGACGCCCGCGACTACCAGACCATGCACGCGCGCAACGACGGTGCCGTGGCGGCGCCGACGGCCGGGCTGCACTTCACGCCGGACCTCGTCGCCGCGCTGGAGGCGAGGGGCGTCACCCGCCATCTCGTCACGCTTCATGTCGGCGCCGGCACCTTCCTGCCGGTGAAGGCGGAGGATACGCAGGACCATCGCATGCACGCTGAATGGGGGACGATCGCGCCGGAGACGGCCGCGTCCCTCAACGCGGTGCGGGCGAAAGGCGGGCGCATTGTCGCGGTCGGCACCACCTCGCTGCGCTTGCTCGAAAGCGCCACGGGCGAGGATGGCGTCATTCGGCCGTTCTCGGGCGATACCGCGATCTTCATCACGCCGGGCTACCGTTTCCGTGCGGTCGACCTGCTGCTGACCAATTTCCACCTGCCGCGCTCGACACTGTTCATGCTCGTCTCCGCCTTCTGCGGCCTGGACGTGATGAAGCGGGCCTATGCCCATGCGATCGCGCAGAACTACCGCTTCTACTCCTATGGCGACGGCAGCCTGCTGCACCGGGCTTCCTCGCCCTCATCCTGAGAAGCCGCCGCAGGCGCGTCTCGAAGGCTGCTCCAGCGATCTCGGGAACCTTCTGGAGCATCCTTCGAGACGCCGCTGACGCGGTTCCTCAGGATCAGGGCCAGGAAAATCCTGTTCCGGCTCGCCATTGCCGGGCGGAAATGCTACCGGGCAGCACCACACAGGATATCTGACGGACCATGGCCGATATTTTCCGCGAGATCGACGAGGAAGTGCGCCGCGACAAGGCGGCGGAGCTCTGGAAGAAGTATGGCTGGCTGCTCACCGGTCTGGCCGTGCTCGCGGTCGCGGCCATGGCCGGATGGCAGTTCTGGCTCTACCGCGAGCAGCAGGCCTCGCAGCTTGTCGGCGCCCGGCTCGAGGCGGCGCTGAAGGCTTCGCGCGACGGCAATGGTTCGGAAGCCGAGACCATCCTCGGCGAACTCGCGGCGAGCGCGCCGGCGGGCTACCGCCAGATCGCCCGCTTCCGCCTCGCTGCCGAGACGGCCAAGCGCGATGCCGCCGCCGGTGCGACTGCCTTCGACCAGATCGCGGCCGATGCCTCGCTGGGACAGCTCTACCGCGACCTCGCCCGCCTGCGGTCGGGCATGCTGCGCGTCGATCTCGTGCCCTATCCGGAGTTGCGGACGGCGCTGGAGTCTCTGGCGACGCCGCAGGGGGCCTGGCGCCACTCGGCCCGTGAGTTCCTCGGCATCGCCGCGCTCAAGGCCAATCTCTTCGAGGATGCCGGCCGCTGGTTCGATGCCATCGTCACCGATCCGCAGTCGCCCGCCGTCCTGCGCCAGCGCACGGAGCTCTATCTCGCTCTGGTGCGCGGGGGGCCGGTCGAGACGAAGAACTGAAATGTGTCATTCCGGGACATCGCGGCGCGATGGACCCGGAAACCACGACGAGCTGCTGTCGTCCGACACCGCCGGTCACCCGGTCGTGGGTTCCGGGTTCGGCCTGTCGGCCGCCCCGGAATGACGAAGCGGCACTGCTGCTGTAATGGAACTGGAATGACCACCGTCGCCATCATCGGCCGTCCCAATGTCGGCAAGTCGACGCTGTTCAACCGGCTCGTCGGCAAGAAGCTCGCCTTGGTCGACGACCGGCCCGGCGTGACGCGCGACCGGCGCGAGGGCGACGCCGCACTCGGCCATCTGCGCTTCACCATCATCGACACGGCGGGGCTCGAGGAGGCCGATCCCGGCTCTCTCGCCGGGCGCATGCGCGCGCAGACCGAGGTCGCGATCGCCCAGGCGGACGTGATCCTGTTCATGATCGACGCCCGGCTCGGGCTCACGCCGATGGACCAGCCCTTCGCCGATCTGGTGCGGAAATCCGGCAAGCCGGTGATCCTGCTCGCCAACAAGGCCGAGGGGCGGAAGGGGCTCGACGGGATCTTCGAAGCCTATGCGCTCGGCCTCGGCGACCCCGTGCCCTTCTCGGCCGAACATGGCGAGGGTACGTCCGACCTGCTGGAGGCGCTTGCGCCGTACGTCGATGTCGAGCCGGAGGAAGAAGAGCCCTTCGACGAGAGCTATGGCGACAAGAAATGGATCGAGGCACCGGCCGCCTTCGTCGACGAGGAAGCGGAGTATAACGACCCCAACAAGCCGCTGCGCGTCACCATCATCGGCCGCCCGAATGCCGGCAAGTCGACGCTGGTCAACAAGATGATCGGCGAGGAGCGCCTGCTCGTCGGCCCCGAAGCCGGCATCACCCGCGACACGATTTCGGTCGATTACCAATGGCGCGGGCGGCCGGTGAAGCTGTTCGACACGGCCGGCATGCGCAAGCGCGCCCGCATCGAGGAAAAGCTCGAGAAGATGTCGGTGCAGGATTCGCTGCGGGCGATCCGTTTCGCCGAGGTCGTGGTCGTGCTGCTCGACGCCACCATTCCCTTCGAGAAGCAGGATCTGACGCTCGTCGACCTGACCGAGCGCGAGGGCCGCTGCGTCGTCATCGGCCTCAACAAATGGGACCTCGTCGCCGACAAGAATGGCCTCCTGGCCGAGCTCAAGGAAAAGGCGAGCCATCTCCTGGCGCAGGTCCGCGGCGTGCCGATCATCCCGCTCTCGGGCCTCGCCGGCGAGGGCATCGACCGGCTGATGCAGGCCGTCTTCACCGCCTATGAGGTCTGGAACCGCCGCATCTCGACGGCGAAGATCAACCGCTGGCTCGAAGGTGTGCTCTCGGCCCATCCGCCCCCGGCCGTGGCCGGTCGACGCATCAAGATCCGCTACATGACGCAGGCCAAGGCGCGCCCGCCGACCTTCGCGCTGTTCGGCAACCAGCTCGACCATCTGCCGGTGTCCTACACCCGCTATCTGGTCAACAATCTGCGCGAGGCCTTCGACCTGCCGGGCACGCCGATCCGCCTGCACACCCGCGGCGGCGAGAACCCCTACGACAAGAACAAGCGCGCGGGGTGAGGGCGTTCCCTTCTCCCCTCGCGGGAGAAGGTGTCTGCGAAGCAGACGGATGTGGGGCGCCGTGCCCCGTCCGTCTGTGTCGTGCCGATCAGGGGGAAGCTTACAGCGCCCCCTCATCCGTCAGCGCTGTGCGCTGCCACCTTCTCCCGCGAGGGGAGAAGGGAAAGCCAGTCTCAGCCCGGCATCTGCGGGCTGAGCACCTTGCCCTGCGGGAAGTCGAAGATCTTGCCCGTCTCGGCCCAGTCCGGCGAGGCGATGGCGACCAGATGCGGCGCCAGTTCCTCCGGTGTCTTCAGCGTCAGCGGATCCTCGCCCGGCATCGCCTCCGCCCGCATGCGGGTCCGCAGCGGCCCCGGATTGACCAGCATCACCTTCAGCGGCGTCGTCGCCGTCTCGGCCGCATAGGTGCGCCCCATCGCCTCGACCGCGGCCTTGGAGATCGAATAGGGGCCCCAATAGGCGAGGCATTTATGCGCCGCGCCCGAGGACATCAGGATGACGCGCCCGGCATCGGAGGCCTGGAGCGCGGGCTCGACCGATTTCAGCAGCCGCCAGTTCGCCGTGACATTGGTGTCGAAGACCTTGGCCCATTCCTTGGGCGAGGCATGGGTCAGCGGCGAGAGCGGGCCGAGAATGCCGGCATTGGCCAGGAGAATGTCGAGCTTGCCCCAGCGCTGGAGCAGGGCCGGGCCGAGCTTCTCGACCGCCGGGGCGTCGCCGAGATCGAGCGGGACCAGCGTGGCGCTGCCGCCCTCGGCCCGAATTTCGTCGTCGAGTTCCTCCAGCGCGCCGCTGGTGCGCGCCACCGCGACGACATGGGCGCCGGCCCTGGCGAAGGCGAGCGCAGCCGCCCGCCCGATCCCGCGTGAGGCGCCGGTGACGAGCGCGACGCGCCCTGAGAGAGGTTTGGTCATCCGTTGGCCGCTCCGGGTAGATCATGCGGGCGTCATCCCGGACAAGCCGCGCAAGCGGCGCCGATCCGGGATTCATCATCGGGCGCAACAATGCCCTATGATGGATTCCGGGTCTCCGCTTCGCTGCGCCCGGAATGACGGAGAAAAGACGAAACGGCGTCAGCCGGCCTCCGCCAGCAGCGAGATCTGCTGCTTGGCGCTCTCGCCGATCACGTCGGTCAGCGAGGTCGGGTAATCGCCGGTGAAGCAGTGATCGGTGAACTGCGGCCGGACCGGATCGCGCCGCTCATGGCCCATGGCGCGATAGAGCCCGTCGACCGAGATGAAGGCGAGCGAATCGGCGCCGACGAACTCGCGCATCTCTTCGAGCGAATGCGTCGCCGCCAGCAGCTTCTCGCGGTCGGGCGTGTCGATACCGTAATAGTCGGGATGGGTGATCGGCGGCGAGGAGATGCGGAAATGCACCTCGCGCGCCCCGGCCTCGCGCATCATCTTCACGATCTTGAACGAGGTCGTCCCACGCACGATCGAATCATCGACGAGCACGATGCTCTTGCCCTCGACCACCGAGCGGTTGGCCGAGTGCTTCAGCTTGACGCCGAGCTCGCGCACCTTCTGCGTCGGCTCGATGAAGGTCCGGCCGACATAATGGTTGCGGATGATGCCGAGTTCGAAGGGGATGCCGCTCGCCTGCGCGTAGCCCAGCGCCGCCGGCACGCCGGAATCCGGCACCGGCACGATCACATCGGCATTCGCCGGCGATTCGAGGGCGAGCTGCGCGCCCATCGCCTTGCGGTGCTCATAGATGCTGCGGCCCTTCACGATCGAATCGGGGCGGGCGAAATAGATGTACTCGAAGATGCAGGGGCGCTCCTGCATGGCTGGAAACGGCTTGTGGCTCTCGATCCCGCTCTCCGAGATGACCACGACCTCGCCGTTCTCGATCTCGCGGATGAAGCGCGCCCCGATGATGTCGAGCGCGCAGGTCTCCGAGGTCAGGATCGGGGCGCCGTCGAGCTCGCCCAGCACCAGCGGGCGGATGCCGAGCGGGTCGCGCGCGCCGATCAGCTTCTTGTTGGTGATGCCGACGAAGGCGTAGGCGCCCTCGATCTGGCGGATCGCCTCGACGAAGCGCTCGATGAAGCGCGGCTTGCGGCTGCGCGCCACGAGATGCAGCAGCACCTCGGTATCGGAGGTTGACTGGTAGATCGCCCCGTCCCGCACGAGGTTGCGCCGCAGCGTCAGGCCGTTGGTCAGGTTGCCGTTATGGGCGACCGCGAAGCCGCCGCCATGAAGCTCCGCAAACAGCGGTTGGACGTTGCGCAGGATCGTCTCGCCGGTGGTCGAATAGCGAACATGCCCGACCGCCTGCGAGCCCTTGAGCTTGTCGATCACCGAGGCTTCGGAGAAGGCGTCGCCGACGAGGCCGAGGCGACGCTCGGAATGGAAGCGCGCGCCGTCGAAGGTGACGATGCCCGCCGCCTCCTGGCCGCGATGCTGGAGCGCATGCAGCCCGAGTGCGGTCAGCGCCGCCGCGTCCGCGTGGCCGAAGATGCCGAAGACACCGCATTCCTCGCGCAGCCGGTCGGCATAGGGGTCGAAGGCGGCCTCGCTCGCGCTGGCCTTCGTCGAGGATTCTGCGACCATCACGGGGCTCCTGGAAGCTGGACGACGGGCTTCTGCGTGCGAATTACGGGCGAGTTGGGGCAGGGGGGGCGGGGCGCGTCCCGTCGATGGCGCGCTGCAGCGCCTGCCGGTCCGTCGCGTTGGGCACCTCGGTGCGGCGCTGCGGCTCGGTTCCCGGGACGGCGGGCGGGCGCGGCTCCTCCGCGGGGGCTTCCGTCGGTTCGCCTTCGCCCTTGGGCTTCAGCAGCTTCTTGATGAAGTCGGCATTCACATCCTGCGGCAGCATCGCCAGCAGCGAGCGCCCGGTTTCCTCGAGCATCGGCTTGGCCTTGGCGTCCTTGGCCCAGGGCGGCATGTTCTTGTCGCCCATCAGCGCGGCGAAGAAGAGATAGCCGATCACCGCCAGCAAGAGGCCGCGCCCGGCGCCGAAGACGAAGCCCAGCGTCCGGTCGAGCGCGCCGATCCGGGAATCGAGCACGAAATCCGAGATTCGTGCCGTCACCAGCGAGACCACGATCAGCGTCACCAGGAAGAGCGAGGCGATCGAGGCGATCAGCGCGATCATGTCATTGGGGATGTACTGCTTGAGGATCGGCAGCAGCTGCGGGTGGAACACCCAGGCGATGGCCGCCGCCGCCGCCCAGGAGGCGATCGCGAGCACCTCGCGCGTGAGCCCGCGCACCGCTGCCAGCAAAGCCGAGATCAGAACCACGCCGATGACGACGAGATCGAGAATGGTCACAGGCATGGATGAGCCGCTTCGTTATGGTCTCGGAATGGCCTGCAACAGATGGGCTGGCCGCATCGGGTTTGCTATACGCGTTCGCGCCCGTTGCGTCACTATTGCCACGGGCTCATTTCACATCCCGGCGTGGCGCCCGTGCGGCGATATCGGCAACGAGTTCCGTGACATGGCCGAAACGCCGCAGCGACAGGCCGCTGCCGTCGCCGGCCTCGGCGCCGCCGGCCGGCATCAGCGCCGCCTCGAAACCGAGCTTCGAGGCCTCGCGCAGCCGCGCCGCCGCCACGGAAACGGGCCTGACCGCGCCTGACAGCGCGATTTCGCCGAAATAGACCGATTCGGGCGGCAGGATCGCCCCCGTCAGCGAGGACACCAGCGCGGCCGCCACCGCGAGATCGGCGGCCGGCTCGTTGACCCGCAATCCGCCGGCGACGTTGAGATAGACGTCGTGCTGCCCCAGCCGCAGCCCGCCATGCGTCTCGAGCACGGCCAGCACCATCGACAGGCGGCTGTTCTCCCAGCCGACGACCGCGCGCCGCGGCGTGCCGAGCGAGGTCGGCGCGACGAGAGCCTGGATCTCGACGAGAACCGGACGCGTGCCCTCCATGCCGGCGAAGACCGCGGCGCCGGGCGCCGCCTGGTCACGCCCGGCCAGGAACAGGGCTGAAGGGTTCGAGACCTCGGAGAGGCCCTTGCCCGTCATCTCGAAGACGCCGATCTCGTCGGTGGCGCCGAAGCGGTTCTTCTGGCCGCGCAGGATGCGGAACGCGTGCGCGCCTTCGCCCTCGAAGGAGAGCACGGCGTCGACCATGTGCTCGACCACGCGTGGCCCCGCGATCTGCCCGTCCTTGGTGACATGACCGACCAGGATCATGCAGGCGCCGCTGGTCTTGGCGTAGCGGATCAACGCCTGGGCCGAGCCGCGCACCTGCGTGACCGTGCCCGGTGCGCTCTCGACCTCGCCCGACCACATCGTCTGGATCGAATCGATCACCACCAGCGCCGGACGCGCACCCTGGCCGAGGGTCGCCACGATGTCTTCGACATTGGTCTCGGCGGCCAGCTCGACCGGCGCCTCGGCCAGCCCCATGCGCTCGGCCCGCAGGCGGACCTGCCCGGTTGATTCCTCGCCCGAGACATAGATGACGCGCCGGCCCGACAGGGCGAGCGCGGCGCAGGCCTGCATCAGCAGCGTCGACTTGCCAATGCCGGGGTCGCCACCGATCAGCAGGACCGAGCCCGGAACGAAGCCGCCGCCGGTGACGCGGTCGAGTTCGCCGATGCCCGAGACGATGCGCGGCGCGTCCTGGGTCGCGCCCTTCAGCCCTTCCAGCGCGAAGACGCGCCCGCGTGCCCGGCCGCCCGACGCCCCGCGCGCACCGGGCACGGGCGCGGCCTGGGCCTCCTCCGACAGCGACGACCAGGTGCCGCAGGCGTCGCACTTGCCTTGCCAGCGGTGGTAGACCGCCCCGCAGGCTTGGCAGGTATAGGTCGGACCGCGCTTGGCCATCGTTAGATTGTCATTCCGGGGCTTCGCTTGAGCGAAGAACCCGGAACCCACGACCGGGCGTGCGCTTGCCACCGGGCTCGGCAAAGGTCGAGGCCCGTCGTGGGTTCCGGGTTCACGGCTGCGCCGTGCCCCGGAATGACAGCGGAGCCGCTCACCTCACACCCCGACATAGCGCCGCGCATGGCGCCGGCCGAGGCTGGTCAGGATCTCGTAGCCGATCGTCTTCGCGCCGGCTCCGACCGCATCGAGATCGAGCGGGCCGCCGATCAGCGTGACCGGATCGCCCCGCTTCACCGACGTCGCGGGCAGATCCGTCACGTCGATGATGACCAGATCCATCGAGACCGTGCCGACGAAGGGGCAGACCACGCCATCGACGATCGCGCTGCCGCCCGGGCTGGCGTCGGTTCCGCTCGCATTGCGCGGGTAGCCATCGGCATAGCCCAGGCAGATCGTGGCGAGCCGGCTGTCGCGCGGGGCCGTCCAGCGCCCGTTATAGCCGACCTGCGTGCCGGCCCGGACGTCGCGCAACTGCAGGATGCGCGAGGCGAGGCCGACCACGGCGCGCATCGGATTGGGCCGGCCCGGCGTGGGATTGCCGCCATAGAGCGCATAGCCGGGTCGTGTCAGCTGGTAGGAGGGGCAGTCCATCAGGAAATGCCCCGAGGAGTTCTTCAGCGAGGCCGGGATGCCGGGCAGCGCGGCGGCGCTGGCGGCAAAGGCCGCGATCTGGCGCGCCGTTGCCGGGTCCGCCTCGTCTTCCGAGGCGGCGAAATGGCTCATCACCAGCCCGATGCCGGCCGCGTCGATCTCGTTCTTGAGCGCCGAGACGGCATCCGCGCTGTCGCCCGCCGAGAGGCCGAGTCGGTTCATCCCCGTGTCGAGATGCACCGCCGCGGGCCTGACCCGCGCGCCGCCGGCGCGGAAGGCCGCCCATTCCCGCAGCTCCTCCGCGGAGCCGAGAACGGGCGACAGATCATGCTCGGCATAGCGGCCGCAGCGACCGGGCAGCAGACCGTTGAGGATGTAGATCGTGGCGTCTGGCGCCACCGCGCGGGCCCGGACGCCTTCGGAGAGATGGGCGACGAAGAAGCACTCGCAGCCGGCGGCGGCGAGTGCGCTCACGGCCGGCTCGATGCCGAGCCCATAGGCGTTCGCCTTGACGACGGCGGCCGCCTGCGTTCCGGCCCGCGTCTGGAGCGCGCGCCAGTTGGCGACGAGCGCCCCGAGGTCGATCGTCAGGATGGTGCCGCAGCTGTCGGCGTCGGGTGTGTCGAAGGGGCTCATTCGCGGTCCGGGAGGCGCATCTCGTCGGCGCGGTCGGAGAAGCGCGTCACCTCGGCGTCGAACTGCAGCGCGATCGCCCCGGTCGGGCCATGGCGCTGCTTGCCGATGATGAGCTCGGCCACGCCATGGGCGGCTTCCATCTCGATCTGCCACTTGTTGTGTTCTTCGGTGCCGGGGCGCGGCTCCTTGCCCTTGAGGTAGTACTCGTCGCG
Organism: Allobosea sp. 12-68-7; assembly: GCA_002279705.1. Classification (GTDB taxonomy): domain Bacteria; phylum Pseudomonadota; class Alphaproteobacteria; order Rhizobiales; family Beijerinckiaceae; genus Allobosea. The sequence goes on from NCCO01000004.1 coordinate 20,685, forward strand.
ATAGACGAACATCACCACGTCGGCGTCCTGCTCGATCGAGCCGGATTCGCGCAGGTCCGAGAGCTGCGGCCGCTTGTCGTCGCGGCTCTCGACCTGGCGCGAGAGCTGCGAGAGCGCCACGATCGGCACCGCCAGTTCCTTGGCGAGCGCCTTCAGGCTGGTCGTGATCTCGGTCAGCTCCTGCACGCGGTTCTGGCCGTTCTTGGCCGAGCCCGAGAGGAGCTGGAGGTAGTCGATGAACAGGACGTCGAGCCCCTTCTGGCGCTTGAGGCGGCGCGCCCGGGCCACGAGCTGGGCGATCGAGATGCCACCGGTCTGGTCGATATAGAGCGGCAGCTTCTCGATCTGGGCGGCGACGTCGGTCAGCCGCGCGAACTCGGCTTCGTTGATGCGGCCCTGCCGGATCTTGTAGGAGGAGATGCCCGACTGCTCGGCGACGATACGCGTCGCGAGCTGGTCGGCCGACATTTCGAGCGAGAAGAAGGCGACGATGCCGCCATCGACCGTCTTGATCGTCCCGTCGGTCTGGCGCTCGCCACGCCAAGCCTTGGCGATGTTGAAGGCGATGTTGGTGGCGAGCGAGGTCTTGCCCATGGCCGGGCGGCCGGCGAGCACGATCAGGTCGGAGGGCTGCAGGCCGCCCATGCGCTGGTCGAGGTCGCGCAGGCCCGACGAGATGCCCGAAAGCCCGCCCGCGCGCTGAAAGGCATTCGCCGCCATGTCGATGGCGGTGTAGAGCGCGGTGTCGAACTTCTGGAAGCCGCCTTCGTAGCGGCCCTTTTCCGCCAGCTCGTAGAGCTTGCGCTCGGCCTCCTCGATCTGCTCGCGCGGCGGCATGTCGACCGGCGCGTCATAGGCGACGTTGACCAGATCCTCGCCGACGCCGATCAATTGCCGCCGGATCGCCAGCTCATAGATCGTGCGGCCGTAATCGGCGGCGTTGATCACGGTGGTCGCCTCGGCGGCGAGCCTCGCGAGATATTGCGACGCCGTCAGGCCGCCGAGATCGATGTCGCCGACGAAGGTCTTGAGCGTGATCGGCGTCGCGATCTTGCCGGCCCGGATCAGGCTCGCCGTCAGCTCGAACACGCGCTGGTGGATCGGCTCGAAGAAATGATCCGGCAGCAGGAAATCGGAGACGCGGTAGAACGCGTCGTTGTTGACCAGGATCGCCCCCAGCAGCGCCTGCTCCGCCTCGATGTTGTGCGGCTGGACGCGATATTCGGCCTCGCGGGTTTCGAGGCGGGTGACGAGGGCGGTTGCTGTGGCCATGAGGGCGCGAATGTCTCGGGTCTGCGGCTGTCCAACTCTGCGCTTACTCTACCACTCTGACGGATCGCGCCAGCAGCGATTGGACGATCCACGCCTTTGCACAGGCCGTCATGAAAAAGGGCGCCGCGTGACCGCGGCGCCCTTGACATGTCGAGCCGAGTCGCAGCGCTCAGCGGTCGTCCTCGCCGGCTTCCGCCAGCGCCGCGCCGACCTCGAGGCCGAGATCGTCAAGGTCGAACTCCTCGCGGGCCGTGACGTTCTCGCCGCGCACCTGGCGCTCGGCCTCCTCGGCGGAGCGGGCGACGTTGACCGTGACCTTAACCGAGACTTCCGGATGCAGCACGACCGGGACCGTGTGCAGGCCCAGCGTCTTGATCGGCGCGTTCAGCGTGATCTGGCTGCGGGCGACATGGAAGCCCTCGCCGATCAGCGCATCGGCGATGTCGCGGGTCGAGACCGAGCCGTAGAGCACGCCGGACTCGCCCGACTGGCGCAGCATCACGACGCTCAGGCCGTCGAGCGTCTCGGCGACCGATTCGGCTTCCGACTTCAGCTCGAGATTGCGGGTCTCGAGCTCGATCTTCTGGCTCTCGAAGCGCTTCTTGTTCTCTTCGGTGGCGCGCAGGGCCTTGCCGCGGGCGAGCAGGTAGTTGCGGCCGAAGCCGTCGCGGACGCGCACGACGTCGCCCATCTGGCCGAGCTTGGCGACGCGTTCGAGCAGGATCACTTCCATGGTGTTGTCTCCTTTGAAGGTTGATGTCTTTGAAAGCTCTTGGAACCGGTGCGGGCGCCCTCAGCTCCCGGGAGGGGGTGGAGGAGGCATCGCGGCCCGCTTGCGCAGGCCGAGAAGGGAATCGACCATGCCGGCCAGCGCCAGCAGCGGCGTCAGCACGGCCTGCATCACGACGAGCGCGACATAGACGCTGATGAGCATGGGCGTGCGCCAGGCCTGGCCGCGCGAGAGGTCGTGCAGCATGCACAGGCCGGAGAACATGAAGGCGGCGAAGAGGGAGCCGATCAGCGCGACACCCGCCAGCCCGACGAAACCGTCCAGCCCCGCCGTCACAAGCCCCGCCACGAGCAGGACGAGTGCCGAACGCGGCAGTGTCGTCGAGGGGATGAACGGCCAGGGCCGCGGCAGCCGCCCCGAGAGCTGCACGGTCTTGGCGGCCAGCCAGAGATTGGCGGTGATCGTCGTGACGACCGAGGCACCGATGCCGAGCGGCACGGCGCGCACCAGAAGCGGCGTCACATTGGCGGCCATTTCGGCCTGGGTCACGCCCGCCGGCAGGGTCAGCATCTTGCTGCGCACCATTTCGGCAAGGAGGTTCTCGACCATCCGCGCGATCACCGCACGGTAGGTGTCGTAGTCCGTCGTCATCACCAGCGCGCTGGCGACGCTCGCCAGGGTCGCCGTGCCGGCGATCCAGATCATCAGGTTCCCGAGTGGGTACCATTCGACCGGGCCGGTCTCATCCGACCGTGCGAGCAGAGCGAGATAGGCGATCCACCAGGCCGGCAGTGCGATGATCGCGGCAAAGGCCAGTCCGGCCGGCAGGGTCAGCGCGACGGAGACGGCGAGCGCGCCGGTGCCGGCGGCATAGAGACCGGCGCGGTGGTTCCAGCCGAGAGCGGCGATCAGGATCGGGAGAGGGGCGGCCGAATACAACAGCACCGCCAGCGGCGATCCGGTGATCACCACGGAGAAGAGCAGTGCCGCTACGAGGCCTGCGCCGATGCCGACGGCCTGGGTCATGCTTTGTCCTGCTGTCCCGCTGCTTCCGGCCTTGCGAGCCGGGCAGGGTGAGAGGCGTCCCGCCTCAACGAACCCGGTGGAGTCTCACCACGGGGCGACTGGTTCAGAGAAGGAAACCCGGCGGCGAGCGATCGCCGCCGGGTCGTTCAGGTCCGCTCAGCGGATGACGTAGGGCAGCAGGCCGAGGAAGCGGGCGCGCTTGATCGCCTGGGCGAGCTCGCGCTGCTTCTTGGCCGAGACGGCCGTGATGCGCGACGGCACGATCTTGCCGCGCTCGGAGATGTAGCGCGAGAGCAGGCGCACATCCTTGTAGTCGATCTTCGGAGCGCCCTCGCCCGAGAACGGGCAGGACTTGCGGCGGCGGAAGAACGGGCGGCGGGCGCCGGCAGATGCAGTCGACATGGCTCAGGCCTCCGCGCCGGTCGTTTCAGGAGCAGCTTCGTCGTCGCGCCGCGGACGGTCACGACGCGGGCCGCGGTCGAAGCGGTCGCCGCCGCCGGGACGGTCAAAGCGATCACCGCGATCACCACGGTCGTCGCGGTCGCGCTTCTGGAGCATGGCCGACTGGCCCTCCTCGAGTTCCTCGACGCGGACGGTCAGGAAGCGCAGCACGTCTTCGTTGATGCGCATCTGGCGCTCCATCTCGGCGACCGCCGCGGCGGGAGCGTCGATGTTCAGCAGCGAGTAATGCGCCTTGCGGTTCTTCTTGATGCGATAGCCCAGGGACTTCACGCCCCAGTACTCGACCTTGGGGACCGAGCCGCCATTCGCCTCGATGATGCCCTTGAACGTCTCGACAAGGGCCTCGACCTGCTGCGCGCTGACGTCTTGCCGCGCGAGCAGAACATGCTCGTACAATGCCATGGTTGGCCTTTCCGTTTCACCCTGTTTCGCCCGGCGCGGAGCCCTTCGAGCCCTGGAACAGGCCCGACAGGATTTCATCGAAGGCGGAGACACGGGATGACGGTTCCCACCGGAACCTGCAGCGCGAGCGCTGCCATCCGTTCAGCCTCCGGCCGAACAAACAGGAAGCGGTCGTTACAGTGTGACGCCGCGATATGCAACCGAAATCGGGGCATCGGCGCGGTCGGAACGGGCTCCGAAGCCTTTCGGCGCTTGACTTGGCATCCAAGGCAGTGTGACAGCGCCGTGAAATCGCTCAAAACCTTTGAAATCCGGGGCCGACCGTCATGACGACCGCCTTCATCTTTCCGGGCCAGGGCTCACAGGCCGTGGGCATGGGCAAAAGCCTGGCCGATTCCTTCGCCGCCGCGCGTGCGGTCTTCGAGGAGGTCGATGCGGCGCTGTCGCAGAAGCTCTCGACGCTGATGTGGGAGGGCCCGGCTGAAGAGCTGACCCTGACCGCCAATGCCCAGCCCGCCCTGATGGCGGTCAGCCTGGCGGTGGTGCGCGTGCTGGAGGCCGAGGCGGGTCTGGATCTGAAGCGGGACGCCGCCTTCGTCGCCGGCCATTCGCTGGGCGAGTATTCGGCCCTTGCGGCCGCCGGCACCTTCAGCATCGGCGATGCCGCGCGCCTGCTGCGCATCCGCGGCGACGCCATGCAGAAGGCTGTCCCGCCCGGGCAGGGTGCCATGGCGGCGCTGCTCGGGGCCGACCTCGATCTCGCCCGCGCGATCGCCACCGATGCCGCGCAGGGGGATGTCTGCGAGGCCGCCAACGACAATGGCGGCGGGCAGGTCGTGCTCTCCGGCGCGAAAGCCGCGATCGATCGCGCCATCGTCCTGGCCGGCGAGCGGGGCGTTCGCCGGGCCATGCTGCTGCCGGTTTCGGCGCCGTTTCATTGTGCCCTGATGCAGCCGGCGGCCGAAGCCATGCGCGCGGCCCTCGCCACCGTGACCATGCACGCCCCCACCGTCCCCGTGATGGCGAATGTCGGCGCCGCGCCGCTGAGCGCTGTCGAGGCCATTCGCGCCTCGCTCGTGGCACAGGTCACGGGCACGGTGCGCTGGCGCGAATGCGTCGAGGCGATGGCGACCGCCGGTGTCGATCGATTCGTCGAGCTCGGCAGCGGCAAGGTCCTGGCCGGGCTGGTGAAGCGCATCGCGCCGACTGCGACTCCGCTTTCGGTCGGCACGGCGGACGACGTGTCGGCCTACAAGCCCTGAAAGGGCACGCGAAAACGGCAGAAAGCCGAAAAGGGAGAGACGATGCTTGATCTGACGGGCAAGAAGGCGCTGGTCACCGGCGCCACCGGGGGGCTGGGCGGCGCCATCGCGCGCAGGCTGCATGCGCAGGGCGCCACCATCGCGCTGTCGGGAACGCGGGCCGAGGCGCTCGAGGCGCTCGCCGCCGAACTCGGCGAGCGGGCCGTCGTCACGCCCTGCAACCTGGCGGACAAGGACTCGGTGGAGGCCCTGGTGCCCGCCGCCGAGGAGAAGCTCGGTGGTCTCGATATCCTCGTGAACAATGCCGGCGTGACCAAGGACAACCTCTTCCTGCGGCTCAAGGACGAGGATTGGGACAGCGTCATCGCCATCAACCTGACCGCCGCCTTCCGCCTCTCGCGCGCGGCCGTGAAGTCGATGATGCGCCGCCGCTATGGCCGCATCATCTCGATCGGTTCGGTCGTCGGCACCACCGGCAATCCGGGGCAGGGCAACTACGCTGCCTCCAAGGCCGGCCTGATCGGCATGTCGAAGGCGCTCGCCGCCGAGGTCGCCAGCCGCAACATCACCGTCAACGTCGTGGCACCGGGCTTCATCGAGTCACCGATGACGCAGGCGCTCAACGAAAAGCAGCGCGAGGGCATCCTCGCCGATGTGCCGATGAGGCGCCTGGGCTCCGGTGAGGACGTGGCGGCGGCGGTGGCCTATCTCGCCAGCGCCGAAGCCGGTTACGTCACCGGGCAAACGCTTCATGTCAACGGCGGAATGACAATGATCTGAAGAGGTTGCTCCGGTTTTTGGACAATGTCGAGAGTCCCGCCGACGTACTCGCCAGCCAAGATCGGCTGTGTTAACTAGCGCCGTCGGGCCGCGATGCGGGATCCGGGGGACTTGACGGGAACCCGGTTGTTGCGTTTGTGCAGGCTTCGAGTTCCGGCCCGTCGGCACCGCCTGGGTGCCGCGGGAGCCAGGAGTGACAGCCCCTCTACGCAGCGCGGATCGGCGCGGCGTGTTTTTGAGCTTTAAGGAAAAGACCCATGAGCGATGTCGCCGAGCGCGTGAAGAAGATCGTGGTCGAGCATCTCGGCGTCGAGCCTGAGAAGGTCGTGGAAGGTGCCAACTTCATCGAGGACCTGGGTGCGGACAGCCTCGACACCGTCGAGCTCGTGATGGCCTTCGAGGAAGAGTTCGGTGTCGAGATCCCGGACGATGCCGCCGAGACGATCGTGACCGTCGGCGACGCCGTCAAGTTCCTGTCGAAGTCCGCCTGATCGGCCGCTCGGTCGATCGTCGCTGAAAGAGCCATGGTTTCACGCAGTCTTCCGATGCGACGCGTTGTCGTGACCGGCCTCGGCATGGTGAGTCCTCTCGCCTGCGGCGTCGAACAGACCTGGACTCGCATTCTCGCCGGCGCCAGTGGCGCCGGCCCCATCACGACCTTCGACTGCAGCGATCTGCCGGCGCGGATCGCCTGCAGCATTCCGCGCGGCGACGGCTCCGACGGCACCTTCGATCCCGACCAGTGGATGGAGCCCAAGGAGCAGCGCAAGGTCGATGATTTCATCGTCTTCGCCATGGCGGCCGCCAAGCAGGCCCTGACAGATGCGAACTGGGCTCCCGAGAGCTACGAGGACCAGATCGCGACCGGTGTCGCCATCGGCTCGGGTATCGGCGGCCTCGGCGGGATCTACGAGGCGTCGATCCTGCTCAAGGAGCGCGGCCCGCGCCGGCTTTCGCCCTTCTTCATTCCCGGCCGCCTCAGCAATCTCGCCGCCGGCTATGTCTCGATCGAGCATGGTCTGAAGGGCCCCAACCATTCCGTCGTCACCGCCTGCTCGACCGGCGCGCATGCGATCGGCGACGCCGCACGCATGATCGCGCTGGGCGATGCCAAGGTCATGGTCGCGGGCGGGGCCGAATCGGCGATCAATCGTCTCGGCATCGCCGGCTTCTGCGCCTGCCGCGCGCTTTCGACCGACTTCAACGACGCGCCCGAGAAGGCGTCGCGCCCCTATGATCGCGACCGTGACGGCTTCGTCATGGGCGAGGGCGCCGGCATCGTCGTGCTGGAGGATCTCGAGCATGCGCTGATGCGGGGCGCGCGGATCTATGCCGAGGTCGTCGGCTACGGCATGTCGGGCGACGCCTACCACATCACCTCGCCGGCCGAGGATGGCGACGGCGCCTATCGCTGCATGCGCGCCGCGCTCGAGCGCGCCGGCATCTCCGCCTCCGAACTCGACTACATCAACGCCCACGGCACCTCGACGCCGCTGGGTGACGAGATCGAGCTGCGGGCCGCCGAACGCCTGCTCGCCAATGCGCCGCGCAAGCCCGCGATGTCCTCGACCAAGTCGGCGACCGGGCATCTTCTGGGGGCGGCCGGGGCCGTCGAGGCGATCTTCGCCATCCTCGCCATTCGCGACCAGGTCGCGCCGCCGACGATCAACCTCGACAACCCCTCCGTTGAGACCGATCTCGACCTCGTGCCGCATGTCGCGCGCAAGCGGACGATCGACGTCGTCCTGTCGAACTCCTTCGGGTTCGGCGGCACCAACGCGTCGCTGGTCATGCGGCGCTACGTCGACGGCACCTGACGGGGCGCGGCTGCGCGCTTTCGCCATATTTTTGCGTAGAGTGCACCCCAGCTGCGGGACTGTGAATTTGCTTTCGCAGCCGGCGTGAATCCGGTTTGATGGCGTGCGCGGTCCCTCGGAGTCGTCCGGTCCACCGGTCGTTCCGTCGGGCGGGGTGGCGTGCAGTGATGAAGTTTCAAGTGCGAGCACGACAGCTGTGAATCATTCGCCCCGCGTCGCCCCCAAGAGCCCCAGCGAGGCGTTGAAGCCGGTGGCCCCGCCGGCGCCACCGCCCAAGGCCCGCCGCCGCCGCCGGAGCCCCTTAATTGCGATGATGAGCGGCCTCTTCACGGCCCTCCTGGTGGTCGGCGGGCTCGTCGGCGCCGGCATCGCCGTCGTTTCCAGCCAGAGCCGCGCACCGGGGCCCTTCGCCAGCGACCGGGTCCTCATCATCCCCAAGGACAGCGGCCTGGCCGAGATCGCCGACCTGCTGCAGCGCGAGGGCATGATCGAACACCCCTGGGTCTTCCGCGTCTCGGCGCTGACCAGCGGCAACTGGACCAAGCTCAAGGCCGGCGAGTACCTGTTCAAGGCGCGCGCCAGCCAGGCGGACATTCTCGACATCATCGCCGAGGGCAAGGTCGTCGAGCACTCGATCACCATCCCCGAGGGCCTCACGAGCGAGCAGATCGTCGCGCGGCTGCGCGAGAACGAACTGCTCACGGGCGACATCATCCAGGTCCCGCGCGAAGGCTCGATCCTGCCCGACACCTACCGCATCCCGCGCGGCTTCAGCCGCCAGGCGATCATCGACCGCATGACCCGCGACCAACGCGCGGTCCTCGCCCGCATCTGGGAGCGCCGCCCGGCCGACCTGCCGATCAAGACGCCGCAGGAACTCGTCGTCCTCGCCTCGATCGTCGAGAAGGAAACCGGCCGCGCCGATGAGCGCCCCCGCGTCGCCGGCGTCTTCATCAACCGTCTGAACCGCCGCATGAAGCTGCAGTCCGACCCGACGATCGTCTACGGCATCGTCGGCGGCAAGGGCACGCTCGGCCGTTCGATCCTGCGCAGCGAGATCACCCAGGCGACGCCCTACAACACCTATGTCATCGACGGCCTGCCGCCGGGGCCGATCGCCAATCCCGGCCGTGCCGCGATGGAGGCCGTGGTCAACCATTCCCGTACCAAGGACCTCTATTTCGTTGCCGACGGCAGCGGTGGCCACGCCTTCGCCGAGACTCTGGAGCAGCACAATCGCAATGTCGGGCGCTGGCGCCAGATCGAGGCGGTCAGGCGCGAGCCGGGCAAGCCGCCGGCCGAGGCCTCCGTCGACAAGGTCGAGCCGCCGCCGTCGCCCGATACCCGCTCCGAGGCGCCCGCGCAGCAACCTGCCGATGGCGAGGCGATCGAGACCTGGCCCGTCCCGGGCAATCGCCGCGCGGCGGCCGGCCAGCCTCCGCAGGGTGCCGCGCTGGCCGGCGGTCGCGTGCGCGCCTTCGACGCCTCGGAAGGGACGCCGCGCGATCCGCTGCTGAACAAGACCTTCGACCTGAACTCGCCCAAGCAGGTCCCCGCGCTGCGCCCCTGAGGGCGCAGACCCTATCGGTTGATCCGTCCCCAGTTTCCTGAAAGCGGCGCGACGGCGCGCTTGCCCCCCGCCCGACCCGCCACTACGGTCCGGCCGCGTCAAAGGGGCGGAGGCGAGCCAGCGTGGCGATCGAGAGCATGACGGGCTTCGCCCGGGCGGCCGGGACGGTGGGCATCCACGCCTTCGCCTGGGAGATCCGCAGCGTCAACGGCCGTGGCCTCGATATTCGTGTCCGCGTGCCGCCCGGCCTCGAGGTGCTGGCCGAGGCGGCCCGAAAGCGCCTGACCGGCGCCTTCTCGCGCGGCACGCTGTACGTCAATCTCCAGGTCACCAGCGATGCCGGCCCGCCGCGGCCGCGCATCAACGAGGCTGCCCTGGCCGCGTTGCTGCAGGCCGTCGAGCGCCTGCCGGCGTCGGCCATCGTGACCCCGCCCTCCTATGACGGCCTGCTCGCCATCCGCGGTGTCGTCGAACTCGCCGAGGAGGGCGACGATACGCTCACCGCGGTCGAGAAGCCGGTCCTGGCCGGGCTCGATGAGGTCGTGTCGGGCCTGAAGGAGGCGCGCGCCAGCGAGGGGCGGGCCCTGGAGGCGGTTCTGCGCGGCCATCTCGACAGCATCGCGCGGCTGACGAAGGATGCCGAAGCCCATCCGGCGCGCGGCGTCGATGCGATCCGCGAGCGCATCGCCGCCCAGGTCGCGCTGCTCCTCGGGGCGAGCCAGGCGCTCGACCCGCAGCGCCTGCACCAGGAAGCGGCCCTGCTCGCCGTGAAGGCCGACATCCGCGAGGAGATCGACCGCCTTCACGCCCATGTCGAGGCGCTGCGTCTGCTCCTCGACCAGGGCGGCCCGATCGGCCGCAAGCTCGACTTCCTGTCGCAGGAGTTCGGCCGCGAGGCCTCGACGCTCTGCGCCAAGGCGGGCGATGCCGGCCTGTCGCGCATCGGCCTCGAACTGCGAACGGTCGTCGACCAGATGCGCGAGCAGGTCCAGAATGTGGAGTGAGTGCTGATGGCCGAAGTGGTGCGCCCGGCCCGTCGTGGGCTGATGCTGATCTTGTCCTCGCCGTCGGGCGCGGGCAAGTCGACCCTCACGCGCAATCTCAAGACCGAGAACAACCTCGATCTCTCTGTCTCGGTGACGACCCGGGCCAAGCGCCCCTCCGAGATTGACGGCGTCCATTATCGCTTCATCGATCGGCCAAGCTTCGACCAGATGAAGCAGCACAACGATCTGTTGGAATGGGCGGAGGTGCACGGCAACGGCTACGGCACGCCCCGCAAGGAGGTCGAGGCCTCGCTCGCCGCCGGCCGCGACGTGCTCTTCGACATCGACTGGCAGGGCACGCAGCAGATCGTGGCCAAGGCGCGGGCCGACGTCGTGACCATCTTCATCCTGCCGCCCTCCATGGCCGAGCTGCGCTCGCGCCTGGTGCGACGGGCGGAGGACGCGCCGGACGTCATCGCCAAGCGCCTCGGCAATGCGCGCGACGAGATCGCCCGCTGGAACAAATACGACTACGTGATCATCAACGACGATCTTCAGGCGGCCTATGAATCGGTGAAGGCGATCCTCACCGCCGAACGCATGAAGCGCGAGCGCGCGACCGGTCTGTCGGAATTCGTCAACGGCCTGCTGTCGGAAAAGCTGCCCTGAGCCCCGGCCTCAGAGACGCGCCGCCAGGGTCTGCGCCAGACGCACGAAGCCGCTGACCGGCACCTCCTCGGCGCGGACCGTCGGCACGAGCCCGGCGTCCTCGATCCAGTCTCCGGGCTCCGGCAGCACCGCCTTCAGGCTCTGGCGCAGCATTTTGCGGCGCTGCCCGAAGGCGGCGAGCGTGATCCGCTCGAGCAGGCGGCGGTCGCAGGGCTCCGGCTCCGCGCGCGGCAGCAACTGCACGATCGCGGAGGTGATCTTGGGCGGCGGCACGAAGGCGCTGCGCGGCACGTCGAACAGGATCTTGGTCTCGCAGCGCCAGTTGCAGAGCACGGCGAGGCGGCCATAGTCGGCGCGCTGTTCGGGCGTCGCGACGATGCGCTCGGCCACCTCGCGCTGGAACATCAGCGTCAGCGAGGTCCACCAGGGCGGCCAGGCCTCGGGGCTGAGCCAGCCGACGAGCAGCGGCGTCCCGATGTTGTAGGGCAGGTTGGCGACGATCCGCGCCGGCCCGCCGCCGAGCCGCGTCGACAGATCGACCGCCAGCGCGTCGCCGTCGACCACCTCCAGCCGGCCGGGGTAATGCGCGGCGATCTCCTCGAGAGCGGGCAGGCAGCGCCGGTCGCGTTCGATGGCGATGACGCGGCCGGCGCCGGCGGCCAGCAGCGCCCGCGTCAGCCCGCCGGGGCCGGGCCCAATCTCGACCACGGTCTCGCCCTCCAGCGGTCCGGCCGAGCGCGCGATCCGCGAGGTCAGGTTCAGGTCGTAAAGAAAGTTCTGGCCGAGCGACTTCTGCGCCATCAGCCCGTGGCGCTCCACCACCTCGCGCAACGGCGGCAGGGTGTCGATCTGGCTCATGCCGGTGTCCGTCGATGCTGCGCCGCCATTCGGGCGGCGAGCCGGAGCGCCGCGATCAGGCTGTCGGGCCGCGCGATGCCCTGGCCGGCGATGTCGAAGGCGGTGCCGTGGTCGGGCGACGTGCGGATGAAGGGCAGGCCGAGCGTGACGTTGACACCCTCGTCGAAGGCAATCGTCTTGATCGGGATCAGCGCCTGGTCGTGATACATCGCCAGCGCGCAGTCATAGCCGGCCCGCGCCCGGGCATGGAACATCGTGTCGGCCGGGTAGGGCCCGGAAGCGTCGATCCCTTCGGCGCGCAGCGCATCGACAGCGGGGCGGACCACGGCATCGTCCTCGCTGCCGAGCGCGCCGGCTTCGCCTGCATGCGGGTTGAGGCCGCTGAGCGCCAGGCGCGGCGCGTCGATGCCGAAGCTGCGGCGCAGACCGTCCGTCACGATGCGCGCGGTCTGGACGATCAGCTCCGCCGTCAGTAGGTCCGGCACGCGCCGCAGTGGGACATGGATCGTCACCGGGACGACGGCGAGGTCCTCGCACCACAGCATCATCACCGGCAGGGGCACCGGCCCGCCATCCGCCGCCAGATGCGCCAGGAATTCGGTATGTCCGGGATGGGCGAAGCCGGCGGCGTAGAGAACCGCCTTGGCGATCGGGTTTGTGACCACGGCCGCGGCCTGTCCTGCTCGAACGGCCGCGACGGCGCGAGTGATCGAAGCGATCGTCCCCGGCGCAGCGGCGGAGTCGGGACGGCCCGGCTCGACCGCCACGGCTCCGTCGAGCGGCAGCACCGGCAGCGCATCCGCAAAATGTCTTGCCGCCCGCTCCCAGTCGCTCGCGATCAGGGGGACGTCGAGGCCAAGCCGCTGCGCCAGCCGTCCGAGATGGTCGATATCGGCGATGCAGGCGAAAGCCGGCAGCGCATCGACATCGCGCCTCAGCCACGCCGAGAGGGCGAGTTCGGGACCGATTCCCGCGGGATCGCCCTGGGTCAGGGCGAGAGGCGGCAGAGGCGTGGAGGCCTGCAGGCGCATCGGACGTCCTCTCGCCGCCGCGCCGCTGACGATCGCGAGATCAGCGGCTGGAGGAGGTGACGCCGTCGCCGACGGTCGATCCGTCGAGGTTCTGCGAGTAGCTGAGTTCGCCCAGCGTGCGCAGTTCGAGGCGGAACATCACCGTCCTGGTGTCCTTGGTCGCGCCCGACTGGCGGTCCGCATAGCTCTGCGAGTAGCTGACGTCGAACACCGTGCACTCATCGGTGTAGTTGATGCCGAACGAGGTCGAGGCCGTCTGCATCAGGCGCGAATCTGTATAGCGCGGTTGCGCGATCGTGGCCGGCGACGCCATCCAGGAGGTGTACTGGGCGATACGGATTTCGCGGTCATACTTGTACTTGTCAAGGTCGAACAGCACACCCGCGCGCAGGCGCCAGTTCGGCGTCACCAGGAGCGAGCCGTTGAGCGAGAGACCCTCGCGGCGCCGGAACACGCCGAGTGCGGGCTGCGGCTCGTAGCGGCCATAGCCGACAGAGGCCGTGATCACGCTCGTCGCATAGGTCGCGGCCGCATCGATGCGCTGCGCCTCGAAGGTGGTCGAGTTGAGCCGCGCCGCGCCGGTGAAGAACAGTCCGGCCATGGGCGAGAACTGCGCGCGCGCGACGATGTCGGAGGTGTCGGTCTGCAGGCCCGAATCGAGGCCCGTATTGACGAGATCGCCTGTCGCGAAGGAGTTGCGGCCGCCCAGATGATAGGACTGGCCGAGCAGCAGGTTGGCGAAGGCCTCCTTGCCGAAGCGCCCGGTGTAGAGGACGCCGACATTGGCGCGCGTCCCGCCCTCGACGCGATCATAGCCCGAGAACTTGCCGCTCCACTCGAACAGGTTGTTCGCGTCGAAGACCAGGCTCTGCGAGTCCTCGTTGGCGACGCGCAGGCTGTTGGTCTCGTTCGGGCGCGCGACGATCTGCGCCACCGGCTCGATGATATGCGTGCCCCAGGACGTCGTGGCGACGAACGGATAACGGTACATCAGGCCGATCGCGGGCATGGCCCGGCCGAAGACCTCGTCGGAGGTGTCGACGATCGAGCCGACGTTGGAATTCGGATAGCCGGTCGTGTCGGGATTGACCGAGAAGATGTCGGCCCGCACGGAGGCGTAGGGCGTCCAGACCTGGCCCAGCGGATCGATGATGTTGCGCCGCCAGGACACTTCCGCCGTCGCGCGGGCCATGTTGCCGGCCAGCCCGCGCACGAGGCAGGTGTTCTTCTGGTACACGGCGCAGCCGTCATAGAGCGCATATCCGACGCCGGTGCTGGTCGTGCCGCTGATCAGGTAGTTCGTCTGGCGAGGCAATTGCGAGAACGCCGCCGCATCGCGTGTCAGATGAGTGACGTTGGCGTTGAAGGTGATCTCGCCGCCGAGGAAGCTCGGCTTGTGCACGCGCTTGTTGTAGTCGATCACCGGCAGCACGACGGGCTGCTGCTTCTGCCAGTCCGTCGAGGTCAGCGGCTGGAAATAGTAGCCGCGCATGTCGAACCAGCCGGTCGCGGTCTGCCCGTTGAGATAGGCGGTCGAGATCGCTTCCTGCAGATAGGTGGTCGCGCTCACGCTCTCGTTGAGGATGCGGTAATTCTTGTAGAACCACCGATCGGTCGACATCGACGCGTTCCAGCCGAAGGTCCAGCGCGGGTTGATGAAGAACTTGCCGTTGGTCTGGACCGATCCGCGGAACTCGTCGTCCCCTGCGCCCAGCGGCGAGGCCAGGAAGGCTTCCTTCTCCTGCTGGAAGATTCCGGACGCCCGGATCGTGTAGGAGCCGTTCATCAGCCGGTGGCGCCACTCGACCTGGCCGAGCAGGCCCTGCCGGCTCAGATAGGTCGGGGTGATCGTGAGATCGTAATTGGGCGCCAGATTGAGGAAATAGGGCAGGCCGACGCCATAGCCCAGCGGCCCGGTATTGAGGAATTTCGGCGACAGGAAGCCGGATTTCTGCTTCACCGTCGAATCCGGCCCCGACATATAGGGGATGTAGGCGAGCGGGACGCCGGCGAATTCCAGCCGCGCATCCTCGTAATAGATCGTCTGCTCGGCCTTCTTATGGATGATGCGCGCCGAGCGAACCTGCCAGAGCGGCGGCCGCTCGGGGTTCTCCTTGCAGGGTTCGCAGGCGGTGTAGATGCCCTTCTCGAAGATGAAGGTCTCGCCGTCGGTGCGTTCTGCTCGCGGCGCCGTAAAGCGAGTGCGATCCGGGTTCACGACCCGCAGCGAATCGATGAAGCCGTCGCGGAAATCGTCGGTCAGATTGAAGCGGTCACCGGTGATGACCGTGCCGTTGGCCTCGGTGATGCGGGCGTTGCCGACCGCGACGACGCGCTTTCCGGCCTGGTCATAGGTGACCTTGTCGGCCTCGATCGTGCGGCCCTGATAGAGAATCTGCACATCGCCGACGGCCGAAACGGTCTTCTTGTCGTTGTCGTAGACGAGTTCGCGCGCATCGACGACCATCCGGTCCTGCGGCTTGGCGGGGGGCGGCGTCTGCGCGAAGGCGCTCCCGGCCGAGGCCAGGACGAAGGCGA
>NCCO01000123.1:0-12107 GCA_002279705.1 Allobosea sp. 12-68-7
CCAACCTCGTGCTGGCCGGCGGCTGCGCGCTCAACTCCTCCTTCAACGGGAAGATCGCCGGGCGGCATGGCTTCGCGCAGGTCTTCGTGCCCTCGGCGCCGGCCGATGACGGCAATGCGATCGGCGCCGCCTGGCTCAGCCACGCGCAGCGGAATCCGGACTGGCGCGCGCCGAAGGGCCCGGCCTCGCCCTATCTCGGCTCGACGGTTTCGACCGAACCGCTGGAGCGGATGCAGGCCTGGGAGCCGCGGCTGCGCAGGCTCGCGCCGCAGGAGGTCGCGACGGTGACGGCCGCGCTCCTGACCGAGGGCAAGCTGATCGGCTGGGTGCAGGGGCGCGCCGAGTTCGGGCCGCGCGCGCTCGGCAACCGCTCGATCATCGCCGATCCGCGCCCGGCCGACGCCAAGGACGTCCTCAACGCCAAGGTGAAGTACCGCGAGGCGTTCCGGCCGTTTGCGCCCTCGATCCTGGCCGCGCATGCGCCGGACTGGTTCGAGCATTACCAGGACGCGCCCTATATGGAGCGCACGCTGAGCTGGAAGGCGGCGGTGCGCGCCCGCGTGCCGGCCGTGGTGCATGAGGACGGAACGGGGCGGCTGCAGAGCGTCACCGCGGAGCGAAACCCGCGCTATCACGCGCTGATTTCGGCCTTCCACGATCTCACGGGGGTGCCGGTGATCCTCAACACCTCCTTCAACATCATGGGCAAGCCGATCCTGCACACGGCCGAGGACGCCATCCTGATGTTCTACACCAGCGGGCTCGACGCGCTGGTGATCGAGGACTGGCTGCTGGTGAAGTAGCCAGTCCTCGCGCCGCCCTCAGAACTTCAGCCGCCGGGCGCGCTTGACCATCGGGATCTCGTGGATCTGGTCGAGCAGCGCGTCGGAGATCGCCTCGTCGACCGCGACATAGCAGATCGCGTCGCCGCCGGGCTTGTCGCGGCCGAGCGAGAAGGTCGCGACATTGACGCCGGCGGCGCCGAGCAGCGAGCCGAACTGGCCGATGAAGCCTGCCTTGTCGGCATTGCGGACATAGAGCATGTGCGGGGCGAACTCGGCATCGACCTGGATGTCGCGGATCTCGACGATGCGCGGCTTGCCGTCCTGGAAGACCGTGCCGGCGGCGTGGCGCGGCATGTCCTCGGCGTCGACGACGATCTTGATGCGGCTTTCGAGATTGGAGGCCGCCTCGCGCGTCAGCTCCTCGACGACGATGCCCTTCTCCTTCGCCACCATGGCGGAGTTGACCATGTTGATCTCGGGCAGGAAGGGCCGCAGCACGCCGGTGATGGCGGCGGCCGAGATCGCCTTCAGGTTCAGGCTGGCGACCGCGCCCTCGTATTCGATGCGGATGCCCTTGACCGGGGCCTCGGTGAGCTGGCCGAGGAAGGAGCCGAGCTTCTCGGCGAGATCGACGAAGGGCTTCACCCGCGGCGCCTCTTCCGCCGTGATCGAGGGGAAGTTCACCGCGTTGGTGATGGCGCCCTTCAGCAGATAGTCGCTCATCTGCTCGGCGACCTGGAGGGCGACATTCTCCTGCGCCTCGTTGGTGGCGGCGCCGAGATGGGGCGTGCAGACGACATTGTCGAGGCCGAAGAGCGGGTTGCTCTCCGCCGGCTCGACCGAGAACACGTCGAAGGCGGCGCCCGCGACATGGCCGGACTTGATGAGCGCGGCCAGCGCCGCCTCGTCGACCAGCCCGCCGCGGGCGCAGTTGATGATGCGCACGCCCTTCTTGGTCTTCGCCAGCGCCTCGGCCGAGAGGATGTTCTTGGTCATCGCCGTCATCGGCACATGCAGCGTGATGAAGTCGGCGCGCTTGAGCAGATCCTCGAGCTCGACCTTCTCGACGCCGAGCGCGACAGCGCGCTCCGGCGAGAGATAGGGGTCATAGGCGATGACGCGCATCTTCAGGCCGACCGCCCGGTCGGCGACGATCGAGCCGATATTGCCGGCGCAGATCAGGCCGAGCGTCTTGCCCGTGATCTCGACGCCCATCTGGCGGGCGAGCGCGAACATCATCGCGATGGCATGCTCGGCGGTGGTGATCGAGTTGCCGAAGGGCGTGTTCATCACGATCACGCCGCGCGCGGTCGCGGCGGGGATCTCGACATTGTCGACGCCGATGCCGGCGCGGCCGATCACCTTCAGCTTCGTGGCGGCCTCCAGCAGCTTGGCGGTGGCCTTGGTCGCCGAGCGGATGGCGAGGCCGTCATAGTCGCCGATGATCGCGGCGAGCTTGTTCTTGTCCTTGCCGAGATGGGGATCGAAGGTCACGTCGATGCCGCGATCCCGAAAGATCTGCACGGCGGCAGGCGAGAGGGCGTCGGAGATCAGAACCTTGGGGGCTGTCATGAGGATGGCTTTCGGCTGGCGCGGCGCGTCGGCGCTCTGCGCGGGACAGATGATTGGGGCGGAGGAGGCCCTTCCGTCATTGCGAGCGCAGCGAAGCAATCCAGGGGCGGCCGTGCTCGACATCGGCTGGATGGCTTCGTCGCTGCGCGCCTCGCAATGACGGAGAAGGCGTGGTCGTGGGTTCCGGGTTCGCGGGCTTGCGCCCGCGCCCCGGAATGACAGGTGGCCTGCTTACGCCGCCTTCTTGCCCAGCTCCGCCTTCGCCTCGGCGAAGGCATAGGCGATCCACGGCAGCAGCGCCTTCAGGTCGCGCGACTGGACGGTGGCGCCGCACCAGATGCGCAGGCCCGGAGGGGCGTCGCGGTAATGGCCGAGGTCGTAGCCGGCGCCGGCCTTCTCGATGAGGCTCACCACCTGCTTGGCGAAGGCGGCCTGAGCGTCCGGAGCCAGCGCGGTCACGGCCGGGTCGGTGAAGGTCAGGCACACGCTCGTGTTCGAGCGCGTCTTCGGCTTCACGGCGAGGAAGTCGATCCAGTCGTTCTCGCGCACGAATTTCGCGATGACGCGCAGATTGCCGTCGGCGCGCTTCACGAGGCCGTCGAGCCCGCCGACCTTTTTCGCCCAGTGCAGCGCATCGAGATAATCCTCGACCGCGAGCATGGAGGGCGTGTTGATCGTCTCGCCCGAGAAGATGCCCTCGATCAGCTTGCCTCCGCTCGTCATGCGGAAGATCTTCGGCAGCGGCCAGGCCGGCTTGTAGGTCGTAAGCCGCTCGACTGCGCGCGGCGAGAGGATGATCATGCCATGGGCCGCCTCGCCGCCCAGCACCTTCTGCCAGGAGAAGGTGGTGACATCGAGCTTGGGCCAGTCGAGCTTCTGGGCGAAGGCGGCCGAGGTCGCGTCGCAGATCGTCAGACCCTCGCGGTCCTCCGCGATCCAGCTCGCATCGGGCACGCGCACGCCCGAGGTCGTGCCGTTCCAGGTGAAGACGACGTCGCGGTTCTTGGTGTCGATTTTCTTCAGGTTCGGCAGCTCGCCATAGGGAGCCTCGAAGGTGCGGACATCGGCCAGCTTGAGCTGCTTGACGACATCGGTGACCCAGCCGGCGCCAAAGCTCTCCCAGGAGACCATGTCGACGCCGCGCGCGCCGAGCAGCGACCACATCGCCATCTCGACGGCGCCGGTGTCCGAAGCCGGCACGATGCCGATGCGGTAATCGGCGGGCACCTGCAGCACCTCGCGCGTCAGGTCGATCGCTGCTTTTAGCTTGTCCTTGCCGATCTTGGCGCGGTGCGAGCGGCCAAGCGCGGCGTCACCGAGTGCCTTGAGGGTCCAGCCGGGGCGCTTGGCGCAGGGGCCGGACGAGAAATGCGGCACGCGCGGCAGCGCGGCCGGAGCCGTGTTCGTCATCGTTCTCTCCATCCTTACAGATGGGCGCGCCGCGTTGGGGCGGCGTGTCCCGTCGACGGGGGTAAGGGCGGAGGGTGGGGGGAGTCAAGGGTGGGAAGGGGGGGTGCTAATCCAGCCGCACCTGATTTAACCTGTGAGCGATGGCACCTGGCCTGCGGCTGGCTTTGCACGCCAGTCCCGGGAGGCTTCGGGGCACCGCTCTCAGTCGGATCACGCGCGGGGAACCCCTCTCCAGTCAGGAGAGGGGCAGGGGAGAGGTGTCGGCCCCTGGACCAGCGGGGCGCAGACGTCACCGCTGCCGACGCGTAAGCCGCCGGCTCCTCCCGTCATGGTCGCCCTTGTGGCGACCATCCACGTCTTGCGACGCTTCATTGTCGATGAGCCGCCTTGTGGACGGGCGGAGTCAATCGCTCCCGCGTGAAGACGTGGATGGTCGGGACAAGCCCGACCATGACGGAAAGGGCGCGGGGAACCCCTCTCCCGCATCGAAGTCGGCTGTTGCCGACTTCGATGCGCTCAGGCTGATCTCGGGCAGGCCCCCATCCGGCGCTGCGCGCTCCCGTCTCCCATCCGGGAGACGGGCAGGGGCGTCGCGGTTACGGCGCGGGGGGCTTTACGCGTGTTCCCGCGTCAACCGCTCGGCGAAGGAGATGCCGATGGCGGAGAGGACGAAGGTGAAGTGGATCACGGCCACCACCGCGACGATCTGGATGTTTTCAAAGCTCAGGCCGCTGCCCAGATACGTCTTCAACGCATGAACGCCTGAAATGGAGATGATGGCGAAGGCGAGCTTCAGCTTGAGGTTGTAGGTATTGACGTGGTCCAGCCAGTCCGGCTTTTTCGCGTCCTCGTCGTCAAAATGTCCTGTGGTGACGAAGAGCGAGACACCCGCCAGCGCGACAACCCAGACCAGCTGCGCCACCATGGTCATGTCGACCAGTTCGAGCACCTTGATGATCAGGTCGATCTTGCTGAGGTCGCCAAACATCAAGGTGGCCATCAGCTTGTAGGCTTCGACGAGGAACTTCCCGAGGATGCCGAGAATGATCGCCACCAGGCCCGCGTAGAAGAACAGCATGGTGAATCTCATGCCGTAGAGCAGAGATCCGACCCAGGACAGTAGTTTTTCCATGCCTGATGACCTTCAACCAACAGTCCCCAGATGGGCGCTGGATTCAGGCGGCTTCTGCCCGGTTTCGTGATGTTTGACAAGGCCGTGCCGGCGTCGCCAGCCTGCGCAGGACGCTGCCGAGATTGCAGGCGAGCGCGTGACGCCGGAGGCGAACCGCGTTGGCGGCGAAGGACGCGATCCCTTCTCCCCATCAAAGTCGGCTGTTGCCGACTTTGACACATAGAGGTCTCATCTCGGGCAAGCCCGAGATGAGTGGGAGAAGGGAAGGGGGCGTCGCGGCACGCCGCAAGCGGGGGCAGGCAGGCCCGCGATTTCGTGATAGGCCACCGCCAACCCCCCCACACAGGTTCAAGACGCTATGGCCCAGAAGACGCCCGAACAGCTCGCCCGCGAATTCGAGGGGCGCAAGGCCAAGGGGCTGGCCAAGGGCGCCGCCGCCTTCTGGCCGAACATCCTCGCCAACGCCGTGCTGAAGCTGACCGCGGCGAAGGAGGAGATCACGGTCGCCCAGCTGACCGAGTTGCTGACGAAGGACGCCGAGTCGAAGGACACCACGCTGGCCGCCGGCGCCAACGAGGCGCTGGCGCGCCTGCGCCAGGCGGTGGCGAAGGGGGAGGATTGAGGGTTCTGCGGGTTCGCGCTCACTCCGGCTGGCCGCCGCTGACGACCTGGCTGCCGAACCTCGTGATGGGACGCTGCGGCCTCCCGGCTGCAGTCCGTCCCGGTCGCGCCGCTCTTCCGCGGGATGTTCGACGCCGCCGCGCAGGACAATGTGGCGAGCCAGGGCGCAGGCGGGCCTTCATCGCCTTGTCATGGCCGGTGGTTGTGCTGCACACCGGCAGGCGCGATCAGGCGCGCTCCGTTGCGCGCCTGGGTGAGCCTGACGAGGACAGCATGACGAAGACGATCCTGATCTCCGGCGCCACCGCCGGCTTCGGCGCCGCCACCGCGCGGCGCTTCGTGCAAGCGGGCTGGCGGGTCGTCGGCACCGGCCGCCGCGCGGACCGCCTCGCCGCGCTGAAAACGGAACTGGGCGACGCGTTCTGCCCCGCCGCCTTCGACGTCACCGACGAGGCGGCGATGCAGGCTGCGTTGGCGGCATTGCCCGAGCCGTTCCGCGCCATCGACGTGCTGGTCAACAATGCCGGGCTGGCGCTCGGCGTGAAGCCCGTGCCCCAGGCGTCGCTGTCCGACTGGCGGACGATGATCGCCACCAACATCACCGGCCTCACCACGCTGACGCATCACCTGCTGCCGGGGCTGATCGAGCGCCGGGGTGCGATCGTCAACATCGCCTCCGTCGCGGCGAACTGGCCCTATTCCGGCGGCAACGTCTATGGCGGCACCAAAGCCTTCGTGCAGCAATTCTCGCTGGGGCTGCGCTCGGACCTGCATGGCAAGGGCGTGCGCGTCACCTCGATCGAACCCGGCCTGTGCGAGAGCGAGTTCACGCTGGTGCGCAATGGCGGCGACCAGGCCGCCTATGACGCGCTGTACAAGGGCGCCAACGCCTTGCAGCCGCACGACATCGCCGAGACGATCCTGTGGGTCGCGACGCTGCCGCCGCATGTCAACATCAACAGCCTCGAGATCATGCCGGTGAGCCAGTCCTTCGGCGGCTTCCAGGTTCATCGCGAGGGCTGAGCCGTGGCCTATGATCTCGCCATCGTCGGCGCCGGAATCGTCGGTCTGGCCCATGCGCTTGCCGCGGCCCGGCTGCGCAAGCGCGTCGTCGTCATTGACCGCGACGCACAGGCCAACGGCGCTTCGGTCCGCAATTTCGGCTTCGTCACGGTGACCGGGCAGGAAGCGGGCGATTGCTGGCAGATGGCGCGGCGCAGCCGCGACATCTGGCGCGAGATCGCGGAGCCGGCCGGCATCGCGATCCTGCAGCGTGGCCTCGTCCTCGCGGCGCGGCTGCCGGAATCGGAGGCCGTGATCGAGGCTTTCCTCGCGACGCAGATGGGCGAAGGCTGCGAGCGGCTGACCGCGGCGCAGGCGCAGGCCTTCGTGCCCTGCCTTCGAGACGGCGCCGCGCGGCTCGCGCTCTACAGCCCCCATGAGGTGCGCGTCGAATCGCGGCAGGCGGTGCCGCGCGTCGCACGCTATCTCGCCGACCATTACGGCGTCGATTTCCGCTGGTCGACGAGCGTCGCCGCCGTCGAGGCGCCGCGCCTGGTCATGGCCGATGGCGGACTGATCGAGGCGGAGACGGTCGTGGTCTGCCCCGGGGACGAATACACGGCGCTGTTTCCCGAACGGATCGCCGCCTACGCCGTCACCCGTTGCAAGCTGCAGATGATGCGTGTCGTCCCGGCCGCTCCCGTCGCACTGCGCACGGCGGTGATGTCGGATCTCGGGCTCGGGCGATATCTCGGCTATGCGGCCTTGCCGGAGGCGCAGGCGCTGACGGTGCGTCTCGAGGCCGAGATGGCGGCCAAGCGCGCCCATGGCATCCATTTGATCGTGACGCAGTCGGCGGACGGGTCGCTCGTCGTCGGCGACAGCCATCACTACGCCGCCACGCCCGATCCGTTCGGTTCGAGCGCGGTCGACGACCTCATCCTCGACGAATGCGACGCCGTGCTCGATCTGCCGGGCCGCATCGTCAGCGAGCGCTGGATCGGCAGCTACGCCTCGGCGCCGGGGCGCTGGCGCTTCACCGATGCGCCGTCGGATGCGGTGCGCATCGTCATCGTCACCGCCGGCTGCGGCGCCTCGACCGCCTTCGCGATCGGCGAGGAAACCATCGCAAATCTCTATGGGAGAGCGGCATGAGCCGGTTCAAGGCGGTGGTGTTCGACTGGGCCGGCACCATGATCGATTTCGGCTCCTTCGCCCCGATGGGCGCTTTCGTCGAAACCTTCGCGCGGTTCGGCGTCGCGACGTCGATCGCCGATGCGCGCAAGCCGATGGGCCTGCCCAAGCGCACCCATATCGCCGCGATGCTGGCCGAGCCGCATATCGCTGCGGGCTGGGCACGCGCGCAGGGCTCGCCCCCCGACGAGGCGGCGATCGATGCGGTCTACGACGTCTTCGTGCCGCTCAACGAAGCCGTGGTGAAGGATTATTGCGGCCTTGTACCCGGCGCGCTCGAGGCCTTCCGCTATCTCCGCGGCAAGGGCCTGAAGATCGGCTCGACCACCGGCTATACCCGCTCGATCATGGCGCATGTCCTGCCGCTCGCCGCGGCCCAAGGGTATGAGCCCGACAATCTTGTCTGCGCCGACGACCTGCCACTGGGCCGCCCGACGCCGATCGGCATGTACAAATGCTTCCTCGACCTGATGGTCTTTCCGGCGGCGGCCGTGATCAAGGTCGATGACACGGCGCCTGGCATTGCCGAGGGCGTCGCGGCCGGCTGCGTCACCGTGGGGCTGACGCTGTCGGGCAACGAAGCGGGGCTGACGCCGCAGGAACTGGCGGGTTTGAGTCCGGCGGCGCGGCAGGCGTTGCATGAGCGCGTCGCGGCCACGCTGGTGGCGGCGGGCGCCGACCATGTCATCGGCACGGTGGCGGAACTGCCCGCCCTGATCGAGCAGCTGGAAGCGCAGAGCCGGCCCGCCCCTGGCTGAGCGGCCGGCCGCAACCAACACTGGCTCGTGACCGCCCATCAGTGGCGCGGCGACGGCCTCTCAGCGCTCGCCCCCACTTGTGCACGGCGCATCGCCGCATCGCGGCGCGCGGTCGCGGCGCCGGAGATCAGGATGGTCTTGGTCAGGGTCGGGCTTCCGGTTGACGGGGGATCGAAAGAGCGGCGCAGGGCGGGGCCTCGCCCGGCCGCGGCAGGGCGTTGCGCAGGCCGCTCGGCCGTGCAGCGGCGGGGTCGTTCAGATCTCGCCGCCCTTGTGGAGATAGTGCTTCACGTCGACGACGATCTTGTGGTCGAGCTCGCCGATCGCGGCCTCGTCGCGCCCGTCATAGGGGATCGAGAGCAGGACGTGGCGGATGGCGTTGAGACGGGCGCGCAGCTTGTCGTTGCCGCGGATGACGTGCCAGGGCGCCCAGTCGGTCGAGCTGCGCTCGAGCATCGTGTCGAAGGCCTCGGAATAGGCGGCGAAGCGCGGGATCGCCTCGAAATCGATCGGCGAGAGCTTCCAGCGCTTGAGCGGGTCGTGCCAGCGCGCATGCAGCCGCAGCATCTGCATCTCCGGCCCGATGGTGATGAAGAGCTTGATCAGCCGGATGCCGTCGCGCACCAGCATGCCCTCGAAGGCCGGGGCCTCGTGCAGCAGCGTCTCGGTCTGCTCCGGCGTGCAGAAGCCCATGACGCGCTCGACGCCGGCGCGGTTGTACCAGGAGCGGTCGAAGAAGACGATCTCGCCAGCGGTCGGCATCTCGAGAGCGTAACGCTGGAAATACCATTGCCCCGCCTCGCTGTCGGAGGGTTTGGACAGGGCGACGACGCGGGCCTGGCGCGGGTTGAGATGCTGGGTGAAGCGCCCGATCGTGCCGCCCTTGCCGGCGCCGTCGCGGCCCTCGAAGAGGATGACGACGCGCTCCTTTCGCTCGCGCACCCAGGTCGCGAGCTTCTGCAATTCGATCTGCAGCGGCGCGATCTCGGCCTCATAACGCTTGCGCTTCATGCGCTTGCCATAGGGATAGTCGCCGCTGCGGAAGGCGGCGTCGGTGATGGCGTCGGGCAGCGTCTGCGCCTCGATGTCGAAGCCCTTGGGCCCCGGCGGCTTGCGGGCCGGCTTGGTCTTGCTCTTGCCCGCCGTCTCGGGCGTGGGCGCGTCCTCCTTGCCGCCGGAGACGAGGCGGATCGTGGTCTTCTGCTTGCGCGCTGACAGGCTCTTGGCCATCGGGCCCTCCTTGGCAATCGGCTCAGCCTAGCGGGGCGCCGCGTCGAAGGGAATTGACGGACACCGGGCTTGCCATCGGCCGGGCTTGCCATCAGGAAGAAGCGCCCGCGCGGTGCCTCCTCGTCCATCGGCGTCGCGCGCGTCGAGGTTTCTCCCGATGCCCGATACCGTCGATCCCCAAGCGCTTCCGATCCTGGCCCTGGTCGAGGCGATCGGCTCGGCGGCCGTGCTGCTCGACGGGCAGGGCATCGCCCAGGCGCTGAGCCCGGCGATGCGCGCGCTGGTCCCGGCGCTGGAGCGCGGGCAGCCGCTGACGCTGGTGATGCGCGATCCGGACCTGATCGAGGCGATCGACGGCGTCGCCCGCCAGGGCGGCCGTCAGGTGATCGAGCTGGTCGAGCGGGTGCCGGTCGAGCGCACCTTCCGCATCCATATCGTGGCGCTGACGGGCGCGGGCTGGCGGCGCCCGGTGCTCCTGACCTTCGAGGATCTGAGCGAGCAGCGCGTCACGGAGCGGATGCGCGTCGATTTCGTCGCCAATGCCAGCCACGAGCTGCGCACGCCTCTGGCCTCGCTGCTCGGCTTCGTCGAGACGCTGCAGGGGCCGGCGCGCAACGACGCCGGCGCGCGCGACCGGTTCCTCGCGATCATGCGCGAGCAGGGGCTGCGCATGGCGCGGCTCGTCGACGACCTGCTCTCGCTCTCGCGCATCGAGCTGCGCGCGCATCTGGCGCCCGAGACGCCGGTCGATCTCACCGGAATTTCGCGCGAGATCGTGGATTCGCTGACGCTGATGGCGCGCGAGCGCGAGGTGACGCTGACGCTGCGGGCGCCGGCCGAGCCGGTGAAGGTCGCGGGCGACCGCGACGAGTTGCTGCGGCTGATGGAGAACCTCGTCGAGAACGCGATCAAATACGGCAAGAGCGGCGGCGAGGTCGTGATCGACGTCGCCGACGGTCCGCTGGAGGTCAGCGTCGGCGTGCGCGATGATGGGCCGGGCATCGCGCCGGAGCATCTGCCGCGGCTGACGGAGCGATTCTACCGCGTCGATACGGCCGCCAGCCGCGAGGCCGGCGGCACGGGGCTCGGCCTCGCCATCGTCAAGCACATCGTGCTGCGCCATCGCGGCCGGCTGACGATCGAGAGCGCGCTCGGCCAGGGGGCGACGTTTCGGGCGGTTCTGCCCCGTTTCGGGGCGCCGCCGCGCAAGCCCTGAGCGCCAGTCCTTAACGTTGCGTGACGGCTCTGTGACAACTGACGTGACGAAATGTCATGAAGCTGTCATGCAGACAGTGTTCTGAACGGGTCGCTGAACCTGCGACCCAGAGAGGACATCTCATGCGCAAACTTCTTATTCTCGCGGCCGCGACGATCGGTCTGTCCGGCATGGCCCAGGCCGCCGACATCACCGGCGCCGGCGCGACCTTCCCCTTCCCGATCTATGCGAAGTGGGCCGAGGCCTACAAGAAGGAGACCGGCATCGGCCTCCACTCGTCGGGGTGGATGTAGAGCATCCGGTCGCCCTCGTAGATGCAGTCGACGGGGCACTCGTCGATGCAGGCGCGGTCTTTCACGTCGACGCAGGGAAGGGCGATCACGTAGTCCGAGATCTACCAGGGCACCATCAAGAAGTGGAACGATCCCAAGATCGTCGCCCTGAACCCCGGCGTGAAGCTGCCCGACGCCAACATCACGGTCGTCTACCGTTCGGACGGTTCGGGCACGACCTTCGTTTGGACCGACTATCTCTCGCGCGTCTCGCCGGAGTGGAAGTCCAAGATCGGCGCCAACACCTCGGTGCAGTTCCCGGTCGGCGTGGGCGGCAAGGGCAATGAAGGCGTCTCGGCTTCGGTGAAGCAGATCGCCAACTCGATCGGCTATGTCGAATATGCCTATGCCAAGCAGAACAAGCTGTCCTATGGCCTGGTCCAGAACCGCGACGGCAAGTTCCCGGCGCCCGACGACAAGTCGTTCCAGGCCGCCGCCGCGAATGCCAACTGGGAAGCGGCTCCCGGCTTCGGCATCATCATCAACGATCAGCCGGGCGCCGAAGCCTGGCCGATCACCTCGGCCACCTTCATCCTGATGCACAAGAAGGCCGACAAGCCCGAGCAGTCCGCTGCTGCGCTCAAGTTCTTCGACTGGGCCTTCAAGAACGGGGACAAGCTCGCCCTCGATCTCGAATACGTCCCGATGCCGGCCAATGTGAAGGACAAGATCCGCGCCTCCTGGAAGGGCATCACCGACGCTTCCAACAAGCCGGTCTTCTGATCCGATCTGCCCAGGGGCGAGGCGGGACTATCCCGCCTCGCCTTGGTCTCTCCCGGCTCCCATCCCCAGCAGCGGCGTCCGCGGCTGCTGGGGATGGGAGCCCGCCCGAGAGGTCCGCTTCCCCTCGCCGCC
>NCCO01000123.1:12146-14057 GCA_002279705.1 Allobosea sp. 12-68-7
AAGACCTTTCCGCTACGACCGGAGTTCCACGGATGACCGCCGTGACCGACCCAATGAGCATTCCGGCCGCGCGCCCCCAGCGCAAGACGCCGAAGGGCACCTTCGACATCATCTTCCGCAACGCCAGCTTCGCCTCGGCGCTGTTCGTGCTGATCCTGCTCGCCGGCATCATGCTGTCGATGATCATCGGCGGCTGGCCGGCCTTCAAGGCCTTCGGGCTCGGCTTCATCACCGGCTCGCAATGGGACACGCAGGCCGATGTCTATGGTGCCTGGCCGGCCATCGCCGGAACCCTGTCGACCGCCTTTCTCGCGCTGGTCATCGGTGTTCCGCTGTCGCTGGGCATCGCGGTCTATCTGACGCAGCTCGCCCCGCTCTGGTTCAAGCAGCCAGTCTCGACCGCCATCGAGCTGCTCGCGGCCGTGCCCTCGATCATCTATGGCATGTGGGGCCTGTTCGTCTTCGTGCCGCTGTTTGCGGCCTATGTGCAGGTGCCGCTCTCGAACATCGTCGAGGGTATGCCGATCGTCGGCACGATCCTGTATTCACGCTCGCCTTCGGGCTTGGGCATCCTGACGGCCGGAATCATCCTCGCCTTCATGATCATCCCGTTCGTCGCCTCGATCGTGCGCGACATGCTCGACCAGATCCCCTCCGTGCTGCGCGAGAGCGCCTATGGCATCGGGGCGACGACCTGGGAGGTTGTGCGCCATGTGCTGGTGCCGCAGGCCGGCGTCTCGATCATCGGCGCGATCATGCTCGGGCTTGGCCGCGCGCTCGGCGAGACGATGGCCGTGACCTTCGTCGTCGGCAACGCCAACCGGCTCTCGGCCTCGATCATGGACCCGGGCTCGACCATCGCCTCGCGCATCGCCAACGAGTTTAATGAGGCGATCGGGCTGCAGTTGAACGCGCTGATCGCGCTCGGCTGCATCCTCTTCTTCGTCACCTTCGTCGTCCTCGTCATCGCGCGCATCCTCGTCGCACGCGTCAAGTCCTTCTGAGCGGGTTGCAGATCATGAGCCTGACGACACCCTCCACCGTTCGCGAACTGCCCCCGACGACCTGGGGCCGGGTCCGCCAGTCGCGTCGTATCGCGGACAGGACGATGCGGATCACCGCCGCCGGCTTCACCTTCCTGGCGATCTTCGTCCTGTTCTGGATCCTCGGCATGCTGATCGTGAAGGGCATCGGCGGGCTCTCTGTCGCCACCTTCACGCAGACCATGCCGGGTCCCGGTTCGGAAGGCGGCGGTCTGATCAACGCCATCGTCGGGTCGATCATCCTGACCTTCCTCGGCATTGCGGTGGCGACGCCGATCGGCGTGCTCGCCGGCACCTATCTCGCCGAATACGGCAAGGGCTCGAAGCTCGCCGACCTGATTCGCTTCATCAACGACATCCTGCTCTCGGCGCCGTCGATCCTGATCGGCCTGTTTGTCTATGTCATCCTGGTCGAGCCGCTCGGCGGCTATTCCCGCTGGGCTGGCGGCGTCGCGCTCGGCATCATCGCCATCCCCGTGATCGTGCGCACCACCGAGGACATGCTGCGCCTCGTGCCGGGGCCGCTGCGGGAGGCCGGTTCGGCGCTGGGCGCGCCGACCTCGATCGTGATCACCTCGATCACCTGGAAGGCCGCCAAGGCCGGCATGGTCACCGGCATCCTGCTCGCGCTCGCCCGCATCGCCGGCGAGACGGCGCCGCTGATCTTCACGGCGCTGAACAACTCGTTCTGGTTCTCGCCCAATCTGCTGGGCGGCGTTTCCAACCTGCCGGTGACGATCTACCAGTTCGCCTCCGCGCCTTACGAGAACTGGCAGCAGCTCGCCTGGGCCGGTTCGCTGATCATCACCATGTCCATCCTGCTGCTTTCGATCATCGCCCGCCGCATCGTGCGCGGCGCGGGTGGCGA
>NCCO01000274.1 GCA_002279705.1 Allobosea sp. 12-68-7
CGTCTTCGCGACCCTGAAGACGGCGATCAACGAGACCGTCGACCGCCTGGCCTCGACCGTCCGCACGATCCAGCTGACCTCGGCCGATGTCGGGCTGGCGGCGCGCGAGATCAACATGGGTGCCGACGACCTCTCCAAGCGCACCGAGGACCAGGCCTCGTCGCTGGAGGAGACGGCGGCGACGACCGAGCAGCTTGCGGCTTCGGTCAAGGCCACCGCCCACGCCTCGCGCCAGGCGGCGAGCGTTGCCACGGAGGCCATGCAGGCGGCACAGACCGGCGGCGCCATCGCCGGGAAGGCGGTCGACGCGATGTCGCGCATCGAGAGCGCCTCGACCAAGATCTCGGACATTATCCGGGTGATCGACGACATCGCCTTCCAGACGAACCTGCTGGCGCTGAACGCGGCGGTGGAAGCGGCGCGGGCCGGCGATGCCGGCAAGGGCTTCGCGGTCGTGGCCTCGGAGGTGCGCACACTCGCCCAGCGTTCGAGCGAGGCGGCCAAGGACATCTCCGCCCTGATCTCCTCGTCGAACAGCGAGGTCGGCGAGGGCGTCAAGCTCGTCCGTCAGGCCGGCGAACAGCTCAGCCAGATCCTCGCGGCGTCCGAGAAGGTCGCGGCCACCATCGCGGAGATTTCCGCCGCCTCGGGCGAACAGGCGAGCGGCATCGACGAGATGAGCCAGGCGGTGGCGCATCTCGACGAGATGACCCAGCAGAACGCGGCGCTGTCCGAGCAGAGCGCGGCGTCTGCCGGCTCGCTCTCGGGCAAGATCGCCCAGCTCAACGATCTCGTCGCCGCCTTCAAGACCGGGCCGGACGACGGCCGGGCCGGCAGCGCTCCCGCGCCGCGGCCCGTCGCGGCCGAGCCCGCCCGCCTGCGCCAGCTCGCGGAAGTCGCCTTCGCTCACAAGGCTCCGGCGCCCCGCATGGGGGTTCCCGCACCGCGCCCGGCGCCGGCACCCGCCAGGAAGGTCGCCAACAGCCGCGCCGGCGATGCGGGCTGGGAAGAGTTCTGAGATCGCGGTGTGGCATGACAAACGCCGTTGCGAAGAGAGTCGACGAGGACGACCTTGCTGATCGCGTCGTTGCGGCGATGCGCCTTCACAGATCGCCTTCCCATCCTCGGACCTTCGAGGTCTGGTACGCGCATCTGTCGGGCACAATCCCGGCGCTGAGCGCAGACCTGCAACAGGGTCTGGACAACGGCGGCTTCGTTGGCGCGACGGTCATCGACGGCCTGTACCATCGATACCTGGCCACCGAGCGTCTGGCTCAAGAAGCGAACCGGACCAGTTCTCAAATCTTGGAGGAAATCGCTGGGCTGACCCGCCAGATCAACGAGGCCGTAGACGCCAGCGAACTCTACCACAGCGAAATCTCTGCGCTCTCCGAACAAGGCCCAGCTTCGGCGGATCGAACCATGCTCCGCAAATGGGTTGAGACCCTCGTGCTATCGACCCGGAGCGAGGTTGCCAGAAAAGCGACGCTCGAATCGAAGCTGCGCGACAGTGCACGCGAAATCAGTCACCTGCGAGATGCCCTCGAAACCACCCGGATCGAGGCACAGACGGACGCGCTCACGGGTCTCGCCAATCGGCGGCATTTCGAGGAGAGGCTGCACGCGTGTTTCGAGGTTGCGACCTCAGACGGCATTCCTCTCACCTTGGTCATTGCCGACGTTGATTACTTCAAGCGCTTCAACGACGATCACGGGCATGCCACAGGCGACCAGGTTCTGCGGCTGGTCGCCCAGACCATGACGGAACACATGGTCGATCGCGCTGTCATCACGCGCTTCGGTGGCGAGGAATTTGCCATCATCCTGCCCGATACAAACCTGAATGACGGGAAGCTCTACGCTGAGTCCGTGCGGCAGGCTCTGTTGAAGCGCGAACTGATCAAGCGCTCCACCAACGAGAAGCTCGGCCGCATCACGATCTCGTCTGGTGTCGCGGCCTATAAACTGGGGGACACCCCG
>NCCO01000124.1 GCA_002279705.1 Allobosea sp. 12-68-7
GAGAAGCCGCGCAGTCCCGTCGGGCCGGCGGCGAGGCGGCGATAGAACTTGCCGGTCGGCGTCTCGCCGGTGACGACGAAGAAGTCCGGCCGCAGCAGTTTGTAGGTGATCTTCCGGCCCGGATTGTTCGGCGTCGGCGCTGTCGCCTTCTGGTAGACGGCCTCCAGCGTTTCCCCCGGGGGCGTCGACGAGGTGTCCAGCGTGATTTTGCCGTCGGCGCTCTGCCAGCGACTGCCGGAGGACGAGACGTCCCGTTTCGGCAGGACCGCGGTCGGGATACCGATGCGCAGGCCGGTGCGCTCGTCGGCGATCACGCGGAAGCCCGCCGCCTCGCGCGCCGCCTGCGCGGCCTGGGCGAGGCTGCGCCGCTCGGCCGGGGTCAGCAGGCCGTCGGCTGCGCCCTTGCCCGCCTTGAAGGCGTTGATCGCGCGGAAGGTGAGCGGCCCGTAGCTGCCACTGACGGCGCCGTTGAAGTGCCCGCTCCAGATCAGATCGGCCTGGATCGCCCGGCGCTCCGGCTCGGGCAGGCTCTCGAAGCCGGCCTGGGCCGCGGCCAGCTGCGGATTGGCCGCGGGGGCGGGGGCCTGTGCGAGCGCCCCGGCGGACAGCGCCGCGCAGACAGGCAGCATCAGCGCCGCCGACACGATCAGACGCAACGAACGGGCTCTCATGATCGCCTCCCACCCCGACGGCCGGCATTGAGCGTCAGATCGACAGACCCTGCAAGCGATTCCGGCAGCCGATCGGGGGGCGCCAACGCACCCTGCCCGCGCGCCGCGAGCTTTCGGATTGCGCCAATCGACGCCGGTGATAGCCTGCCGCCGCGACCCTGCCCGTCATCTGGTCTTTGCCTTGGGCTGCCGGAATGCGGGACGTCATCTGGAGGAATGCCCATGCGCCTGTTGCACCGCCTCGCGCTGGTACTGGGCCTGAGCCTCGCCGCCCACCCCGCCTTCGCGCAGAAGGCCTATGTCCGCAACGACCTCGCCGCCGACGGACAGCGGCTGGAGGAACGCCTCAAGCGCGAGGTCTCGGCCGGCGCCCGCTCGGCCGCCGATCTGGTGCGCACCGGCGAGGCCGCGCTCGCCCGCGGCGATGCCCGCGCCGCGCTGCCGCAGGCCAATGCCGCCATCGTCGCCGAGCCCGCCAACGCGGCCGGCTGGCGCCTGATGGCGCGCGCCGCCAACGCCATCGAGCCGCGCGACTATCGCGA
Organism: Allobosea sp. 12-68-7; assembly: GCA_002279705.1. Lineage (GTDB taxonomy): Bacteria > Pseudomonadota > Alphaproteobacteria > Rhizobiales > Beijerinckiaceae > Allobosea. Next base: position 1,214 of record NCCO01000124.1, read on the forward strand.
GCGCTGGGAACTGCGCGAGCGCGCCATCAGCGCCGCCTATCTGGCCTATCAACGGGCGACCAGCCGCAATGACGAAGCCGCCTCGCTGGGCCTTCTCGCCCGCATCTTCGAGAAGAACGAACTCTGGCGCCCGGCGCTGACGACCTACCGTCTCAGCCTCGATCTCGTCGACAACGCCTCGCTGCGCACCGCCTATGAGGGTCTGCGCGAGCAGCGCGGCTTCCGCCTGACCGGTAACAAGGTCGATGCCGATGCCGCGAGCCCGCGCGCCTGCTTCGAGTTCTCCGAACCCCTCGCGCGCGGCAGGATCGACTTCGCGCCTTACGTCGCCATCTCCGGCGGCAAGGGCGATTTCGCCGTCACCGCCGAGGACCGCCAGATCTGCGTCGATGGCTTGCGCCATGGCGAGCGCTACGGCTTCGTCATCCGCCAGGGCGTGCCCTCGGCGATCCCCGACGAGAAGCTGCTGAAATCCGCCGATTACGAGGTCTATGTCCGCGACCGCACCCCTTCGGTGCGCTTCACCGGCAAGAACTACGTGCTGCCGCGCACCGGCCAGCAGGGTGTGCCGGTCGTCTCGGTCAATGCCGACAGGCTCGACCTCGAGGTCATGCGCATCGGCGACCGCAATCTGATCAATTCGGTCCATTCCGAGGATTTCCTCGGCCAGCTCGGCGCCTATCAGTCGAAGCAGATCGAGAACGACAAGGGCCAGCGCATCTGGACCGGGTCGATGGAGGTCAAGTCCGAGCTGAACAGGGACGTGGTCACCGCCTTTCCGGTCGTCGAGGCGGTCGGCGCGCTGAAGCCCGGCGTCTATGTGATGTTCGCCAAGCCGACTGGCGGCAAGGCCGCCGCTCCCGCCGATGGGGACGGCGATGGCGACTATGACGACGGCACGACCCGCGCGACGCAGTGGTTCGTCGTCTCCGATCTCGGCCTGACCTCCTTCTCCGGCCCCGACGGCGTGCATGTCCTGGTGCGCTCGCTCTCCGACGCCGCCCCCGTCGCCAATGCCGAGCTGCGCCTGCTGGCGAAGAACAACGAGGTGCTGGCGACGCTCCGCTCCGACGCCAACGGTTATGCCCGCTTCGATGCCGGCCTCGCCAAGGGCCAGGGCGGCAATGCGCCGGGCCTGGTCACCGCCTCGCTCGCCGAGGATTACGGCTTCCTCGATCTGAAGCAGACGGCCTTCGATCTCTCGGATCGCGGCGTGAAGGGCCGCGTCGCCCCCGCAGGCCTCGACGCCTTCCTCTACACCGAGCGCGGCGTCTACCGCTCCGGCGAGACGGTCTATCTCACGACCCTGCTGCGTGATGCACGCGGCGCGGCCGTCACCGGGCTGCCGCTGACGCTGGTGGTCAAGCGGCCCGACGGCGTCGAATACCGCCGCCGCCAGGTCGAGGACCAGGGCGCCGGCGGGCGCGCCCATTCGATCCCGCTGCTCTCGGGTGCTGCGACCGGCACCTGGCGCGTCCAGGCCTATGCCGATCCCAAGGGCCTCGCGATCGGCGAGGTCTCCTTCCTCGTCGAGGATTACGTTGCCGAGCGGCTCGAACTGACCCTGTCACCGAAGGCGCCCGTCCTGCAGGCCGGCCAGCCGGCCGAGATCGACGTCAGCGCACGCTATCTCTACGGCGCGCCGGGCTCGGCGCTCGACGTGACCGGTTCGATGACGATCCGGGCCGCCGGCCAGTCAGCCATTCCGGGTTTCGCCGGCTATCAGGTCGGCCTCACCGACGAGGCCTTCGAGCCGGTCCAGTCCGAATTCGAGGAGAGCACGACGACCGACGCCGCCGGCAAGGTCACCGTGACCAACCCGGTCGCTCAGCCCGAGACCAACCGGCCGCTCGAGGCCGAGTTCACCATCCGCGTCGGCGAACCGGGCGGACGCGCCATCGCCCGCTCCGTCACCCTGCCGATCGTGCCCAAGGGCGCCGCCATCGGCGTGCGCAAGGCGTTCAAAGAGGGCGAGCTCGGCAACGGCCAGACCGCGACCTTCGACGTGATCATGGCCAATGGCGACGGTCGCCGCCTCGCCAGGGCCGGCGTGAAATGGACGCTGTCCAAGGTGACGCGCAACTATCAGTGGTTCTTCCAGGACGGCCGCTGGAATTATGAGGGCGTCAAATCGACCCGCCGCGTCGCCGATGGCGAGGTCGCGGTCACGGAAGCTGCGCCCGCCCGCATCGCCGCGCCGGTCGAATGGGGCAATTACCGACTCGACGTTTCGGCCGACGGGCCGGACGCCACCGAAACCTCGGTCTCCTTCAGCGTCGGCTACGAAGCCGACAAGACCGCCGACACGCCGGACGTGCTCGACGTCATCATCGACAAGGCGGCTTACGCGGATGGCGATAGCCTGAATGTCCGCCTCAGCCCGCGCTTCGCCGGCAAGGCGACGCTCGCGATCATCACCGACCGCGTCGTCAATCTCCGCACCATCGACATCGCCACCGGCGGCACCACCGCGACCGTCCCGGTCAAGGCCGAATGGGGTGCCGGTGCCTATCTCGTCGTGCTCGCCCACCGGCCGATGGATGCCGCCGCCAAGCGCCTGCCCGGCCGGGCCATCGGCCTGTCCTGGTTCTCGATCGGCAAGGAGAGCCGCACGCTGGCGCTCGATCTCGGTGCGCCTCCGCTCGTGCGGCCGCTCTCGACGCTGTCGCTGCCGGTGAAGGTCAACGGCGCCCGGGCCGGCGAGGACGCCTTTGTCACGGTCGCCGCCGTCGATGTCGGCATTCTCAACCTCACCCGCTTCGAAAGCCCCGATCCGAGCCAGTTCTTCTTCGGCCAGCGCCAGATCGGGCACGAGCTGCGCGACCTCTACGGCTATCTCATCGACGGCATGCAGGGCACGCGCGGCGCGATCCGCAGCGGCGGCGACGCCGCCCCCTCCCTCGAAGGCGAGAAGCCGACACAGGAGCCGGTCGCCCGCTATTCCGGCGTGGTCAAGGTCGGCCCCGACGGCATCGCGAAGATCGATTTCGAGCTGCCGGCCTTCAACGGCTCGCTGCGCGTCATGGCCGTCGCCTGGTCGGCCGGCCGCACCGGCCAGGCCAGCACCGAGGTCATCGTGCGTGACCCGGTGGTCGCGCAGGCGACGCTGCCGCGCTTCCTCGCCATCGGCGACCAGTCGCGCTTCCACCTCCAGATCGACAATGTCGAGGGCCCGGCCGGCCCCTATCTCGTCGATCTCGACATCCGCGGCCCGGTGCTGGTGCCGACCGACGCGACCCGCCGGACGATCCAGCTCGCCGCCGGGGCCAAGGCCCAGATGACGATCCCCGTCACGGCCGCCGGGCTCGGCCGTGCCGAATTCGATGTCCGCATCAGCGGACCCGGCGGCGTCGGCACCGTGCAGAACCTCGCCGTTCGCGTGCAGCCTTCCGCGGCCACGATCGCGCGCCGCATCGTGCGCCCGATCCCCGGCAATGGCGGCGCGATCACGGTCTCGGCCGATCTCCTGGCCGATCTCGTCCCCGGCTCCGGCCAGGTCTCGGTCTCCGTCTCGCCGCTCGCTTCGCTCGATGTGCCCGCTTTGCTCAAGGCGCTCGACCGCTACCCCTATGGCTGCACCGAACAGACGGTGAGCCGCGCCATGCCGCTGCTGCACGTCAACCGGCTCGCCTCGCTGGAACATCTGGCGCTCGACGCCAATGCCGACGAACGCGTCCAGACCGCGATCGAGCGCGTGCTCGCCCGTCAGGGCGCCAACGGCTCCTTCGGGCTCTGGAGCGTCGGCGGCGACGATCTCTGGCTCGACGCCTTCACGGCGGACTTCCTGACGCGGGCCCGCGAGCGCCAGTTTCCGGTGCCGCAGACCGCTTTCAACCTCGCGCTCGACCGGCTGCGCAACCAGGTCGTCAACACCGGCGAGATCGTCAAGGAGGAGGCGGCCGGCATCGCCTATGCCCTCTATGTGCTGGCCCGCAACGGCCGCCCGGTGATGGGCGATCTGCGCTATCTCGCCGACAACAAGCTCGCCGATTTCGCCACGCCCATGGCGCGCGCCCAGATCGGCGCGGCGCTCTCGGCACTCGGCGATCGCGGCCGCGGCCGCGCCGCCTTCGTCAGCGCGCTGGCCGGGCTGCAGGAGCGCGGCGATGATAGTCTGTCGCGGCCCGATTATGGCTCGCGCCTGCGCGACGGCGCCGCGGTTCTGGCGCTGATCGCGGAATCGTCCGGTGACCGGGCCGAGATCGGCCGCGCCGCCGCGATCCTCGACGGCGCCCGCAACGCCGCCCGCCATACCTCGACCCAGGAGCAGGCCTGGATGGTGCTCGCCGCCCAGGCGATGGCGAAGGATGCCGAAGGCATGACGCTGACGGTCGACGGCACGGAGCGGAAGGGGCCGCTCTACCGCACCCTCGCGGCCGCGGCGCTGGAGCAGAAGCCGCTGACGGTCGCCAATCCCGCCGCCGCGACGGCTCAGGCGGTGATCACCGTGGCCGGTATCCCGACCGGCCCCGAGCCCGCCCTCAACCAGGGCTTCGGGCTGGAGCGTGTGATCTACACGATGAAGGGCGAGAAGGCCGACCCCGCCCGTCTGCGCCAGAACGAGCGCTATGTCGTGGCCCTCACGGTCACCGAGCCAGCCAGCCGCTTTGGCCGCCTGCTTCTCGTCGATCCCGTCCCCGCCGGGCTCGAGATCGAGAACGCCAACCTGACCGAAGGCGCATATGTCGCCGGCCTCGACTGGCTGAAGCAGGAGGTCTATCCGGTCCATACCGAGGCGCGCGACGACCGCTACGTCGCCGCCTTCGAGCGTTCGGGCGGCAACGACCAGAAGCTCGTCTACACCGTCGCCTATATCGCCCGCGCCGTCTCGCCCGGCCGCTATGTGGCGCCTGCCGCCGTGATCGAGGACATGTATCGCCCCGACCGCTTCGGGCGGACGGGTTTCGGCACCGTGGACATCGCCCCGGCGCGGTGATGCACAGCGATCACAAACCGTCATTCTCGGGCGAGGCGAAGCCGAGACCCGAGAATCTCGATCGGGAGATGCTCGGGTCGAGCCCGGGCATGACGGTGACAGGCCGCCGCTTCCGCAAGCTGAAGATCGCAGCCGCGTTGCTCGCCCTGCTCCTCACCGCCGCGGCCGCCCCCCTCCTCCACGACGCCGCGACCCTCCCGCCGCTCGACCTCGCGGCCGCGACCGAGCGCTCGACGGTGGTGCTGGACCGCGAGGGCCGGCTGCTGCGGCCCTTCCTGACGCCCGATGGCCGCTGGAAGCTCCCGGTCGGCGCGGGTGACGTCGATCCGCGCTATCTCGCCATGCTCAAGGCCTATGAGGACAGGCGCTTCGACAGCCATGCCGGCATCGACCCGCTCGGGCTCGTTCGCGCGGCCGGTCAGATGCTGTGGAACGGCCGCATCGTCTCCGGCGGATCGACCCTGACCATGCAGGTGGCGCGCCTGCTGGAGCCGCGCGAGGAGCGCAGCCTCGCCGCCAAGCTCCGGCAGGCGGTCCGCGCCGTCGAGCTGGAACGGCGCTTCACCAAGACGCAGATCCTGGACCTCTACCTCACGCTCGCCCCCTTCGGCGGCAATCTCGAGGGCGTGCGGGCTGCCAGCCTCGCCTGGTTCGGCAGGGAGCCCAAGCGTCTCTCGACCGCCGAGGCCGCGCTGCTCGTCGCCCTGCCGCAAGCGCCCGAGACGCGCCGGCCCGATCGCTTCATCGAGGCCGCCCGCAAGGCCCGCGACCGCGTCCTCGCCCGCGTCGAGCAGGCCGGTCTGGCGACGGCCGCCGAGGTCGCGGCGGCCCGGGAGGAGCCGGTCCCGACCGCGCGCAAACCTTTCCCCAACCTCGCCCCCCATGTCGCGGAGCAGGTCGTGGCGGAAGCGCCGGCCGCCCGCAGCCATCGTCTCAGCCTCGATGCGCGGCTGCAGTCGGCGCTGGAAGCGCTGGCCCGCGACCGCAGCCTCGGCCTCAGCCCCCAGGTCTCGATCGCCATGCTCGCGATCGACAACGACACCGGCGAAATCCGCGCCTCGGTCGGCGGCGTCGACTACTTCGCCGCCGAGCGGGCCGGCTCCCTCGACCTGACGCGGGCGCTGCGTTCGCCGGGCTCGGCGCTGAAGCCCTTCATCTACGCGCTCGCCTTCGACAACGGCATCGCCCATCCCGAGACGATGCTGGAGGACCGGCCGGCGCGCTACGGGCTCTATGTGCCCGAGAATTTCGACATGACCTTCCAGGGCATGGTCTCGGCCCGCAAGGCGCTGCAGCTCTCGCTCAACATGCCGGCGGTCGAACTGCTCTCGGCGCTCGGCCCGCAGCGTTTCCTGTCGCGACTGCGCGATGCCGGGGTTGCTGTCGCCATGCCCAGGGAAGGTGGCGCACCCGGCCTCGCCGTCGGCCTCGGCGGTCTCGGCATCACCCTGCAGGACCTGACGCGGCTTTATGTCGGGCTGGCGCGGGGCGGAGATGTCGCGCTGTTGAAAGTTCGGGCGGAGGACAGGGGCTCACCCTCGCCGCGCCTCGTCGAACCCGTCGCCGCCTGGTATGTCGCCGACACGCTGCTGGGCGCGCCGCCGCCGCTCAATGCCGTGCCCGGCCGCATCGCCTTCAAGACCGGCACCTCCTACGGCTATCGCGACGCCTGGGCGGTCGGCTTCGACCGCAGGCATACGATCGGCGTCTGGGTCGGCCGCGCCGACAACGGCGCGGTGCCGGGCCTGGTCGGGCGCGTCGTCGCGGCGCCGATCCTGTTCGACGCCTTTGCGCGCCTCGGCCTCGATCCGCGCCCCTTCCCGCAGCCGCCCGACAGCATCGTCGCGACATCGGCCCATCTGCCACCGCCGCTGCGCCATCTGCGCCAGGACGTGCCCAAGACCATGGCCGCGATGACGACGCCGTCGCTGAGGCTCGCCTTCCCGCCCGAAGGCGCCCGGATCGATCTCGCCGCCTCGGCCGCCGACGGACGGCCCGAGCTCAACCTCAAGGTCGCGGGCGGCGCGCCGCCCTACACCTGGCTGGTCGACGGCGCCCCGATCCTCAACCCGACGCGGCGTCGCGAGGCGATCTGGCAGCCGCCGGGCAAGGGCTTCCTGCGGATCTCGGTGATCGACGGCACCGGCGCCAGCGAAAGCGTCTCGGTGCGGCTGCAGTAGCTTTACGTCATTGCGAGCGTAGCGAAGCAATCCAGGCTCACAGGGCACAGCTGTCTGGACTGCTTCGCTACGCTGGCAATGACGGTTGAGTTTACTCCGCCGGTTGCGGATGCGCCGCTGGCCCATCCTTCACCACATGCCCATGCACCGCGCGCTTCTTGGCCGCGAGATAGGAATAGGCGACCGGCACCACATAGAGCGTCAGCAAGGTGCCGAAGCTCATGCCGCCGACGATGACCCAGCCGATCTGCGAGCGGCTTTCGGCGCCGGCACCGGTCGCGAGCGCCAGCGGCACCGCACCACGATCATCTCCTTGCCCTCTTCCCGAAGCTGGTTGGTGAACTCCAGGATCAGGATGCCGTGCTTGGTGATGAGGCCGACGAGCGTGATCAGCCCGATCTGGCTGTAAACGTTCATCGTTCCGCCGGTGAAGTACAACGCCGCCAATGCGCCGGTCAGCGAGAGCGGCACCGAGACCATGATCACCACGGGGTCGATGAAGCTCTCGAACTGCGCCGCCAGCACGAGGTAAATGAAACCCAACGCCAGCAGGAAGACGATCGCGATCGAGGCGCCCGACTGCTTGTACTCGCGGCTCTGGCCCGCATAGTCGATCTGCACCGTCTTCGGCAGGACGCGGGCCGCGGCCTGTTCCAGCACCACCAGCGCATCGCCCAACGAATAGCCCGGCGCGGGAACGGCGGTGATGGTGGCCGCGCGCAGCTGGTTGAAGCGGATCAGCTCCTTCGGCGCAACCGTCTCCTCGATCTTGACCAGGCTGGAGAGCTGAACCACCGCGCCACCCCGGCCCATCAGGTAGATCGACTGCAGGGCCTGCGGCGTGTTGCGGTCCTCGCCACCGACCTGGATGACGACGTCGTATTGCTCGCCATTCATGTTGAAGCGGGTCACCTGCCGGCCGCCAAGCAGCGTCTCCATCGTACGTCCGATCACGTCGACGCCCACGCCGACATCCGCCGCGCGCTGCCGGTCGATCGAAACCTTGATCTGCGGCTTGTCGAGGATGAGGTTCGATTCAACATTGGTCAGCACGGGCGAGCCGGCCACCTCGGCGATGACCGCGTCGACATAGTCCTTGATCTGCGCATAGGGCTCCGACGAACGCAGCACGAATTCGACCGGCTTGCTGATGGCGCCGCCCTGTCCGAGCGAGGGCGGGTTGGTCGCGAAGAGGCGGATGCCCGGCACCTGCGACAGGCTGCGGTTGATCTGCGCCACCATGGCCTGCTGCTTCGTGTCGCGCTCCTCCCAGGGCTTGAGGCGGGCGAAGGCGAGCGCGCGCGTCACGTCGGGAAAGCCGACGATGACGAGATTGGTCTGGACATCCGGGAAACGCTTGAAAAACTCCTCGGCCCGGCGGGCGTATTCGGAGGTGAAGGCCATCGTCGAGCCCTCGGGCGCGACACCGATCACCGTGAAGCTGCCGCGGTCCTCGACCGGCGCCAGTTCCGACCGCAGGCTGGTGAAGAAGAAATAGCTGCCGCCGGCGACGCCGAGCGCCAGCAGCACGATCACCGGGCGGATCGCCAGCGCGCCGCGCAGCGAGGCCCGGTAGCCGCGCGAGAGGGCATTGAAGCCGCGTTCCAGCAGGTTGTAGAGCCAGCCATGGCTCTCATTGTGCCTCAGCAGCTTGGCGCACATCATCGGCGTCAGCGTCAGCGCGACGAAGCCCGACACCAGCACCGCGCCCGCCAGCGTCAGTGCGAACTCGATGAAGAGCTTGCCCGTGCGGCCGGTCGAGAACGCCATCGGCGCGTAGACCGCGACCAGCGTCAGCGTCATCGCCACCACCGCGAAGGCGATCTCGTTGATGCCGCGGATCGCCGCGGCATTGGGCTCCATGCCGTCTTCGATATGGCGGTGGACGTTCTCCAGCACGACGATGGCATCGTCGACCACCAGCCCGATCGCCAGCACGATCGACAGCAGCGTCAGCGTGTTGACCGTGAAGCCGAAGGCATACATCAGCGCGAACGAGCCCACGAGCGACACCGGGATGGTGACGAGCGGGATCAGCGTCGCGCGCAGCGAGCGCAGGAAGATGAAGATGATCAGGACGACGAGGACGACCGCCTCGAGGATGGTGGTGTAGACCGCCTGGATCGAGCGGTCGATGAAGACCGAGCTGTCATAGGAGGTCGCGATCGTCATCCCGTCCGGCAGATCGTCGATGATCTCCGGCAGCGCGGCGCGGATGCCCTTGGAGACATCGAGCGGATTGGCGGTGGCCTGCTTGACGATGCCGATCGTCACGGAGGGGTTGCCCGAGAACCAGGCGGCGTTGCGCTCGGCCAGCGCGCCCAGTTCGACGCGCGCGACGTCGCGCAGCTTGATCGGGAAGTTGTTGGCGTCCTTGACGACGATCTGCTGGAACTGCTCCGGAGTCGTCAGCCCGGTCTGAGACAGAACCGTGAATTCGCGGTTGTTGCTCTCGATGCGGCCCGACGGGATCTCGACGTTCTGAGCGCGGACCGCCGCCTCGATCTCCTGGACCGTGATGTTGTAGGCCGACATCCGCGCCCGATCGAGCCAGATGCGCATGGCATAGCGCCGCTCGCCGCGGATCTGCACCTCGGCCACGCCGGTGATGTTCTGCACGCGGTCGGTGATGAAACGATCGGCGAAGTCGGTGAGTTCAAGCGGGCTGTGCCGCTTGCTGATCAGCGACAGGAATAGAATGGGCTGCGCATCCGCCTCGACCTTGGCGATGATCGGCTCATCGATCTCGGTCGGCATGCGCCCGCGGACGCGGCTGACGCGGTCGCGCACGTCGGAGGCAGCGACGTCGGGATCGACGTCCGGACGGAAGCGGACGGAGATGAAACTGCGTTCCTGCCGGCTCGTCGACGAGATGATCTCGATGCCCTCGATACCCGCGATCGAGTTCTCGAGGATCTGTGTGACCTGCGTTTCGATGATCTCGGCACTGGCGCCGGAATAGTCGGTCCGCACCGAGACGACCGGCTCGTCGATGTTCGGATACTCGCGCACCGTGAGGCGCGTGTAGGAGACCGCGCCGATCAGCAGCACCAGCAGGCTCAGCACGGTCGAGAAGACCGGCCGGCGGACGAAGAGGGCGAAGAGGCTCATGGCGCGGGGACTCGGCTCAGGGGCTCGTCGGCGCGACGGGCAGGGCACTGGTCTGCACGGGCGGCGGAGCGTTCTTGATCGAGACGTTGGATCCGTCCCTCAGCCGCATCTGCCCGGAACTGACCACCTGCATCTGCGGCGTCAGACCTTTCAGAACCTCGACCTTGCCGGGAAGGCGCTTGCCGAGTTCCACGGCGACCCGCTTCGCCTTCCCGTTCTCGACAATGAAGACGACCTTGCCGATGCCGTCCGGCACGACCGCGGACTCCGGGATCAGCATCGCATTCTCACGCTGGTCGACGACGATGGTGACACGGGCGAAGAGACCCGGCTTCAGCACGAGGTCGCGGTTGGGCACGGTGGCGCGCAGCCGGATCGCGCGGCCATTGATGTCGACGACGGGATCGACCGCGAAGATCTGGCCCTGGAAGTCCTTGTTGGGGACCGCGTCGACCTTGAGGCTGATCGTCTGGCCGACTCTGACCTGGGAAAGGAATATCTCCGCCACGCGGAAATCGACCTTGATCGGATCGATATTGGTGAGCGTGATCAGCTGCTTGCCGACGGCGACAAAGTCGCCGACGCTGACCGCGCGCAGACCGACGACGCCGTTGAACGGCGCGACCAGCGTCGATTGGGCGAGCTTGGCTTTCGAGAGCTGCACCCGCGCCTCGGCGGAGGCGAGCTTGGCGGTCGCCTCGTCGAAGGCGACCTGCGTGCCGACGCCGCGCTGGCTGAGCGAGCGGTTGCGTTCGAAGGTGTCGCGCGCCAGTCCGAGATCGGCCTGCTGCTGCTTGAGTTCGGCGTCGAGGATCGCGGTGTCGAGCTTGACGAGCACCTGACCCTTCTCGACCCGCTCGCCCTCCGGCGTCGCGAACACCCAGCCGCCGTCGCGGCGGGGGCCGCCGCCTGGCGCGGAGCCTTCATCTTCTCGTAGTGGCGATAACCGTAGAAGCCACCGCCCACGAGGCCGACGAGCAGGAGCAGATAGACGAACCGCTTCATTGAACTGGACGCTCCGATGCGACGTGAGTATTCTAGACTGGACGGTCCAGTTTGATAAGGGGCCCGATGGGCAGCACCGTGACAGATGCCGTCGCTCCGGAAGCTTCTGCTTCCCGCGATGCGGATGCAAGGCGCCTGCCGTCCAGAGCGCGGCCGGACAAGCGTGATGCGATCATTCGCGCCGCCTCCGCGATGTTCCTCGCCGAAGGCTACGAGCGGGTGACGCTCGACCAGATCGCCCAGCGCGCCGGAGTCTCCAAGCAGACCATCTACAGCCATTTCGCCGACAAGGATGCGCTGTTCCGCGCGATCTGCACGCAACTCGCTGAAAAACTGACGATTCCGCTGCGTCGGTCGATCGCCGAAGCAGACCTCCGCAGCGCCCTCGTCAGGCTCGGCGAGGAGACCCTGACGATGATGCTGGACCCGCATTCCCTCGATCTCCACCGTCTCGTCATGAGCGCCGCGACGCGCTTTCCCGACCTCGGCCGAGCCGCCTATGAGGCCGGGGCCATGCGCATCATCGACGACCTCTCGGCCCTTCTGCTGCAGCGTTCACATCTCGGTGATGGCCTCGCCCGGCCGCTCGACGAGGCGCGCTCCCGGGTGCTGGCCGAGCAGTTCGTCGGGATGCTCCGTGGCTTCCATCAGCATCGGGCCCTGATGAACGTCGAGCAGGCGCCGCCCGACCTCCGGGCCGCCTATGTCCGCGATTGTGCCGATCTTCTCCTGCGCGGCGCCTGACGGTCACGACAGCTGTCACCTGACTGTCATCTGCGCTGGTTAGCAGTCCGCCATCAGAGAGCGTGAACCCGGCGGCATGACCTGCCTCGGGCAAAACTCATGCTCGCCCCTGGACGCGGGACCGCGATCATGCTGCGCATCGAAGGCCTGACCAAGCGCTTCGGCACCAATGCCGCGGTCGACAACGTCACGCTCTCCATTCCCCGGGGCGAGATGGTCGGCATCATCGGCCGGTCGGGAGCGGGCAAGTCGACCCTGCTGCGCATGCTCAACCGCCTCGCCGATCCCAGCGAGGGCCGCATCGTTTCCGGCGACCGTGACGTCACCGCCCTCAAGGGCGCGGCGCTCCGCCGCTGGCGCCGCGACACGGCGATGATCTTCCAGCAGTTCAACCTCGTCGGCCGCCTCGATGTCCTCACCAATGTCCTGCTCGGCCGGCTCAACCACCGCTCCGCCGCCCTGACCCTGGTCAAGAGCTTCTCTCGCGACGACAAGATCCGCGCCATCGCGGCCCTCGAGCGTCTCGACATGGGCCATCTCCTGGCCCAGCGTGCCGAAACGCTGTCGGGCGGCCAGCAGCAGCGCGTCGCCATCGCCCGCGCGCTCGTCCAGGAGCCGCAGATCATCCTCGCCGACGAGCCGATCGCCTCGCTCGACCCGCGCAACACCCAGGTGGTGATGGATGCGCTGTTCCGGATCAACCGCGAGGACGGCATCACCGTCGTCTCGAACCTGCATCACCTCGATATCGCGTCGAAATACTGCGACCGGCTGATCGGCATGGCCGCCGGCAAGGTCGTCTTCGACGGCCCGCCGCATCAGCTCACCAGCGAGGTCGCGGCCAAGCTCTACGGCATCGAGGCCAAGGATGCCGGCGCCGAGGCGCTCGACCAGCTCGAGGCCATCGCCAGCGAAGAGGCGCAGCGCGCCAAGCAGAACGTCGCCTGAATTCCGCCCGGCGCGCCGGGCGTCCTTTCCCCGAAGACCAACAGGAGCTCTCCATGCTGACCCGTCGTCACGCCCTGACGCTCGCCGCTGCCGGCCTCGCCGCCGCGCTCGCCACCCCCGCCTTCGCGCAGGACTGGAAGGCGAAGTACCCCGAACTCGTCTTCGCCGTGGTTCCCGCCGAGAACGCCTCGGGCGTGACCGAGCGCTATGCGCCGTTCGCGGCCTATCTGACCAAGGAACTCGGCGTGAAGGTGACGGTCCGCGTCGCCAACGACTATGCCGCCGTGATCGAAGGTCAGCGCGCCGGCAACATCCATATCGGCGAATACGGCCCCTCCTCATATGTCCGTGCCTGGACCGTCTCGAACGGCGGCGTCGAGCCTTTCGCGACCCTGCGCGCTTTCGACGGCTCGACCGGCTACTACTCGGTCGCCTATGCCAAGAAGGATGCGGCGGGCGCCAAGCTGGAAGACTTCAAGGGCAAGAACCTCTGCCTCGTCGACCCCAACTCGACCTCGGGCAACAATGTGCCTCTGTACTCCATGGCCAAGATGAACATCGAGCCGGACAAGTTCTTCGGCAAGACCGTCAATGCCGGCAGCCACGAGAACGCCGTTATGGCCGTGCAGCAGGGCACCTGCGACATCGGCTTCAACTGGTGGAACTCGGATCAGGACTCCAATCTGTCCCGCATGGCCAACAAGAACATGGTCAAGATGGGAGACTTCAAGATCGTCTTCAAATCCGACAAGATCCCCGGCTCCCCCTACGCCATGCTGTCGTCGCTGCCTGCCGAGCTGAAGACCGCGATCTCGAAGGCCTTCTTCGAGATGCAGAGCAAGGACAAGGCCGCCTTCGACAAGCTGTCCGACGGCAAGTCCCCCGGCTTCGCCCCGATGAAGCACGAGGATTACAACGTCACCATCGAACTGCAGAAGTTCGTCGACAACCTCCGCAAGAAGCGCAGCTGACCGACTGACCGCCCGGGCCCCTTTCGCTGTGCGAGAGGGGCCCGCCTGCGCCTCGGCTGACGGACCCATCCCGACATGACCCTCGCGATCGACCGCAACGATCCGGCGATCCTCGCCCATGCCGATCTCTATCGGCGTGAAATGGCGGTGAAGCGCCGGCAGACGCTGATCGGCGTCGCGATTTTCGTCGCCTGCGTGGTGGCAGCGGCGATCGGCTCGGAAGCCAACCCGATCAAGTTCTTCGAGAACGTCTGGCGTTTCCCGAAATACATCCTCGACACGATGCCGACGCTGCGGTTCGCGACCTTCGGCGCCGACATGGCCGAATGGTTCTGGGGACTGGATGGCTGGCTCAAGCTGCTCTGGCAGACGATCCTGATCGCCTATACCGGCACCATCCTGGGCGTTGTCGGCGGCTTCCTGCTCTGCTTCGTCGCGGCCGCCAATCTGGGCCGGTCAGGCTGGCTGCGCTTCGTCACCAAGCGCTATCTCGAATTCTGCCGCACGGTGCCGGAACTCGTGTTCGCGCTGATCTTCGTCATCGCCTTCGGGCTCGGCCCCTTGCCCGGCGTACTCGCCATCGCCATCCACACCATGGGCGCGATGGGCAAGCTGTTCTCCGAGGTCGTCGAGAACATCGACATGAAGCCGGTCGACGGCCTCACCGCGACCGGGGCCGGCTGGTGGCAGGTCATCCGCTACGCCGTCGTCCCTCAGGTGCTCTCCAACTTCGCCAGCTATTCGCTGCTGCGCTTCGAGATCAATGTCCGCGGCGCGTCGATCATGGGCTTTGTCGGCGCCGGCGGCATCGGCCAGGATCTGATCGAGGCCATCCGGAAGTTCTACTTCACCGATGTCAGCGCCATCCTCCTGCTGATCATCGTCACGGTGATGCTGATCGACTACGGCACCGAGCGCCTGCGCCACGCGCTGCTCAGCCTGGAGCAAGGCAAATGACACTGGCCCTCTCCGCCTCCGACCGCGCCGCGCTGGCCGAACGTCACAAGACCGCGATCGACGGTTCGCTGCGCACGCGCCTGACCACGATCGCCGTCGTCGTCGGTCTCGTCGGCCTGTTCGTCTACGGGCTTTCCACCCTCGAGGTCTCGTTCTGGCGTCTCGTCAGCGGCTTCGGCAATCTCGGCACATTCGTCGTGCTGATGCTGCCGCCCGATCCCGGCTCTTGGGCGCGGGGCATGCTTTTCTTCAAGGCCCTGATCGAGACCATTGCCATCGCCTTCCTCGGCACGATTCTGGCCGCGATCCTGGCCTTTCCGCTCGGCTTCCTCGCCGCCAAGAACGTCGTCGCCAACCGCATCGTCCATTTCCTGGCACGCCGCTCGATGGACACGGTGCGCGGCGTCGATGCGCTGATCTGGGCGCTGATCTGGGTCAATGTCGTGGGCCTGGGCCCCTTCGCCGGCATGCTCGCCATCATGACCTCCGATATCGGCGCCTTCGGCAAGCTTTATTCGGAAGCCATCGAATCCGCCGACCGCAAGCCGGTCGAGGGCGTCACCTCGCTGGGTGGCAACAAGCTCCACGAGATCCGCTTCGGCCTGATCCCGCAGGTCCTGCCGGTAATCGCGAGCCAGGTGCTCTACTACATCGAATCCAACACCCGCTCCTCGACCATCATCGGCATCGTCGGCGCCGGCGGCATCGGCCTTTATCTCGCCGAGACGATCCGGACCCTCGAATGGCAGCAGGTCTCCTTCCTGATCCTGCTGATCCTGGCCGCCGTCACCGCGATCGATTTCCTCTCCGCCAAACTGCGCTTCGCGATCATCGGCCAGCGCGCGACCTGAAACCAACGCGTGTCATTCCGGGGCTTTGCAAAGCAAAGAACCCGGAACCCATGACGGGGTGAGATCGTCCGGGTTGGCGCTCCGACATGGCGAACGTCACATCGTGACGTTCAACCCGTTCGTGGATTCCGGGTTCGGCCCAGAGGGCCGCCCCGGAATGACAGGAGGCGCGATACGCCTCCTCGTCACTCCGCGAAGGGTTCGACCACCATCTCCATGCGCTCGCCGGCGAAAACGCTGCTGACGAGATGAATCGGCGTCAGGTCCGGCAGCCCATCGACGGCGACCGAGACCATCACCGGCGCCCCCGGCTCGACTTGCAGCAGTCCGGCCTCGCGCTCGCTGGCGAGTCGGGCTGTCAGCCGCGTCGACAGGCGGACATAGTCGGCGATGCCATAAGCCTTCAGCGCCGCTGTCATCGAGGCTCCGCCGTCCCGGAACGCCGCATCGAAATCGGGAAAGCGCGCAACCGACAGCCAGTGCGTGCCCGTGCCCATCGGCGTGCCGTCGGCCAGGCTCAGCCCCTCGACGCGCCACAGCCGGGCACCGTCCTCGAGCCCGAGGGTCGAGCAGATGTCCGCCTCCCCCTCGACCTGAGCGGCCGACAGCATCCGGCTCGAGCCGGCGAGCCCGAGCCGGCCGAGATTGGCCCGCATGCTGACACGCCGGCCGAGCGGGTAGGCGACGCGCCGTGGGCTCACCTGCGTGCCGCGCCCGCGCGACACCGTGACCAGCCCCTGCTCGGCCAGATGCCGAAAGGCCTGGCGCACCGTGTGGCGGTGAACGCCATAGCGCTCCGCGAGAGCCGTGGCCGCCGGCAGCGTGTCACCGGTGGCATGGTCGCCACGGGCGATCGCGGCGGACAGATCGTCGGCGATGCGGCGCCAGGCAGTCCCGCTGTCGGCGACACCGGCGTCGGCGACGGGACCTTCAGTCAAAAAACTGTCATCCAAAATGTATAGACCTTTCCGGGCAGACACCCTATTATAGTCTAGACATTCCAAAACAGCCAGACGGCAGGCGACGATGACGGCACCCACCATCGACAGGCAGCGCTGGATGGCGATCCTCGCCCGCGCCAGCCGGGCAGAGATCGCCGAACTGGTCGGTCCGGAGCTGCCCCGCCACGAGTTGCTCAAGGCCCCCGAGACCGGAACGGTGATGGTCGAAGGCCGCGCCGGGGGCGCCGGCCGCCGCTTCAACCTCGGCGAGGCGACCGTGACGCGCTGCGTCGTGAGGCTCTCCGACGGGCCGATGGGCTTCTCCTATGCGCTGGGTCGCGACGCCCGCAAGGCGCGCCTCGCCGCCATCCTCGACGCCAGGCTCCAGCGCGAGGAGGCGACCTCGCCCCTGCACCGGGCCGTCAGTGACCTCGCCGCCCGCCAGGCCGCGGCCCATGAGCTCGCCTCGCGCAAGGCCGCCGCGACCAAGGTCGACTTCTTCACTCTCGTCAGGGGCGCGTGATGGCGACCGACACCCTCATCGGCGCGGGCTTCACCGACCCCGTCTTCCAGTCCCAGGCCGCCTTCCGCGCCCTGCTCGTCGCCCTGTCGGAGCCCGGCACGCCGCAGGCCGTCAGTGGCGGCGTCGCGCCGCCCGAGGGACTGCATGCGGCGACCGCGACCACCCTCCTGACGCTGGCGGATTACGAGACGCCGATCTGGCTGCCGACTGCGCTGCGCGACGGCCCGGCCGGAGCCTGGCTGCGCTTCCATTGCGGAGCGGCCCTCGTCGAGGAACCGCGCCGGGCCGCCTTCGCCGTCATCGACGGCGCCGCGCCGGCGCCGCGGCTGACGGATTTCGATCCGGGCAGTGATCAGTTCCCCGATCGGTCGACGACGATCATCGTGCAATGCGCCGCCTTCCACGGCGGCGGGACGGTAACCCTTGCGGGCCCCGGCATTGCAACCCGGCGCGACATCGCCCCGGCGGGGCTGCGCCCGGGCTTCTGGGCCGAGGTCGCGGGCAACAACGCCGCCTACCCGCTCGGCGTCGATCTGCTGCTGGCCCATGCCGACGGCGTCATCGGCCTGCCGCGCTCCACGCAAATCGGCAAGGCTGCCTGATGTATGTCGCGGTCAAAGGCGGCGAAGCTGCCATCCTCGCCACCCATGAGCGCGTCGCGGAAGCACGCCGCGGCGACGCGGCCGTTCCCGAGATCAGCGTCGCCCAGATCCGCGAGCAGCAGGCGCTGGCCTGCGCACGCGTCATGAACGAGGGCTCGCTCTATGATGCCGACCTCGCGGCACTGGCGCTGAAGCAGGCGCAGGGCGACGTCATCGAGGCCGCCTTCCTGATGCGCGCCTATCGCACCACACTGCCCCGCTTCGGCTCGTCGGAGCCCGTCGACACCGCACAGATGGCGATCCGCCGCCGCGTCTCGGCGACCTACAAGGATCTCCCCGGCGGGCAGGTGCTGGGCCCGACCTACGACTACACCCACCGGCTGTTCGATTTCGCGCTGATGGATGAAGGGGCACCTTCCGTCATGGTCGGGCCTGACCCGACCATATCGGGACGAGAAGGCGCATCCAGCACGACCGCGGCAGGAGATGCTCGGGTCGAGCCCGAGCATGACGGCCTTCACGCCCCCCTCGACGCCCGCATGCCCCGCGTGCCCGACATCCTCGGCGCCGAGGGGCTGATGGAGCCGGAGGTCGCGCCCGAGGGAGACCCTCGGCCCTTCGACCTGACCCGCGAGCCGGTCTCCTTCCCCGCCGACCGCGACGTCCGCCTGCAGGCGATGGCGCGCGGCGACGAGGGCTTCCTGCTCGGGCTCGGCTATTCCGTCCAGCGCGGCTTCGGCGGCAACCATCCCTTCGTCGGCGAGATCCGCGTCGGCGAGGTCTCGGTCGAGTTCGTGCCCGAGGAGTTGGGCTTCGCGGTCGATCTCGGCGAGATCACCCTGACCGAGTGCCAGATGGTCAACCAATTTGCCGGCTCAAAGGATGTTCCGCCGCAATTCACCCGCGGCTACGGCCTGGCCTTCGGCCATAGCGAGCGCAAGGCCATGTCGATGTCGCTCGTCGACCGCGCCCTCAAGGCACGCGAATTCGGCGAGGCGGCGGAGTACCCGGCGCAGCAGGACGAATTCGTCCTCTACCACTCCGACAATGTCGAGGCGGCGGGCTTCGTCGAGCATCTGAAGCTGCCGCACTATGTCGATTTCCAGGGCGAGCTCGAACTGATCCGTCGCATCCGCCGCGAGCGCGAGGCGCGCCTCGCGGCCGAACCCGAGACGCTGCCGGAGGCCGCGGAATGACTGTTCACCAGACCCTGCCGGGCGACGAGACCAGCCCCGCCTACAATTATGCCTATCTCGACGAACAGACGAAGCGGATGATCCGCCGCGCGCTGCTCAAGGCCGTGGCCGTGCCGGGCTATCAGGTGCCGTTCGGCTCGCGCGAGATGCCGCTCGCGCGCGGCTGGGGCACCGGCGGCATCCAGGTCACGGCGGCGATCATCGGCCCCCAGGACACGCTGAAGGTCATCGACCAGGGCGCGGACGACACCACCAACGCCGTCTCGATCCGCCGTTTCTTCCAGCGCACCGCCGGCGTCGCCACGACCGAGGCGACGATGGACGCCACCATCATCCAGACCCGCCACCGCATCCCGGAAACGCCGCTGACCGAAGGCCAGATCCTCGTCTACCAGGTCCCGATCCCGGAACCCCTGCGGTTCCTCGAGCCGCGCGAGACCGAGACGCGGAAGATGCACGAGCTGGAGGAATACGGGTTGATGCATGTGAAGCTGTATGAGGACATTGCGCGGCACGGCCAGATCGCGACCTCCTACGCCTATCCGGTCAAGGTCGAGGGCCACTATGTGATGGATCCCTCGCCGATCCCGAAGTTCGACAATCCGAAACTGTCGGGCAACCCGGCGACCCAGCTGTTCGGCGCGGGACGCGAGCAGCGTATCTATGCGCTGCCGCCCTGGACCGATGTCGTCAGCCTCGACTTCGACGACCACCCGTTCGAGACCTCGAAAGCCCCGCATGACTGCGACCTCTGCGGGGCGAAGGACAGCTATCTGGACGAGGTGATCACCGACGACGAGGGCGGGCGGATGTTCGTCTGTTCGGACACGGACTTCTGCGCCGGACGCAGGGCGGAAGGCCACGAAGGACGGTTGGGTGGGGACCAAAAGTCTTCGAAGACTTTTGCAAATTCCTTCGAAGGAATTTGGCCCGCTACAGCGGGTGCGCGATGACGATCATGGACCGGATTGCCACCACGGACGAGCCTCTGCTGCGGGTCGATGGACTGACCAAGCACTACGGCCCCCGCATCGGCTGCGCCGATGTCAGCTTCGACCTCTACCCGGGCGAGGTCTTGGGAATCGTCGGCGAAAGCGGGTCGG
>NCCO01000125.1 GCA_002279705.1 Allobosea sp. 12-68-7
GTATAGAAATTATACCTTTTACAGCCCCCTCACATACCACTCACACGACAGGCGCAGCGCTAGTCCTTCCCCGCCACGCCCGCCTGCGCGAAGGTCGCCATGCCGTTGTGGATCGCGGCCGCCGCCTTGACCAGGCTGGCGGCGAGAGCGGCGCCCGAGCCTTCGCCCAGCCGCATGTCGAGCGCCAGCAGCGGCGCCTTGCCGAGCCTCGCCAGCACCTGCGCATGGGCGCCCTCGGCCGAGAGATGGCCGGCGATGCAATGGTCGATCGCGGAGGCCTCGATCGCGTGCAGGATCGCGGCGGCGGCGGTGACGACATAGCCGTCGAGGATCACGGGAATCCGCTGCGAGCGGGCGGCGATGATGGCGCCGCAGATCGCCGCGACCTCGCGCCCGCCGAGCCGGCGCAGCACCTCCAGCGGGTCCTTGAGATGGGCGCGGTGCAGCGCGATGCCGGCCTCGACGGCGGCGACCTTGCGCTTCAAGCCGTCATCGTCCAGCCCCGTGCCGCGGCCGCACCAGAAGGCGGCGTCGCCGCCATAGAGCGCGGCGTAGATCGCCGCCGCCGAGGTGGTGTTGCCAATGCCCATCTCGCCGAGGCAGAGCAGATCCGTGCCGCCGACCAGCGCCTCCATGCCGAAGGCCATGGTGGCGACGCAGGCGCGCTCGTCGAGGGCGTCGCCTTGGGTGAAATCGCCCGTCGGCAGATCGAGGGCGAGGTCGAAGACCTTGAAGCCGAGGTCGAAGGCGGCGCAGATCTGGTTGATCGCGGCGCCACCGGCGGCGAAATTCTCCAGCATCTGGCGCGTCACCGCCTGCGGAAAGGCCGAGACGCCCTGGGCGACGACGCCGTGATTGCCGGCGAAGACGCAGACCAGCGGGCGGTCGACCGAGGGCTTGCCCTTGCCCTGCCAGGCGGCGAGCCATTCGGCGATCTCCTCCATGCGGCCGAGGCTGCCGGCGGGCTTCGTGAGCTCCTTGTCGCGGGCGCGCACCCTATTCGCGGCCGCCATATCGGGGCCGGGCATCGCGGCGATCAGCTCGCGGATGTCGTCGAAGGGCAATCCAGAAACGGCCATGGCGGACTCTGTGGCTAAGGGCAGGCAGCGGCGCTTCGGCGATGGCCCCGCGGTTGCCGCTGCTGCTATAGGCTGTGGCGGATGAAGACAATCGAGGACAGGGATGCCGCGCCGCCGCAGGCCGCGCCCGTGCCGCCAGCGGGCGCCGAGCCGGCCTGGCCCGGCTGGATCGTCGCGACCGCGATCTGCATCCGCTTCTATTCGCGTCTGCCGGTCCCGGCCCTGCCCGCCGAGGCCGATCCCCATGCCGCACCCGATTTCCGCACCGTGCCACGCGCCCTGCCCTTCGCGGCGCTGGTCATCGCCCTGCCGGCCGCACTCGTTCTGGCTGGCGCCGGAGCCGCCGGACTCGGCGGGCTGCTCTCGGCTGCGCTCGCCCTCGCGACGCTGGCGGTGACGACGGGCGCGCTGCATGAGGACGGACTCGCCGACAGTGCCGACGGGCTCTTCGCAGCTATGGCGCCCTGGCGATGGGACTGGCGCTGCTGCTGCGCGTCTTCGCGCTGGCGCTGATCCTCGACCGGGCCGGGCCTCCGGCAGCAAGCGGTGCCCTCGTGGCGGCGGCCGTGCTGTCGCGCCTGTCGGGCCTGCATCTGCTGGCGGGGATGGCGCCGGCCCGCCCGGTGGGTGCCTCGGCTTCGGTCGGTCGGCCGAGCCTGACGACGGCCTGGCTGGCCTCCGCCATTGGCCTTTTGCTCGCGGGTGGGGTCGCGCTCACCTGCCGGCTGCCGCTCGCGGGGCTGGGACTCGGGCTCGCGCTGATCGCCCTCAAAGCGCTTCTCGTCAGGCGCCTGTGCCGCCAGCTGATCGGCGGCCAGACCGGCGATGTCGCGGGGGCGACGCAGCAGCTCGACGAGATCGCGCTCTATCTCGGCTTCGCGCTGATGCTGGGGGCAGGCCTGTCGTGACCGCGATTTCCTCGCCCTGCGTCAAGCTCTGCCAGCTCGACCCCACCACCCGGCTCTGCCTCGGCTGCGGCCGCTCGCTCGACGAGATCGGGCGCTGGAGCAACCTGAGCGAGGCGGAGCGCCGGGCGATCATGACCGAACTGCCTGCCCGGCTCGGAGCCCGGAAGAGCGTCGGACCACCTTGACGATACGGAATGGCGGCGCATCCTTCGGGGCGTTTCAGACGAGCGATTTCATCAGGAGATTCGCATGCGCAAGATCATGATCAGCCTGCCCACCGGCCTGTTCGCGGCCGCCGCCATCTACGCCGTCTCCAGCCTCGCCCTGCCCGCGCCGGCCGCCGCCGTGGTCTGCGCCAAGGGGGTCTATCGCGCCGGCTGCGTCGGCCCGAACGGCGCCGTCGCCGTCCGCCGTCCCGCCGCACGCAGGCACGGCGTCGTCTGCCGGCGCTACGGCGTCGTCGGCGGCGTGCGCCGCTGCGTCGCCTGGTAGCGCCCGCCGCGCCCCGGCGCGGACGGGCTCAGGCGTCCGTCCGCGCCAGCCCCGAAAGGGCCTCTCCGGCCAGGCGGTAGACGACCCTCTCGCGCTGGGCGATGGCACCGAGACCCTCGTAGAAGCCCAGCAGGTCGGGGTTGGCGGCATCCGCGGTCCAGTCGAGCCGCTTGTGGCCGCGCGCCAGCGCGAGCTCCGCCAGCGCGCGCATCAGCGCGCGACCGATGCCGCGCCCGCGCGCGGCGGCGGCGACATCGCGTTCCTTCAGGAAGAAGCCCGAGGTCAGGCCCTGCTCCGGATCGATCGCACAGGCGGAGGCGAAGCCGAGCAGCGCTCCCCGTCGCTCCGCGATCAGGATCTCGACGCCGTCGGGCCGCTTGGCAAGCCCGTCCCGGATGGCCTGCAATGGTGGACAGGGGACGCGGTAGTGCGCCTGCATCTCCACCATCAGCGCGGCAAGCGCCGGATGGTCCGCGGCGGTGAGAGCCCGGATGCCGAAAGGGCGCCCGCTGTCCGTCACCTGGGCCCTCCCGCGATCAATGCAGCAGCGTCCAGATGAAACGGGCCGCGACGAGCAGCAGGAACAGGCCGAACACGACCTCGAGCTTGCGCTTCGAGAGCCGGTGCGCGAGGCGCGCGCCGATCGGCGCCGTCCAGATCGAGGTCGGGATGAACAGGATGAAGCCGATCAGCGAGACGTAACCGAGGGAGAGCGGCGGCAGCACGTCCATCTTCGGCCAGCCGGCATAGATGAAGCCGAGCGCGCCGGGGATCGAGATCAGCACGCCGAGCCCCGACGAGGTCGCGACCGCCTGGTGGATCGGGCGGCCGTAGAAGGTCATGAACAGGCTGGAGAGCTGGCCGCCGCCGATGCCCATCAGCGCCGAGAGCACGCCGATGACGGCCCCATAGATGTTCATCAGTATCTTGCCGGGCATCTGCGTGCCGAGCTGCCAACGGTCCGAGGCGAAGAGCAGGCGCAGCGCGCTGAAGATCGCGACGATGACGAAGATGATCTTGAACAGGTCCGCGGGCGCGAAGCGGGCGATGTAGCTGCCGACGATGACACCGAGCACCACGGGAACCGCCCAGATCTTCAGGATCGACATGTCGACCATGCCCTTGGCGCGGTGGGCGTTGAAGGAGCGGATCGAGGTCGGGATGATGACCGCCAGCGAGGTTCCGACGCAAAGCGGCATGCGGACATCCTCGGGCACGCCGATGACGCGGAAGACCTCGTAGAGGATCGGCACGATGACCGCGCCGCCGCCGACGCCGAAGACGCCCGCGAGCAGGCCGGTGACGGCGCCCGCCGCGACCAGCGAGATGGCGAGGAAGACGAGGTCGCCGACGGGAATTCCAGCAAGCATGGCAGCGTTCCGACAGGAGGGGAGCCTGCTGTGGGGGATTTCCGGCGCCGGAGCAAGCACGGCACGGCGGAGCCGGGCGCCGGCCCGGGCTAAAAGCGCCCTTCCTCCGAGCCGTCATTGCGAGGAACGCAGTGACGAAGCAAGGCCGGGCCGGTCGTCAGGCGAAGAGCGCCTCCAGCTTGGCGAGCGAGCCGGTCCAGCCATGGGTGTGGCCCTTGACCGCCTGCTCGTCGAAGAGCTGCTCGTGCAGCAGCGTCAGGATCGTGCCCGCCGCGCCATCGGGCTTGAAGGTGACGCTCACCCGCGAGACGCGCTCGGGCGTCGTGATCCAGGACCAGGAGAAGACCAGCTTCTCATTCGCGACGACCTCGGAATAGGTGCCGCGGACCTCGTGGCGCTCACCGGTATTCTCCCGCATCACCACGCGAAAACCGCCACCGACCTGGGCGTCGACCGAGACCTCCTGCGTCACGACGTTTTCCGGCCCGAACCATTGCATCAGCAGCTTGGCATCGGTCCAGGCCTCGAAGACCTCGGCCGGCGTGGCGTTCAGCCGGCGCTTGATCATCAGGCTCGGCGTGGTCGCGACGCGCTCATGCATGGCCGGTCCTCTCCCAGGGCTGCGCTCACTCGGCTTCGGAAGGGGCCTTGCGGCGGGCCTCCAGCATCGCCTCCAGCGCGTCGAGGCGCTGCGTCCAGAACCTCTGATAGCGCGCGAGCCAGCCCATCGCCTCCTCCATCGGGTCGGCCTTGAGGCGGCAGGAGACGGTACGGCCCGTCTTCGTCCGCGTGATCAGCCCGGCATCCGACAGCACGTCGAGATGCTTCATCACCGCCGGCAGCGACATTGCGAAGGGCCGGGCCAGATCGCTGACCGAGACCGCGTGCTCGCCCTCGAGGCGCGCGAGCAGGGCCCGGCGCGTCGGATCGGACAGAGCCGCGAAGGTCCGGTCCAGCTGTGACGATTCCAACTTAACCATTGCGTTAAGTTACCTTGCGTCCACTGGGTGCGTCAAGTCTCGCTGGCGCGTCAATCCGACACGCCCTCGCGGCCGCCGACCGCCATGCAGGTGGCTGTCAGCATGGCGCAGAGCTTCTCGGCTCCGTCCCGGACGGCGAACACCTCGGCGAGAGCCAGCGTCAGCGTCCGCCCGGCCTTGACCACCCGGCCCCGCGCGATGAGCTTTTCCCCGGCAGCGGGCGCCAGCAGGTTGATCTTGAACTCGGCGGTCAGCACGCCCAACCCTGCCGGCATCCGTGTCAGCGCCGCATAGCCGCAGGCGGAATCGGCGATGGCCGCGACCGCACCGGCATGGACGAAGCCGTGCTGCTGCGAGACCTGCGGCCCGACCGGCAGTTCGATCTCGACCTCGCCGGGCGCCACGCGCAGGAGTCGCGCGCCCAGCGTCGTCATGAAGCCCTGCTTGTCGAAGCTCTCGGCGACACGGCGGCCGATCTCGGTCTCGGAAGGCGCCTCTGCCACCGTCATGCCTCCTCAGGCGGCCCGCTCAGCGTCATAGCGGGAGACATGGGCGATCGCCGCGCGCAGATCGGTCAGGCCCGCGCCGGCCGCGACGCAATGCTCGGCGAGATGGCGGCGGAACTGGCGCGCACCCGGCCGGCCGGGAAACAGGCCGACGAGATGGCGCGTGAAGGCATGCAGCCGCCCGCCGGCCTCGAGATGACGCGCGAGATGCGGCTCCAGCGCCTCCAGCATGGCGAAGGCGTCCGCAACCGGCGCCTCCTCGCCGAACAGCAGCGGATCGACGCGCAGCAGAATCTCCGGGTTCTGATAGGTCTCGCGGCCGACCATGACGCCGTCGAGATGCACGAGATGGCCGGCCCATTCATCCGGCGAGCGGATGCCGCCATTGATGGCGATCGGCAGCGCGGGATGGGCCGCCTTCAGCCGGTAGGCGCGGTCATAGTCGAGCGGCGGGATCTCGCGGTTCTCCTTGGGCGAGAGTCCCTGCAGCCAGGCCTTGCGGGCATGGACGATCAGCGCATCGACACCCGCCGCCGTCACCGCCTGCGTCAGCGCATCAAGCGCCGCTTCCGGGTCCTGGTCGTCGACGCCGATCCGGCATTTCACGGTGACGGGGATCGCGACCGCCGCCTTCATCGCCGCGACGCAGTCGCCGACGAGCGCGGGCTCGCGCATCAGGCAGGCGCCGAAGGCCCCGCCCTGGACACGGTCGGAGGGGCAGCCGCAGTTGAGGTTGATCTCGTCATAGCCGAAATCGGCGCCGATCCGGGCAGCCTGCGCCAGAAGCGCCGGATCGTTGCCGCCGAGTTGCAGCGCGACCGGATGCTCGACCGCGTCGAAGCCGATCAGCCGCGGGCGGTCGCCCCGGATCACCGCCTGCGCGGTCACCATCTCCGTGTAGAGCCGCGCGCGGCGCGACATCAGGCGGTGGATGACGCGGCAATGCCGGTCGGTCCAGTCCATCATGGGGGCGACGGAAAAGCGCAGCAGCTCGGGGACAAGGGCGGTCATGGCGGCTGACTAGCCGAAAATGCGGCGCGATGCACCTGTGGCGGCCACCCGCGGGATCGGGCCGCGATCAGCCCCGGGGCGCAAGCGCCACGAGGCCCCGCAAGCCTCACCCCAGCAGGCGCTGGTCCGCGAGATGGACGAGCCGGCCGGCGGCGATGGTCGCGACGATGCGGGGATGGGGGCCCTCCTCGACGAGAACCAGATCGGCGCGCTTGCCCGGCGCAATGACGCCGCGGTCGTCGAGGCGCAGCGCCTGCGCCGGAGCGCGCGAGACCAGCGCCCAGGCCTCGGCGAAGGAGGCCGCGCCGCGGCGCGCCAGCAGGAACGGCGCGAGCGCCAGCGCCGGATAGTAGTAATCAAGGCCGAAGACGATCGCCTCGCCATGGGCCTCGGCCGCGCGTGCGGTGGCCTCGTCGATCGGAAATTCGGCGACGGTGACGCCGAGCGAACGGTACCAGGCGCGCATGTCGGGCGTCATGTCGTCATGGGAGAACATCGTCACGCCGGCCGCGCGCGCCGCCGCCGCCAGCCGCGCGATCGAGCCCTCGACCTCGGATTTGCGGGCATAGACGGTCTCGACTAGCGCCATGAAGGCCTCGGTCGAGAGGCCCGTCCGCTCGACCATCTTGCCGATCTTGTCGGGCCGGTGGCGCGTCTTCAGCGTGCCCTCGGTGTGATCGTTGAAGGCGAGCACGCCGATGCGACCCTGGGCCAGCCAGTCCAGGATCTGCGGCTCGGCATCGAGGTTGAAGGTCTCGTGGCGCAGATGGAAGCGGGTATCGGCGCCCAGTTCCGGCTGCAGCTTATCGATCGACTCGGCCAGCGCGCGGGCGTTCTGCGCCCCGCGCAGGCCCGGTTCCCAGGACCAGGTCACGCCGTGGAAGGCGGTGGTGATGCCATTGGCGAGCAGGGCCCGGTCGGCATCCTTCAAAGCGAGGTCGATGTCGAAGGCGACGCGCGGCCGGGGCATGACGTGGCGCTCGAAGGCATCGCCATGGCAGTCGACGAGCCCCGGCAGCACGAGGAGCCCGGTCGCATCGAGCCTGAGAGCGCCCGCGCGCGGTGCGGTGTCGAAGGCGGCGATCAGGCCGTCAGCCACAGCGAGGTCGCGACGCTCGAGGCC
Source organism: Allobosea sp. 12-68-7 (assembly GCA_002279705.1). Classification (GTDB taxonomy): domain Bacteria; phylum Pseudomonadota; class Alphaproteobacteria; order Rhizobiales; family Beijerinckiaceae; genus Allobosea. Next base: position 7,470 of record NCCO01000125.1, read on the forward strand.
CTCGCCCAGGATATCGCCGCCCGTTATCGAAATCGCCACGTCCGTCTCCCTGCCGCGATCAAACGGTGCGGCCGACCGCGCATGGAATCCGGGGATGACGGCCGCATGACAGGGTCCGTCACCGAAACGTCAAGCCGCCGTCACCCCTGCGTCGCAAGGCTTCAATAGCCGCTGACCCATCGTCAATCGGGAGACCGCCCCATGCTGAAGCCCATCGCCGTCGCGCTGCTCACCGCAGCGGCCGCCTTCGCCACGCCTGCCGCCCAGGCGCAGGACGCGATCCGCTTCGCCGTCACCGACATCGACGGGGCGGAATCGCTCCAGCGCGAATTCGGCCCGTTCAAGGCCGCCTTCGAGAAGGTCGCCGACGTCAAGGTGCAGTTCTTCGCGGTGTCCGGGCGCACCGCCGCGGTCGAGGCGATGGCCGCCGGCCAGGTCGACTTCGTTCTGACCGGGCCGGCCGAGTATGTCGTGTTCAAGGCTCGCACCCAGGCGGTGCCGGTGGTCGGCTGGCAGCGCCCGGATTATTTCAGCCAGGTCGCGGTCCTCGCGAACGGGCCGATCAAGAGCGTCGCTGATCTCAAGGGCAAGACGATCTCCTTCGGCGAGATCGGCTCGACCTCGCAGCATCTCGGGCCCGCGCAGGCGCTCGCCGATTTCGGCCTGAAGTACAATGTCGACTACAAGCCGATCTTCGTGAAGCGCAACGTCGCGGTCGAGGCCATGAAGCGCGGCGACATCGCCGCCATCGGCCTCAACCTCACCCATCTCCAGCGCATCCGCGAGAGCGACAGCAAGACCGGCTTCACCGTGGTGGCGCGCGGCCGCGACCTGCCCAACGACGTGATGATCGCCAGCCCCAAGGTGAAGCCCGAGATCGTCGCCCGGGTGCGCAAGGCGTTTCTCGACCACGGCACGGAGCTGATGAAGGCCGTCGTCACCGGCACCGACGACAACCGGAAATTCACCGGCGGCGTCTTCCTGCCCGAGGTCAAGGACAGCGACTACGACTATGTCCGCTCGATCTATGCCACGATCGGCATCACCGAATTCAACAAGTTCATCGAGTGACGACGTCCTCGCCCGACTCCGGGTCGTCCGTGACGGGGGCCGGCTCCCCCGTCATCGCCATCGACGGCCTGCGCAAGAGCTTCGGGCCCCGCACCATCATCGAGCGCCTCGACCTCTGCGTGCCTGCCGGCGAATCCCTCGCGCTGATCGGGGCGAACGGGACCGGAAAGTCGACGCTGCTGCGCATGATCGTACGGCTGGCGGAGGCCGATCAGGGCCGGCTGAGCGTGCTCGGCGAGACGGTCGGCGATCTCAGCGGATCGGCGCTGAAGCGTTTCCGGGCACGGGTCGGCGTGGTCTTCCAGAAGCACAATCTCGTCGCGCGGCTCAGCGCGCTCTCCAATGTCGTGCATGGCGTCCAGGCGCGTCGCTCCGGGCCGCGCACATGGGCGCAGTCGCTCGCGCCGGCGGCGGTGCGCGACGAGGCGATGGCCTGTCTGGAGGCCGTGGGACTGGCGGACAAGGCGCTGCAGCGGGCCGATTCCCTCTCGGGCGGGCAGTCGCAGCGCGTCGCCATCGCGCGCATGCTGATGCAGCGGCCCGAGCTGGTGCTCGCCGACGAACCCGATGCCAGCCTCGACCCGCGCGCGGGCCGCGAGATCATGGAGCTGCTGTTCCGGCTGACGCGCGACAAGGGGCTGACCCTGGTCTTCGTCTCGCACCACATGGCGCATGCGCTGCGCTTTTCCGACCGCATCGTCGGGCTGGGCGGCGGCACGATCGCGCTCGACCGCCGGGCCGGGCATTGCACCGAGGCCGAACTCGCCGCCTTCTTCGAGGAGCCGGGCGACGGTGGCGAGCCTCAAGAAGAGCCGGCGCGCGCGCCGGCACCGGTGTTCGCATGAGCCTGCCTCAAACCGCGCGGCCGACCTTCGCCGTCGACCGCTTCGAGCGGCCGAGCGCCGTCGCCTTTACCGGCGCCTTCCTGGCGCTGGCGCTGGTGATCTGGTCGTTCAGCGGCTCGGAGCTTTCGGCCGAGAAGCTGATCCGCGGCATCCCCTATATGGGCAACATCCTGACGCGGATGTTCCCGCCCGACCTCAGCAGGAGCGAGCAGATCTTCTGGTCGCTGGCGACGACCTTCCAGATGGCGGTATCGGGCTGCGTGCTCGGCCTGATCCTGAGCTTTCCGCTGGCGATCCTCGCCGCCGACGGGCTCTCGCCGCATCCGATCGTGCGGGTTCTGGCGCGCGGGCTGATCGCCTTCTTCCGGACGGTGCCGGATCTGATCTGGGCGCTGTTCTTCGTCATCGCCGTCGGGCTCGGCCCCGCGGCCGGCGTGCTGGCGCTGATGATCGACACGATCGGCTATGCCGGGCGCTTCTTCGCCGAGGCGATGGAGGAAACCGACAAGGGCCCGCGCGAGGCGCTCTCGACGATCGGCGCGAGCAAGACCGGACTGATCTTCTCGGCGGTGGTGCCCAATGCGATGCCATCCTTCATCGCGACCTCGCTGTTTTGCGTGGAGAAGGCGACGCGGGCTTCGGTCGTGCTCGGGCTGGTCGGTGCCGGCGGCATCGGCGTCGAACTCAAGGTCGCCTTCGACCTGTTCGACTACGACACCGCGCTGACCATCATCCTGGCCGTCTTCGCGCTGGTCGTCGCGGTCGAGCAGATCGGCGGCTGGCTGCGGCGCCGCATCATCTGACGCCGGAGGCTCGCTTCCGCCGGCCCTGCCGTCTCGCCAAGGGCCGGCCGGGTTCTCAGAGGGTTAGCTCGCGAGAATGGCGACGCCCGCCAGCGCCAGCCCGCCTCCGGCGACGCGGGCCAGCAGCGGCGCACGTGCCGCCAGCAGGCCGGCCAGAGCGAGGCCGGCGCCGTGCAGCGCGGCGGTCGCCAGCACGAAGCCGAGCGCATAGCCGAGCCCGCTCGACCCTTGCGGCAGTTCGGCGCCATGGGCATGGCCGTGGAAGATCGCGAAGATCGCGCAGGCGGCTGCGCCCGCCGCCAGCGGCGGCGTCGCCCGCAGCGCGATCGCGAGGCCGAGCACGACGACGGAAACGGCGATGCCGATTTCCACCCCCGGCAAGGCCGCTCCCGACATGCCCCAGAGTCCGGAGAGCACCATCATGCCGACGAAGGCGAGCGGATAGGCCAGCCGCGCCCGCCCACCGGTGAGCCCGGCCCAGAGACCGACCGCGACCATGGCGAGGACATGGTCGAGGCCGAAGAGCGGATGCATGAGGCCGGCCCCGAAGCCATGCACGGCGCCGACACCCGTATGCGCCAGGGCCGGCCCGGCCAGCGCCGACGCGATCACCACCAGCCCCACTCGTTTCGCCATCGTGCGCATCGCCGTCTCCCCTGCATGTCCGTCACGCGGCCGGAGCGGTCCGCAGGCCACCCGCCGTCTCGATGAAGTCGATGACGACATCGACGCCCTCCCCCGCCTTGGTGTTTGTGAAGGCGTAAGGCCGCTTGCCGCGCATCGTCTTCGTGTCGCGTTCCATGACTGCAAGATCCGCGCCGACATGGGGGGCGAGATCGGTCTTGTTGATGACCAGCAGGTCGGAGCGGGTGATGCCGGGGCCGCCCTTGCGCGGGATCTTCTCGCCGGCCGCGACGTCGATGACGTAGATCGTCAGATCCGCCAGTTCGGGTGAGAAGGTGGCGGCGAGATTGTCGCCGCCGGATTCGATCAGGATCATGTCGAGGTTGGGGAATTTGCTGCGCATTTCCTCGACGGCGGCGAGGTTGATCGAGCAGTCCTCGCGGATCGCGGTGTGCGGGCAGCCGCCGGTCTCGACGCCCATGATGCGCTCCTGCGGCAGCGCGCCGGCCACCGTCAGCAGCCGCGCATCCTCCTTGGTGTAGATGTCGTTGGTGATGGCGCAGATGTCATAGGTGTCGCGCAGGCGCTTGCAGAGCACCTCCATCAGCGCCGTCTTGCCGGAGCCGACGGGGCCGCCGATGCCGACGCGCAGCGGACCATGGGGAGAACGTGACATCTGCGTGAATCCCTTATGTCGTAGCAACGTAGCCGGCCGGAGCGGCGAGGCAAAGCACAGAGCAGGCAAGCAAATCGCGCACCGTCTTCGGAGCCCGTTTGGAAACGCCAGCCCTCATGCTGAGGAGCCGCGTCAGCGGCGTCTCGAAGGATGGTCCAGTTCGTTCGGGTGGCTTCTGGAGCATCCTTCGAGACGCGCTCTCCGAGCGCTCCTCAGGATGAGGGCCGAGGGATATCTCGAACAGGCGCTCATGAGCGGAACAGCCGCGAATACTGCGTCTCGTGGCGCAGCGAGGCGAGGTCGGAGCGGTAGGCGCAGCCACCGAGATCATCCAGCGTCGCAGGCTCGGCTTCCGCGGCCGCCGCCTGCACGGCGGGAACCAAGCCGGCAGTGAGCCTCTGCCCGTCGGTCTGGCCGACGATGCCGAGCCGAACCGAGGCCGAGACGAGATTGGCGACGAAGGCCAGGCCATAGGCCTCCAGCGACGCCGCGAGCGGCAGGGCGTGCCCCGCGCTGGCCGCCGCGACGGCGACCGGATAGGCGACGTCACCCGGCCAGACCCGCTTGAGGCGCTCGATGGCGTCGCAGGGCCAGGCGGCCCGCAGCGCCGCGACGAAGGCGTTGCCCTGCGTCACCGTCTCGAGCCGGCGCTCGGCCGAATTGGCCAGGGCCAGGGCGAGTTCGGCGATCTCCGCGAGCGCCGCCTCGTCGCCGGCCGCGATGGCACGGGCGGCACAGGCGAAGAGGATCAGGTCGTTGCGCAACGAGCCGTGCGAGACGAGCGCCTCGAGCCAGTCCCGCAGGGTTTCGGCGTCCTGCAGGTCGCCGCTCTCGAAGGCCCATTCGAGGCCGTGAGAATAGGCGAAGGCGCCGACCGGGAAGGACGGCGACAGCCAGACCATCAGGGGCAGATGGGCCGCCATGCGCGCCGCTCAGTGATCGTGGCTGTGGCCCTTGGGGCCGTGTTCGGCGCCATGCTTGTGGCCGTGGTCGTGATGGGCGTGATCATGGTGCGCATGATCGTGGCCGCAGCCGCAGGCATCGCCATGGGCCTGCGCGTGAGCTTCCGCATGGGCGTGCCCCTCGTCGGCATGAGCATGCGCCTCGGCATGACCATGGGCGTGCGTCGCGTGATCGTGCCCATGATGCGCGTGGTCGTGATCATGGTGGTGGTCGTGATGACCATGATCATGATGGCCGTGGGCGTGGCTGGGATGGTCGCAATGGGCGTGGTCGTGGTCGTAGGCGCCGCGCTCGGGCTGGAAGGGCCGCATCACGGCCTGCATCGCGCAGCCCTGGCCGCGCACCATCTCGGCCAGCACGTGGTCGTTCTCGATATAGATCGCCTCGGCCGTGATCTCGGCCGGCGTGTGCCGGTTGCCGATATGCCAGGCGACGCGCATCAGCCGCAGCGGGTTCTCGGCCTTGATCTCGAGCAGGCTCTGCGGCGCGGCCTTGACCAGCACGAGGCGGCCATCCTCCAGCTTGACGGCGTCGCCGTCGCCGATCGCGGTCGCCTTCTCGAGGTCGAGCAGAACGTCGAGCCCGCCATCGGCCTTGAGCGCGAGGCGGCGGCGGTTGCGGTCGTCATGGTCGAGCGTCAGCGTATCGACGACGCGGTCTTGCCTGACGGCGGCCTTGCGAACGACGGAGGTGGCGCGAAGCATGATGGATCAGTCCGTGACTAACAGCGACAATCAGAGGCGGTCGATCGACCGCGGCTCGCTCACTTCGATCACCGGAGGCGCCGTGACGCAAGCCCTCGCTGCATCCAGAAGGGCCCGCATATGCGGCGAGCCCCTATGCCGGTCGATGTCGGCGCGGGTTTCCGAGCTCTCGAACGACACGAAGCGGTAGGGCCGCGTCAGGCTTTCATGGATCTCGTCGGCGAGGCATCCGGACTCGCGGCGGGTGGCCTCGATGCAGGTAGCGGCGGCGACAAACGTCTCCCAGGCATCCGGGCGGACCTCGATGCGGGCGATGACGAGAAAGGGATCGGACCAAAGGCCAGGCTCCGAACGCGATGGACATGAAGTCCGATGACGCGAAGGAGCGGCTGGCGGATGCAGACGGTTCAGGGAAAGGCCGCGCCGATCTGCGACAGCGAGCGCTCGATCGGCGTCGCCCAGCCCTCGCGGCCGCGAGCGCTCGCATCGGCCATGGCATCTGCGAGAGCAAAGGGGGCGGTCTCCCGCAGCACAGCGACGAGCGCCGCCGCCTGTTCGAGATCCTTGCGGCTCTTGGCCGCTTCGTGAGCCCGGCGCTTCTGGGCCAGGATCATCTTGTGGACGGCGAACCGCGCCGGCTGCGGCAAGACGACGGGAATGCCGGCCCCATGCAGGACCACGGCGGGAACCGGTTCGAAGATCAGCCAGTCGAGCTGCTGCAGAGGGATGGCGCCGGCGGCCAGGCGGCGCAGCGGCATCGGATTGGGATCCGTGCGGCGTCTCTGGGGCGTCAGAAGATCGACGACGAAGTTGTCGGCATTGCGAAAGCGCGCCGGCGGCGCCTTTGCATCGAGGCTCGGCAGGCCGGCAAAGGTCTTGTCCGCCCTCCGAAGGATGGCCAGCAGGCTGTCGCCCTCGCTATCGCCCTGCAGAGCCAGATCGGCGGTCGCGAGGTCGGCATCCTGCGTCATCACGCTCGCCGACGGCAGGATCGTCCCGAGCAGCGGCGCGTAGCACTGATAGGCGGCCGTTCCCACGAGCACCGCCCCGCGCCGGAACAGACCGGCCTGCGACACGGCATCCAACACCTTGCCGAGGATCGGTGCGGGCGCCGGCATGAGGCGGCGCAGCGCCGAGACCAGCCTTCGCCGTTCCTGCCGGTGGGCCATTTCCGCTCTGGCCGCTTCGGCACGCGCCAGCACATCGGGATCGTCGCTGCGTCCGAGATGCTCGATCGTCCGGCTCGCACCGACCCATCGCTGCAGTCGCAGATAGGCGATGCCACCGACGGTCGTCGCCACGACCGTGGCCTCATCCGGCGATGCGGTCTCGATCTGCTGCTGCAGATCGGCATAGAGCGTCTGGATGTTGAGCGGGATGCGCTTCATCCCGCCTTAGTAGCACGATTGATCATTCGTGCTACTAAATCTCTCAATTCCGTCGGCTGGCCGTTGACGAACGCCGCCCAATCAGCTCCGCACCCGATAGCCTGTTCATGAACTAGTGGATTGAATCGGACGCTTGGTACCCGCCGGTGACCGTCGTCAGAATTCGGGAAGATCGACGCGGCCGTACCGGTTTGCAGACGTTCGGAATGTCGCAAGAGGGTTGGAAGCGGACGGGACTATGCGTTCACTCTCGATGCCGCAAGCGCCATGCTTTCTGCGTCAGGTCGTCGAACTTGGCAGAATTCACGGGGGAGAGTGATTGGCCGAACTTCGACATCGTCGATGCAGCATCAGCCAACATAGGCACCTCCGACATGCTTTTGCTGATGGCGTCGTGGAAGAAGTCGAAATCGACCTCCAACATGTGCTCAAGCAGGCATGTGCCAATCGCGGCAGCCATCTCCTCACTGGCTATCCTCAAAGTGGCCAGAACCTCAGGCCAGATCGAGCGTGGATTGCTATAAGCCAAATCTCCATACGGTTCGTTTGCCGCAATTTTCCAAACGGCTTCCTCGTCACCAAGCGTTGCAGCATTGAGCAGTGCCGCGCCTGTGCTCGACTGATCGGGCATCGCATTCCTGCCGAGAGATCGTCTCTCGCCCAAGGCTAAGGCAATTTCGACTTCGCGCAACGTCCCCAACGGGTCGATTTTTCCCGTTGACCGCTCTCCAGCGGGCGGACATTCGGCGCGAACCAAGCCGGACTCTTTTGTCCCAATCAATCCACTAGAACAGGAAATACCGCTGCGCCAGCGGCAGTTCCGTCGCGGGTTCGCAGACCAGCAATTCGCCGTCGGCGACGACCGCATAGGTCTCAGGATCGATCCGGATGTCGGGCGTGGCGTCGTTGTGGATCATGCTCTTCTTGGAGATGCCGCCGCGGGTGTTTTC
>NCCO01000126.1 GCA_002279705.1 Allobosea sp. 12-68-7
GCATCCCCGTGACGCCGCGCGGCACGTGGACCGGCAATTACGGCCAGGCCATGCCGCTCTCGGGCGGGGTGCTGCTCGATCTCTCGGGCTTCGACAAGGTGCTCGACATCGCGCCCGGCCGCTATGTCGCGGAGCCCGGCGCGATCATGGCCCGGATCGACGAGCAGACGCGGGCCCATTCGCGACAGGAACTGCGGCTCCACCCCTCGACCTACCAGACGGCCTCGATCGGCGGGTTCATCGCCGGCGGCTCGGGCGGCGTCGGCTCGATCAAATGGGGCGGCTTGCGCGACTGGGGCAACATCATCCGGCTGCGGGTCGCGACGATGGAGGCAAGCCCACGCATCCTCGAGCTCCAGGGCGAGGATCTGCACAAGGTCGCCCATGCCTATGGCACCAACGGCATCATCACCCAGGTCGAGATGCCGCTCGGGCCGGCCTATGCGTGGGTCGACGCGATCCTGGGCTTCGATACCCTGCGCGCGGCGACGGAGTTCGCCAACAGCCTCGGCGAGCAGGACGGGCTGGCTTTGAAGAATCTCTGCGTCGTCGCCGCGCCGGCCCCGCACGATTACTTCCTGCGCCACCGCAAGTTCCTGCCGCGCGACAGCCATCTCGTCATCATCATGGTCGCCGATTTCGCGCTGGACTCGCTGCTGGCCTATGCGCGGCGCTTCAAGGGCGCGGAACTGCTGCTGCGTTCGGACAGGCTGTCGCCCGAGGAGGCCAAGGGCCTGCCGCCGGCTTACGAGCTGGGCTGGAACCACACCACGCTTCGGGCGCTGCGGGTCGATCCCGCGATCACCTATCTGCAGGTGCTCTATCCCTTCCCCAACCAGGTCGATCTGGTCGAGCGCATTCATGCCCGCTTCGGGGACGAGGTGATCTGCCATCTCGAATTCGTTCGCTTCGACGGCAAGGTCACCTGCTTCGGCCTGCCGCTGGTGCGCTTCACCACGGAGGAGCGGCTGGAGGAGATCATGACCATCCATGAGGAGATGGGCGCGCCGATCTTCAATCCGCACCGCTACACGCTGGAGGAGGGTGGCATGAAGCAGACTGACGCGGCGCAGCTCGCCTTCAAGCGCGAGGCGGACCCGCAGGGCCTGCTCAACCCGGGCAAGATGATCGCCTGGGAGGACCCCTCCTATGACTACCGTGCGGGCGGCACCTTCCTGTTCCGCAGCCTCTCCGAAGCCGGGGTCGGCTAAGCATGCGCGTCCTCGTCCTCTATGCCCATCCCAATCCCGAAAGCTACGGCGCCGCGCTGCATGCGGCGGTGGTCGAGACCCTGAGGGCGGCCGGGCACGAGGTCGACGACTGCGATCTCTATGCGGAGGGCTTCGATCCGGTGCTGAGCCGGGCCGAGCGCGTCGGCTATCACGACCTCGCCACGAACACCGATCCCGTCGCCGGCTATGTCGCCCGGGTGCAGGCGGCCGAGGCGCTGGTGCTGTGCTATCCGGTCTGGAATTTCGGCTATCCGGCGATCCTGAAGGGCTTCTTCGACCGCGTCTTCCTGCCTGGCATCTCCTTCAAGCTGGTCGATGGCAAGGTCCGGCCCAATCTCTGGACCATCCGCAAGCTCGTCGCCGTCACCACCTATGGCGGCACGCGCTGGCGCGCCTTTCTGATGGGCGACCCGCCGCGCAAGGCGGTCTGCCGGGTGCTGCGGGCGGTCTGCCACCCGACGGCGCGGCCGCGCTATCTCGCCCATTACGACATGAACCGGGCGACGCCGGAGAGCCGTGCGGCCTTCCTGGCTTCGGTGACGGAGCGGATGCGGGCTCTGTGACAGCCGCTGCGGAGGCTGTCATTACACTGTCATCTTGGCGCGCGAACAGGCAGCCGGCGAAGCGACTTCCTGATCCGCATAAGGATCGAGACCGGGTTTGAGCTGGGGATCGCGCGAGATGACCAAGGCACTCGAAAAGAGCGTCGGCCGGGCCTTGCTCGTCACCGCGCGTCTGCACCGCGCCCGCATGGGCGAGCGACTCAACGCGTTGGGCCTCTTCCCCGGCCAGGAGCAGGCGCTGAAGGCGCTGCAGCCCGCGCCGATGACGATGGGCGAGCTCGCTTCGTTGCTCAGGGTCAAGCCGCCGACCGTTTCCAAGACCATCGGCCGGCTGTCGCTGCAGGGGCTGGTGACGCGCGAGGGCGGCGGCCGCGACGGGCGTCTGGTGCAGGTCGCCCTCACCGAAAGCGGCCACAAGACGGCGCAGGCGCTGGATGCGGTCTGGACACAGGTCAAGGAGGCGGATGGCGACGAGGCCGACAGCGACGCCTGAGCCGGCACGCGCCGCTGCCGGGGCGGCCGAACCCGGGCGACGCATGGAGCGCATGCGTCGTGCCGCTGGCCCGCCGGCGCAAATCGGTCCACTCTGGCACGGCCATTCTCGCCGCCCCTCGACGGACCCGAATTGCCCGCCGCCTCCAGCCATCTTCCGGAAACGCGCCGCTCGCGGCTGATCGCCATCGGGCTGATCTGCGGCGCGGTGCTGTTCTTCGCCCTGCTCGACGCCAGCGCCAAATGGCTCTCGGTGCATATGGACCCGCTGCAGGCGGTGTTCGCGCGCTATGCCGGCAGCATGGTTCTGGTGCTGATGCTGCTGAACCCCTGGAGCCGGCCGGGCGTGCTGCGGACGAAGCGGCCGGTGCTGCAGGGCGTGCGGTCGCTGCTGCTGCTGGGCTCGACCGTCCTGAACTTCATCGCGATCAAGTATCTCCAGCTCGCGGAGGCCGTCTCGATCATGTTCGCGGGGCCGCTGCTGGTGGCGCTGGTGGCGGGCCCCCTGCTCGGCGAATGGCCGGGGCCGCGCCGCATGGTGGCGATCGCGGTCGGATTTCTCGGCGTGCTGGTGATCACGCGGCCGGGCTTCGGTGGGCTGCATCCGGCTGCGATCCTCAGCGTCTTCGGCTGCATCTGCTACAGCTTCTATGCGCTCGCGACGCGCCAGCTCGCCGCCTATGATCCGCCGGAGACGACGATGGTCTATTCCGGCGTCGCCGGGACGCTCGTCATGCTGCCGGTGATCCCCTTCGTCTGGACGATGCCGCAGACGCCGCTCGCCTGGGCGATCCTGCTGGGGACCGGGCTGCTCGGCGGCTTCGGCCACTGGCTGCTGATCCTGGCGCACCGGCTCGCGCCGGCGACCGTGCTCGCGCCCTTCATCTATTCGCAGATCGTCTGGATGGTGCTGCTGGGCTGGGTCGTCTTCGGGCAGTTCCCGGATGGCTGGACCTTCGTGGGCGCCACGATCGTGATCGCGTCCGGCCTCTACCTGCTCTATCGCGAGCGGGTGCGGAAGGTGCCGGAGACGGCGGCGCGGATCGACTGAGCGTGTGAGTCATTCTCGGGCGGAGCGGAGCCTTTCGTGTCCGATCGCTCAGAAACACGCCGTCATCCTGGACAAGCCGAGCAGCGGCGCAGGCCGGGATCCATCATAGAGGTCGGTCGCGCCTTATGATGGATCCCGGTCGGCCTGCGGCCGCCCAGGATGACGGCTGTGGCTCGGTCCGAAACGATGAAGGCTGGTCAGACCGTGACCTGAGTCCCGACCTCGACGACGCGGCCGGTCGGGATCTGGAAGAAGCTCGTGGCGTCCGTCGCGCTCTTGGTCAGCGAGATGTAGAGGTTGTCCTGCCAGACCGGCATGCCCGATTGCGGCGAGGCCTTGATCGAGCGGCGCGAGAGGAAGAACGAGGTCGACATGATGTCGAACTTGAAGCCCTGCTTGCGCAGCACGGCCAGCCCCTTGGGCACGTTCGGGCTCTCCATGTAGCCATAGACCAGATCGACCCGCCAGAAATCGTCGGTGATGCGGGAGAGGCGCACGCGCTCCTCCTCGGCGACGCGCGGCGTGTCGGCCGAACGCACGGTGAGGACGACGTTGCGCTCGTGCAGGACCTTGTTGTGCTTGAGGTTGTGCAGCAGCGAGGCCGGCGCGGTCTCGGGGTCGCTGGTCAGGAACACGGCCATGCCCTTGACCCGGTAGGGCGGGCTCTTGGAGAGCATGCCGACGAGCTCGAGCAGCGGTACGTCGGTCTTGCGGGTCTTGTCGAAGAGGATCTTGGTGCCGCGCACCCAGGTCCACATCAGGATGACGAGGACGATCGCGAGCAGCACCGGGACATAGCCGCCGCTGAAGAGCTTCAGCATGTTGGCCGAGAAGAAGGCCACGTCGATGATCAGGAAGGGCGCCACCACGGCGAGCGTCGCGGCCAGCGACCAGCGCCAGCCCTTCCAGATGACGATGAAGGCCAGCAGCGAATCCACCATCATCGCGCCGAAGACCGAGATGCCATAGGCGTGGGACAGGTTCGACGAGGTCCGGAAGGTCCAGACCAGCAACAGGACGACGACCAGCAGCATCATGTTGATCCGCGGGATGTAGATCTGGCCCGAGGTGGTCTCCGAGGTGTGGCGTATCTCGAGGCGTGGCAGCAGGCCGAGCTGGATCGCCTGGCGCGTCAGCGAGAAGGCCCCCGTGATCACCGCCTGGCTGGCGATGATCGTGGCGATCGTCGCCATCACCACCAGCGGCAGGATGAAGCCGTCCGGCGCCAGCTTGTAGAACGGATTGTCGATCGCGGTCGGGTCGGACAGGATCAGCGCGCCCTGGCCGAGATAGTTCAGCCAGAGAGCGGGGAAGACCATCCAGATCCAGGCGCTGCGGATCGGCCCGCGGCCGAAATGGCCCATATCGGCATAGAGCGCCTCCGCCCCGGTGACCGCCAGACAGACCGAACCGAGCACGGCCAGCGAGACGCCGGGATGGTCGTAGAAGAAGCGGAAGCCCCAATAGGGGTTGATCGAGGCGAAGACGCCGAGATCGTCGGCGATGTGGTAGATGCCCAGCCCCGCCAGGGTCAGGAACCAGATCATCATCAGCGGGCCGAAGAAATTCGCCACCTTGGCCGTGCCGCGGCTCTGGACCAGGAACAACGCGATCAGGATGCCCGAGGCGATCATCACGACATAGTCGTTCAGCGCCGGCGTCACGAGCTTGATGCCCTCCACCGCCGAGAGAACCGAGATCGCCGGGGTGATGACGGCATCGCCATAGAACAGGGCGGCCCCGGCCATGCCGAGGAAGAGCACGACGCCGCCGCGCATGCGCCCGAGCGCGCGCTGCGCCAGGGCGACGAGGGTCAGCGTGCCGCCTTCACCGTTGTTGTCGGCCGCCAGCAGCAGGACGACGTATTTCAGGGTCACGACGATGACCAGCGACCACAGGATCAGCGACAGCACACCGATGATGACTTCGCGCGGCACGGGAGCCGCCAGCGCGATGCCGGCTGCGCCGCCATGTCCGCCCGAGGCTGCGCCGGTCGCCGCCAGCACGGTTTCGCGCAGGGCGTAGAGCGGGCTCGTGCCGATGTCGCCATAGACGACGCCGAGCGCACCCAGCGCCAGCGCGGCATAGCTGCCATGGCTGTGCTTGGACGGGCCGTGCTGCCCGTTGTGTCCGTTGTCCAGGCCGAAACGGGAATCCTCGCCCTGAGGGGTCGGAGGATTCGTCAGGTCATGCCCCATCGGGGATCTCCGCGCACGCTGCGCTGCAGCGAAAGGCCGGGGCCTCTAGCACAATGCCGTGATCACGCAAAGGCACTGTCTTGCATTCGGCACAGGGCCGCTGTCCTGCCGTGTCGCTATTCCGCCGCATCGACACGCCGGCCGTAGCGTTGCGTGACGTAATCCTCGACCATCGTTTTGAATTCGGCGGCGATGCCGGGGCCGCGCAGGGTCTTGACCTTCTTGCCGTCGACGAAGACGGGGGCGGTCGGCTCCTCGCCGGTGCCCGGCAGGGAAATGCCGATATCGGCGTGCTTCGATTCGCCCGGCCCGTTGACGATGCAGCCCATCACCGCGACGTTCAGCGCCTCGACGCCGGGATAGCGCGTCTTCCAGTCCTGCATCGAGCCGGCGATCCAGTCCTGGATGTCGCGGGCGAGTTCCTGGAACACGGTCGAGGTGGTGCGCCCGCAGCCGGGGCAGGCCGCGACCTGCGGCACGAAGGCGCGGAAGCCCATGGTCTGGAGCAGCTCCTGCGCCGCCCTGACCTCGAGCGTGCGATCGCCGCCGGGCTCGGGCGTCAGCGAGAAGCGGATCGTGTCGCCGATCCCCTCCTGCAGGAGGATACCGAGTGCCGCCGAGGAGGCGACGATGCCCTTGGAGCCCATGCCGGCCTCGGTGAGGCCGAGATGGATGGCGTAGTCGGAGCGCTGCGCCAGCATGCGGTAGACCGTGATCAGGTCCTGCACGCCCGAGACCTTGGCCGAGAGGATGATCTGGTCCTTGCCCAGCCCAATCTCCTCGGCCCGCACGGCGGAGAGCAGGGCCGACTGGACCATCGCCTCGCGCATGATCGCACGTGCGTCGAGCGGGCGCGGCTGACGCGCATTCTCGTCCATCAGCGCGGTCAGCAATTCCTGGTCGAGCGAGCCCCAGTTGGCGCCGATGCGGACCGCCTTGCCATGCTTGATGGCGAGTTCGACGATCTGGCCGAACTGGCGGTCCTTCTTGTCCTTGAAGCCGACATTGCCGGGGTTGATGCGGTATTTCGCCAGCGCCTCCGCGCAGGCGGGATGCTCCGCCAGCAGCTTGTGGCCGATGTAGTGGAAGTCGCCGATCAGCGGCACGTCGATGCCGATGCGGTCGAGCCGCTCGCGGATCTTTGGCACGGCGGCCGCGGCCTCATCGCGATCCACCGTGATGCGGACCAGTTCCGAGCCCTGCCGGGCCAGCGCGGCGACCTGCGCGACGGTGCCGGCGATGTCGGCGGTGTCGGTGTTGGTCATCGACTGGACGACGATCGGCGCGCCGCCGCCGACCAGGACGTTGCCGACGCGCACGGGCACAGTCAGATGCCGCGGCTGCGGCCCGGACTGTTCGGCACCCAGGCCGGGAAGGGCGCGCTCGTTCATCAGCCGTGCTCCGTCTCGTGCGATCCGCTCATGCTTGCAGGTTCCGGCAATGCTCGCAGCGCCCGACGATCTCGACGACCTGATGGGAGGGTGCAAACTGGCGCGACTGGGCGATAGCGGCGACAGCCTGCTTCATCGCCGGCGAGGAATCCTCATCGACGCCGCCGCAGACCTCGCAGATCAGGAAGGCGACGACCTCGTCGGCGCCATGGCCGTGCAGGCAGGCGACATAGGCGTTGCGCGAGGAGAGCCGGTGCACGAAGCCCTGCTCGACCAGAAAATCGAGCGCGCGATAGATCGAGATTGGCGCGAGGCGCCGCCCGCCCTCCGGCGAGATGCGGTCGGCGAGATCATAGGCTCCGACGGGGCGGTGATCGGCATGGAGCGCCTGCAGCGCCCTGGCGCGGATCGGCGTCAGGCGCAGGCCGCGCTCGCGGCAGATCTGCTCGGCCCGGACCAGGGCTTGCGCCGCATGGGCGCGATGATCATGGGCGTGCCGGCACCCGCCGCCCGCGTGGGAGTCATGGTCATGATCGCCATGGCTGTGGGCGTGCGGCTGCATTTTGGTCATGTTGCGTCGCGAAGGGTCATCGGGCAACGTGCGCGCGTTCCTGTCCGGGCGGTTGCGCCGTGGCGGCGCTGCCCTGTCCGGCCCGAACCTAAGCATTTTCGAAGCGATTGTCAGGAGCCTTGACGCCGATGTTTCTCAAAGACCGCGCGGCCGCCATCACCGGTTCGACCTCGGGCATCGGGCTCGCCTATGCGCGGGCGCTGGCCAAGGAAGGGGCTCATCTCGTCATCAACGGCATCCTGCCGGCCGATGAGGCGGAGACGCTGCGTTCCGAGCTGGCCAACGAATTCGGCGTCACCGTGCTGTTCTCGGCTGCCGACATGACCAAGCCCGAGGAGATCGCCGGCTTCATCGCGCAGGCGGAGGCCGCGTTCGGGGCGGTCGACATCCTCGTCAACAATGCCGGCATCCAGCATGTCGCGCCGGTCGACGAGTTCCCGCTGGCCAAATGGGACCAGATCATCGCGATCAACCTGTCCTCGGCCTTCCACACCACCCGCGCCGCGCTGCCGAAGATGAAGGCGAAGGGCTGGGGCCGGATCATCAACAC
Source organism: Allobosea sp. 12-68-7 (assembly GCA_002279705.1). Taxonomy (GTDB): domain Bacteria; phylum Pseudomonadota; class Alphaproteobacteria; order Rhizobiales; family Beijerinckiaceae; genus Allobosea. The sequence continues at coordinate 8,049 of NCCO01000126.1, forward strand.
GGCTAGCGCGCATGCCTTCGTCGCCTCGCCCTTCAAGAGCGCCTATGTCGCCGCCAAGCACGGCATTGCCGGCTTCACCAAGACGGTGGCGCTCGAGGTCGCGACCAAGGGCATCACGGTGAACGCGATCGCGCCGGGCTATGTCTGGACGCCGCTGGTCGAGAAGCAGATTCCCGACACGATGAAGGCGCGCGGGCTGACCAAGGAGCAGGTCATCAACGACGTGCTGCTGACCGCCCAGCCGACCAAGGAGTTCGTCACCGTCGAGCAGGTGGCGGCGCTGGCCGTGTTCCTCTGCACCGATGCGGCCAAGTCCATCACCGGCACGACGCTGCCGATGGATGGCGGCTGGACCGCCGCGTGACCGGCCGCAAGACGGCGGCTTCTCCCGTTCTCGGGCTCGCCGGCCCGAAGGCGCAGAAGTCGATCTCACTCGCCTTGCAGGGCGGAGGCGCGCATGGCGCCTTCACCTGGGGCGTGCTCGACGCGATCCTGGAGGATGGGCGGCTCGCGATCGAGGCGCTGTCGGGCACCAGCGCCGGGGCGATGAACGCGGTCGTGCTGGCGGAGGGCTGGATCGAGGGCGGCGCGGATGGTGCGCGCGGCAAGCTCGAGGCGTTCTGGCGGGCGATCAGCGTCGACGGCAAATATGGCGGCTCGGAGCGCTCGCTGATCGACACGATGCTGGGCGCCTGGGGCGGCTCCAACGGCGTGCCGCCGGGCATGATCTGGTTCGAGATGTTCTCGAAGGTGGCGAGCCCCTACGACATCAACCCGCTCAACATCAATCCGCTGCGCGGCGTGATCGCGGACCTGATCGATTTCGACACGGTGCGCGCCTGCACGCAGGTGAAGCTCTTCATCGCCGCCACCAATGTCCGCACCGGCAAGATCAGGCTGTTCAACGGCCCGGAGCTGACAGCCGACCATCTGATGGCCTCGGCCTGCCTGCCGATGCTGTTCCAGGCGGTCGAGATCGGCAAGGAGGCCTATTGGGACGGCGGCTACATGGGCAACCCGGCGCTGTTCCCGCTGTTCTACGAGGCGGCCGGCGACGACATCCTGCTGGTGCAGATCAACCCGCTCCTGCGCAAGGACCTGCCGACCAAGGCGCGCGACATCCAGGACCGGCTGAACGAGATCACCTTCAACGCCTCGCTGCTGCGCGAGCTGCGCGCGATCGACTTCGTCAACCGGCTGGTCGATGGCGGCAAGCTCGACAAGACCGAATACAAGCGCGTGCTGATGCACCGGATCGACGGCGGCCCGCCGCTGGCGGAGATGACCTCGTCCTCGCGGCTCAACGCTGACTGGGATTTCCTGCTGCGGCTGCGCGACATCGGCCGCGCGGCGGCCCGACGTTGGCTGAAGCGCAATTACGAGGCGATCGGCACGGTCGGGACGCTCGACCTGAAGGCGGCGTTCTCGTAGCGGCCGAGCGCCGTCACAGCGTCAGTCTGCGCAGGCTGCTGCCGTGAACGACGGCGAGGATCCGGACGCCAGTCTGCATCTCTTCATAGAGGATGACGTGCGCGCGATGCTCGTGGCGCCGCACGCCCGGCGCGATCGCCTCGGCCCGGCGACCCATGCGCGGATGATCCGCCAGCAGGCCCAAGACGTGATCGAGTTCGGCGAGATAGGCCTCGACCTGTCGTTCGCCGAACCGCTCCAGGCCGAACAGGGCGAGGTTGTAGAGATCGGCCTCCGCTCGTTTCGTCAGAGCGAATTCAGCCATTGCGGCCGGCCTTGCCCTCCGCAGCGCGTTTCGCCTGAGCCAGAATGTCCGGCAGCGTCTTGTCGCTGGTGCCGCTGGCACGCGATTCCGCTACGATGCGCTGGAGATCGGCCAGGGTCAGTTCGGGGTGGGCGCGTCGCTCGCGATCCCGCCTGACGAGGTCGCGCACATAGTCGCTGGTGCTGGCATATTCGCCCTGCCTGATCTGGGCCTCGATCCATTCCTTCATCGGATCGGGCAAGGAAATCGTCATTGTCGCCATGGCGCACCTCCTTATGCTAGGGTAATCGGGATAAGATCATTTCACAAATAATCTTATTCCACCGTCGCGCGGCGCGGCCCCGGAGGGCGTTTCCCGGCGGTAACGGCATCCATCGCAGAGGCGCACCCCGCATGTCCCAGCTCATCGTCACCGCAGGCCCCTTCACCTTCGAAGCCAAGCTCGAGCTCGAGAACGCGCCCAAGACCTGCGCCGCCTTCCTCCGGCACATGCCGTTCACCAGCAAGATCGTGCATGTGCGCTGGAGCGGCGAGGGCGTCTGGATGCCGCTCGGCGATCTCGACTTCGGCGTCGGCTACGAGAACCACACCAGCTATCCGGCGCCGGGCCAGATCATCCTCTATCCTGGCGGCATCAGTGAGACCGAGATCCTGCTCGCCTATGGCGGCGTGCACTTCGCCAGCAAGATGGGCCAGCTCGCCGGCAACCACTTCATCACCCTGACCTCGGGGCTGGAGAACCTCTACACGCTCGGCCGCAAGAAGGATCTCGCCGCACCGCGCCACGCCGCCGGCGCGTCGGGCCTGCATACCGTGTTCCGGCGTTCGCTGCCGCCGCCAGGCATGCTGAAGCGTTCGCCGGTCAGCTATATCGGCGGCTATATCTTCCACATCGGGCTGGCGATCATCGTATTCCTGGGCGCCCCGCACATCCTGCTGATCGAGAACCTTGTCGGGCTGTCGTGGCCCGCGCTGCCCTCGCAGTTCATCGGTCTGACGGCCGTGGTGACGATGGCGGCGATGGTGGTGATGCTGGTCGACCGCATCAACAAGCCGGTCAAGCGCTTCCTCAGCACCTTCGAGGACTGGTTCACCTGGGCGGTGACCTTCCTGCCGGTACTGACGGGGTGGATGGCGACGCAGCACTTGCTGCTGCCCTACACCCAGATGCTGGCGTTGCACATCCTCTCCGCGGAAGTCCTGCTCGTTGTGCTGCCGTTCTCCAAGCTGTTCCACGGCTTCACGCTGTTCGGCTCGCGCTGGTACAACGGCCGGGTCAATGCGCATAAGGGGGTGCCGGTATGAGCAGGGAGCAGGGGCCCCGCTTTGCGGGGATGCGAACGTCCGTGAATACCGGCCACGCCCGACGCGCCAGCCTCGGCATAAGTGACATCGCGA
>NCCO01000127.1 GCA_002279705.1 Allobosea sp. 12-68-7
GCGTATGACGCCAGCTTCGGCGCGGGGCTGCTCGACGCCTCCGCAGAGGCGGCGGCGTTCGGGCAGGCCGATCTCAATCGGCTGTCGCTGGCGCAGACCGTGATGCTGCGGAAGTGCAAGGGCAGGAGGGGGAATTCGAAACTGGCCGAACTGGTCGATCTGTTCGTCGCCTCGCCGCTGGTCACCGTGCAATTGGCGGCCGCGCGGCTAGAAGTGACGCCGCAGGCGGTCGAGGCGATGCTGAAGCAGCTCGGCGGCAGCCTGCCGCGCGAACTCACCGGACGAAAACGCTATCGGGCTTGGGGGGTGCTCTAGATTATCAAAGAACGTTTAGGCTGCGCGTGCGCCGGCCCTGAAGGATCTGGAGAAGGCATTGCACTTTTTCGGCTTCCATGAGGAGCAGTCAGACTCTGCCCATGCCTACAGGCTCGCGGCAAGGCACATCGAACAGGCAACCTCGCAGTGAGGCTCCATGCGGAAAGTAAGGAACTGCGCCCGTGCAGGAGACTTGTACCGATAGGTGGGGTCCAGGTGTTGACGGCCGCATCGGTTATCGTTCTTGTTTTGTTCTAATATAAAGGCTATTTTTACTGCGATTTGGCATAGCGCGAGCGGGTGAGCCGCGCCTGCTGATTCGATTGTGTGGATAGCGAAACGAGACCGCATAGGCCTGCAAAGGCTGAGGGGATATAAGCGCAAGATAGAGAGTGTTTCAGTGACCAACACAAAGCAAATCCTGGCCCTGCTTCGTAGCCGAGCCGAAGGCGATGATGACGCCTTCTATTCGATTGCTTTGCAAGTCGCTGCCTCCGAAGCGCGTCAGGGTCACAAGACCACCGCCGAAGAGATGCGCGTTGAGATCGAACGTGCTCGCGCACGTCGTCCCCGTGGCCCATCTATCGCCATTGCGTTCAATCAGCCCAGGGGCAATCTCGAAGGCCTGATAGAGGTCCGTGAACCGAGATTCCGGATGAAGGACGTCGTGCTCGCGCCGAAGCTGGTCGAGCGCATCGACGATGTCGTCCTGCAGCAGCGCAAGCGTGAGTGGCTGCGCGAGCATGGCCGTGTTCCGGGGCGCAGACTCCTGTTCGTGGGCCCGCCCGGTTCCGGCAAAACGATGTCGGCCGAGGCGCTCGCCGGCGAATTGCATCTGCCGCTGTATGTCATCCGCCTCGAAGGGCTCATCACGCGGTTCATGGGTGACACCGCGGCGAAACTGCGCCTCGTGTTCGATGAATCGGCAAAGCGGCGCGGCGTCTATCTGTTCGACGAGTTCGATGCGGTCGGGGGGCATCGCACTGCGCCCAACGACGTCGCTGAGATGCGCCGTGTGCTCAATTCCTTCCTGCAGTTCATGGAGGAAGACAGTGCGACAGACAGTCTGATCGTCTGTGCGACCAATCATCCCGAACTGCTCGATCGCGCCTTGCTGCGCCGCTACGACCAGGTGCTCGAGTTCGAAGCGCCGTCGCGCGAACAGATACGCGAGATCGTCACCAACCATTTGCGGCCGATGAAGGCTGCACGGGTCGTATGGACGAAGGTGGTCGAAGCGGCCCAACATCTCAGCCAATCGGAGATCGTCCGCGCGACCGATGATGCCGTAAAATCCGCCATTCTGGCGGAGCGTAAGTCGATATCGACCGATGATCTGGTCAAACGCCTGACGGAGCGGCAGGATATGCGCGTGAGCTTTACCGAGAGGCGGATCACCTAGCGCATGGCGTCCCGCTTCAGCCTTCCCCACATCGACATTTCGAAATTCCGTTCCTCTGGAGAGTACACGGGGCAGGGGAGCGGGGGATCAAGTGCCGTTCGTATCCGCGAGGAGCACGGCGCCAAGCTACTGCACGAACTGGAAGCCGCCTTCGCTGCGGCAGATGCATCCCGCCTGACCGATGCAAGGCTGCCGGATCCAACGGGCAGCTATATCGAGGTGGAGTTGCTCCGGGGCACCGACGCCTACGATCTTGAGCGTAAAACAGAGGGCATTCGCCCGCGTGCGGTCAAAGAACATGCCGGCGGCCGTTCGGTCGCGCTATTCGTGCCAGATCATGCACGTATTGCGCTTCAGCAGATCCTTGAGGACTACCGGGCCGGGCCGCTATCGGCCAGGGGCAAGGCACCTCGGGAATCGATCGTAGGCCCCATTGAAGCCTTCCGGCGCGCACGGCTTGAGGTGCTATGGACGGATGATCCTGCGGCGTTGCCGACCGAGCCCCAGCACCAGATGTGGTGGTCGATCTGGACGTTCCGGGAGATGGAAGCCGAGCTTGAGGCGCGATGCCAGGCACTGGGACTGCGCACCGCCGGCGCAGATCGCCGGCTCTATTTTCCCGAGGCGGCTGTCGTCCCGGTGCTTGCGACGCGTGCTGCGATCGAACTTTTGATGTTCGCGACCGGCGTCATCAGTGAGCTCCGGCGCGCCTCCGACAATCCTGTGTTCTTCATCGAGGATGAGCGCGACACTCAGCATGCATGGAGCGACGATCTCGCTGAACGTATCGAATGGCCCGGCACTGACGTTCCCGCGGTGTGCCTGCTCGACACTGGCGTGAACCGTGCGCATGCCCTGCTGGAGCCAGCGGTCGCGCCGACGGACATGCATAGCTACGAGCGGGACTGGGGCACGGACGATCACGCCGGGCATGGCACCTCGATGGCAGGCATCGCACTGCATGGGGACCTGGTGGCCCCGCTTGCCGATACCGAACCGCGCAGGCTCACGCACCGGCTGGAATCGGTGAAGATACTGCCTCCGAAGCCGACCGACGCCAATTCGCCGAGTGCGTACGGTGCGATCACACAGGCTGCGGTTGCGTTGCCGGCGATCGAGCAGAGCGAACGGCAGCGCATCTTCTGCATGGCCGTTACCAACGGCGACGTCTCCGGCGCTCGCCCGACGACCTGGAGCGCGGCGATCGACCAGATCGCAGCGGGCACCATGCCAGGTGACGAGGAAGACGCGCCGCGTCGGCTGTTCGTGATATCGACCGGCAACTCAAGGCCGGTCATGAGGCTTGCCGAGTGGCCCGGGCCGGACGCTTATCCGGTCGAAGACCCTGCGCAGGCCTGGAATGCGCTGACGATCGGCGGGTACACAGACGCTATCCATGTGTCCGACCCCGGCTACGAAGACTGGACACCGCTATCCGGGGCGGGGGAGCTCAGCCCGCATAGCCGGACCAGCACGGGATGGGGTCCCGGGCGGTCGCCTTTCAAGCCTGAGTTGGTGATGGAGGCTGGCAACCGGGCGGTCTGTCCAGCTGGGCGAGATCTTCTCACGCTCGATTCCTTACGTTTGCTGAGCACCGGGCACGAGGTCGATCGCCTGCCGCTTGTCGCATTCGATGGCACCAGTGCAGCGGCGGCACAGGCGGCGAGGATGGCCGCACGGATATCAGCCGAGCATCCTGACTATTGGCCGGAGCTCGTGCGCGCGCTCATGGTCCATAGCGCGCAATACACCGACCCGATGCACGCCGCGTTCGCGGCACATCCGCATTTGCGGGACCGCTACCGTCTGGTGCGGCAGTTCGGCTATGGCGTGCCTGACTATGAGCGTGCTGCTGCGTCCGCTCGCGACCAACTGGCGTTGATCGCGCAGTCAGAGATCCAACCGTTCCGATTGAAGGGCAACCGGCAATTCAACGAGTGCCACTATTACCAACTGCCTTTGCCCAACACGGTGCTGGAATCGCTTGGCAACGAGTTCGTCGACCTGAAGGTGACACTGTCCTATTTCGTCGATCCAAGCCCGGGCGTATCCGCGAATGTCGACCCGCAGCGATACCAGTCGTTCGGTCTGCGCTTTGACCTGAGGCGCAAGGGTGAAGGGGTCAAGGCGTTCCGCCAGCGTGTGAACCCGTCGGAACGGGAGAACCCACGTCAGGGTCCTCCGGCGCATCCCGATGATAACCGATGGCTACTCGGACCGGACAGCATGTCGGCCGGATCGCTGCATTGCGATACGTGGAGCGGCCCAGCCGTCGATCTGCTGGGCAGGGACATGCTTTGCATACGCCCGATCGTTGGCTGGTGGCGCGAGCGGTCAAGCCCGGCGATCGTAAATCGCCAGACACGCTATGCGCTGGTCGTCACATTGAAGGCGCGCCGCACGGACATCGATCTTTATACGCCGATCTCGACGCTGGTGACGCCAGCGGTCGAGACGTCCATCGACCTTTTTGGCGGGCTTTAGACGTGGGTCGGACCAAGCGCGCGCTGGTTCAGCACCCAACAGCTACCGTGCGCGAGTTCTTTGCACGGAGTGATTGTCTCGACCGGATGGCGTTGCGCCCGCTCAGCCACATCGCGGGCGCGTGGGATGCACGTTGGGACGATGCGACGGGTCTGTATGAGCCGGAAGAGGACAGCTTCGCAGAGGATTTGAACTTCGTCATCGAAACCATCGCGAGCATGCCGCGCCCGGTAAAATACCATGACGACGAGGATGTGCTCGCGGAGAATCTGCTGCGGGAATTGCGCTGGCCCATCCAGAAGAAAGGGGGCCGCTGGATAGGCGCAGATTACGCCGCAATGCTCGAACAGGGCTCCTTCAGCGACTATGGCCAGAAACGTCTTCTGAGCGCGGCGACGGGCAGGGCCCATGCTGCGCTCGATTTCGGGCAGGTTCATTTCGATGGGATGGAAGAGGGCCACATGAACATGCTGGCGCAACTCATCGTCATCATCCTCTATCACCGCTACAACACGATGACCTCGCTCTTCCGGGATAAAGCGTGGGCAGAGTCGACCTGAGCGCTCGACGCAGGCGGCAGTTTTTCGGCCCCTCATAGGTGGCCGAAAAAATGGGCCGACGATAGTCCGTCCCCAGTCGGCAATTAGTATTTGCTTGCGAGAACTGACGCTCACGCTGCTTTGGCGTGGGTTTCGGCAGACGAGGGGGATGCGGTGCGCAGAGTCAGGGGGAACCGTCACGCGCCCTACAAGGACTATATCGACGACGCTGATCCCCGTTGATTTCTGGCGGGGCGCCCTTGGCCGGGAGCGCCCCGTCATCCCCACATGAGCCGCGTCTGCGGCGACAAGACCTGCATCAGGGATGGAAGGCCATGCCGCCGAAACCGCCCTCTGCGGGTCCGATCCATGACAGCCCGACCGGCCTCCTGGCCGGGTTGCCGTCGATTTCCCGCTTGCGAATGCCCCCACGCCGGCAATGATGAAGGCGCTGGGGCAATGGGATGACGGATAGTTTCGACGATCGGACCCTTGAGAGGGATATCAGGCAGTTAGAGCAGGCGATCGAGGCCTGGGCCCTTACGCACGACATTTGGTCCGACTGCGGCTTCACGACCTATGCCAAGCACGTGAAGGCCGAACCCGGCGACGAACCGGTCGTGACCATACTCTATTTCGGAAGCGATTTTGAGCCCGCTGTGATCGGGGATCTTGACCTCGAATTCTGGGAGCTCGTGCACTCCTACGGGTTTCACTACGAGCAATCTTGGGGAAGCCTGCATTTCTATCCGGACGAGGGACCGCGCTGCAAAGCGTTCGCCCGCTACTTCCGCTGGCAGTGGATCTGCAGCCTGGTGCAGCAGGATTTCGCGGATGTGCATGAGGAGCTGTACGGGCATTTCGCCGCGCGTCCTGACGATCTGCACCGGTTGGACTGGCGCCAGTACGAGATCCTCATCTCGCGCATCTTGCAGACGCAGGGCTTCGAGACGGAGCTTGGCCCAGGCAGGGGCGATGGCGGGGTCGATATCCGCCTCTTGCAGCGTGATCCGCTCGGCGACATCCTGACGCTAGTGCAGTGCAAGAATTACGCACCGAAGAACCGGATCGGGCTCGAGGCGGTACAGGCGCTGTTCTGGGACGGCACGCCGCAGCATTTCGATCTATGTGACTAAACATATTCTGCTGGCCATTGCGTAACGGTATGGCAGTCTGGCTGCGCTGGGGCAGTTATGACGGACGCAACACCGAAGACGAAAGAACCGAAGGGGCCGGATATCGGGCTGCGCCAGGCGCGCAAGCTATGCCAGCTGCCGCCCGGCGAACGTCTGGATTTTATCGCGGAAGGCCTGCCCATCATCCTCGCGAGCGCGCAGGGGTTTTGGCATGCTTCGCAACAACTCGGCGACCATCCGCGCGAGGCCCGCGTGTTGCAGGGCTATGCGGAGGAGGAGGCGGCGAAGATCCTCATCCTGATGGACGCGGTGCGCTGCCCGCCGAAGCTGCTGCAGGAGAAGCTGATCCGGATCATCGGCTTGTTCTATAACCATCTTGCGCGGCTCATTTACGCCGATGCGGTGGCCTGGAAACCGATGAACCTGTCGGACCTTCGGACCTATGTCGATAATCATCGTCGGGGCCATTACCTCGAAGGCAACGCCGGCGAGTTCATCCTGCCGAACTGGGCGGTCTATGAGCGCGAAAGCCGTCTCTACGCCGACATCGAGGCCCATGAAGGCGGCGTTCTGGGATGGAACGCACCACGCAATCCGTTCACGGGCGGAATCCCCACCTGGTCTTTCCAGCCTCCTGCCTTGAGGGTGGCAGAGGCGATGCAGCATTTCGGGCTGTTCACTCCAGCGGGACTGCGGGTGACATCGGAGATATGGGGCAGTGTCGAATACAGCGACACGGAGGACCATCACGATGCCTACCAGCTGACGGAACGCCTGCTCGAGCGCCTCCACACGGAAGGGCTGATCCTCGAAACGGCCACACGCGAGCACGCCTCGACGCTCTACCATCAGTGGCAAATCCCCATGTACAATCTCGATTTCAAGCTCATCCCGGTCACGATGGAGGAGCTGAAGGCGGAGCAGGAGAGGGAATACTGGGCGATGGTGGGGGACCCCTACTGACGATGGATCGCCTCACCCTCAATTATGTCTGGAAGCAGGAGCTAGTGCCTGTGATCCTTCGCCGGACAGGGGAGGGGGAAAAGCATCGCGTCCGGTTGCCATTCAAGGAGGGCAATCGCGCCTGGCTGCAGACGATCGGAAAATCCAAGCCGGTCTGGTTCGGCGACAAGGAATCCTATTGGGAGATCCCGAAATCCTGGTTCAACGATTTCGTCGAAGAGGCGCTTAGGCGGTACGGCAAGGTCTATATCATCCAACCATTTCGCGAGCAGGAGAAATGCTCGTCGTCGTGCCAGAATGCGGTTGGGCACGAATGCCAGTGCTCGTGCATGGGCGAACATCACGGTGCCGGCAATGACGGCAGCTGGTTCGAGGTATCGGACGCATTCTCTACGCGCTGGAAGAAGCGCGAGCTGGCCTGCCGCCTGCTCACGGCGACCTCATGAGCACCGGCGACGCAGTGGATCGGCCGACGACCATCATTGACGTCAACCTGCTTCGCCGCGGTGCCGCGGCGCTGCATGAGCTGCAAGGCCTCGATGAGGTTTACACCTTCTACTACGACGAGACGAACAACCATCGGCGCATCCGGATTCGCGATGATGGGCTGAACGTGAAGCCGCCCCAATGTTTCGTGCTGGGCGGGATCGTCCATGCAGGACCGCGTCGTGCACTCCCTGCCGCGGAACTCCGCACTGCATTGCGTCTCGACCGCGGCATCGTCGATATGAAGCTGAAGCATCTCGGCAAGGGCAATATCTGCGAGCTGCTCGCGATCGAGAGGGTAGGGCAGGTCCTCGCCTGGCTTCGCAGCGAAAAGCTGCTGATCCATTTTCAGGCGCTCGACCCGCTCTATTGGGGCATCGTAGACATCATCGAGTCGATCCTGGCCGAGCTCGCGCAGCTTCCGCTGTTCGCGGTGCACATGCAGCTGAAGGATGCGCTTTACATCCTGATACGGGCCGATCTGGACCCAGTGATCGCTCTTTTCAGGGAATTTCGGTATCCCGATATCGGCAAGGAACGGCGGAATGAGTTCCTGAGCGCGCTGCGCGATCTGCTGCGTGCCCGCCGCACACTGTTGCCCGATTTCGACTACCGCATGCTCGACGGCGTGCTGCGCATGGGGCAGGGGCTCCAGTCGCTTCCGTTCCTCGAAGATGGCGAGCCGCATGTGCTGCTCGACACTTACCGGGATTTCTACGTCGCGCGGCTGTGCATGTTCACGCAGGCACGGCACATCCTCGACGAGGAAGGGCAGGTCGCCAAAGAATTCGAAGCGTACCGATTCATGGACGGGGCCCGCGTGCTCGACCATTTCCGGTTTGCCCGGTCACACGATGAGGACGGCATCCAGATTTCGGACGTCCTGATCGGCCTGCTCGGCAAACTGTTCTCGTTTGCAATAGAGCGGTCGCAGCGAGAGATCGTCGCGGCCCGCTCTGGGCTCAACCCACGTCAGCATGCTGCGCTTGCAACGCTGAAAGAGCTACTCGACCTGTCGAGCGAAAAGAACACGGTCTTCGCAAGCTACGTGCTCTCGCCCTACGACCAGCACAAGATCGCGCTGTTTCTCGAAGGCGAGGCGTCCTGATTGTTGCTTTGCAGTTAAATGTAGAATGGTCGCTTCAGAACTGGGTTTGGCATTTAATTATGGCTCTGACTCACATCTGCTGCATGTAGCGGCTGATCTGGCGCTGTTTTCCAAGAGGAATCAGCATCATGGATCGGCGATTTCGCTGCGACGGCGTCTTATGTGGCCGTCAGATCTTCGCGGAGCGCTTCGATACCGGCGTCCTCGCGGCGCGCGCACGCCGGACCGAGCGCCTCGACCACATCGTCCAGCACCTCGGCCTAGCCTTGGGCGGCAGGCCGGCAGCGAGCCTTGCTGCCAGGATGATGCTGCCGGTCTCAACCGACCAGCGCAGCACGGTCGAGGCGACATCTAGCCATGAGGGATCATCCCAGCAGATTTCCTGCTCTCCCAATTGCCGGAGGCGCGCGATGCCTCTCGCCGCCAAGGCAGGTCGAAGCCAGCGGGATAAAGCCGGCACCCAGGTGGTGTGTTCCTTCCAGACGATCGGTTGATGGCGCCAGATGCGACTCATGTAAATTGCTGCGATTGCCGCGGGACGGCGTCGTAGGTGAAGCGGCTGTCCAGCGAGTTGTCGCGGT
>NCCO01000275.1 GCA_002279705.1 Allobosea sp. 12-68-7
GGGCGAAGGCGTCGACTCGGCCGTCGGCGGCGCGGGCGACGACTACATCCACGGCAACGCGGGTGACGACTCCACCGGCCTGCAGGGCGGTACCGGCAACGACACGTTGAGTTTCAGCGGTGTGTTCGAGGCCGATGGCGGTGAAGGCGTCGACCATCTCGAGATTCGCAAGGGGCATGTCACGACCGACATCGTGTTTGATGTCGCGGACACGCAGGCCGGCGTCACGCTGGCCGACGGGACGAGCCTCCGGGGGTTCGAGCGCATCGCCTTCTATTCCGGCAGCGGTAACGACGAGATCGTGGGCGGCGCTCTGGCGGACCTCATCGACGGCGGAGCGGGCGATGATGACCTGGCCGGCCAAGGCGGCAATGACGAGCTTCTGGGCTTCGAGGGTGACGACATCCTTGACGGCGGCATCGGCGCGGACAGGCTGGTGGGCGGTGTCGGCAATGACACGCTGCTCGGCGGTGAAGGCGCCGACATCCTGGAGGATATCGGCCTCATCAACATGGGCGTCGGCGAATCTGACGACGACATTCTCGATGGCGGCGACGGCGACGATCTGATCACGTCTCTTCTGGGTAATGACACGATCAATGGCGGCGAAGGAACCGACACGCTGGAGATCGTGTTCGCCGGCCGGCTCGTCGGCTACACGATCGACCTCTCCTCCTCGGGCGAGCAGGGCGGAGGACCTCTTTCCATAACCGGCATCGAGCGGCTTCGCTTCACCGGGACGATCGAGGACGACCATGTCATTGGTGGCGACCGTGACGATTTAATCCGTAGCGGCGGCGGCAACGATGTCCTCGAAGGGCGCGACGGCAACGATACGCTGGAGGGCGAATACGATCCCAACGGATCGGACACGCTGCGCGGCGGCAATGGGAATGACACGCTCTCCGGATACGACGGCGATGACATTCTCGAAGGCGGCGCAGGCAATGACAGCATCGATGCCGGAGAAGGCGCCGATCTTGTCGATGGCGGCGATGGCGACGACTATATCCGCGATAGCGGCGAGACAGGTGAAGTCTGGGCCGATGTTTTCCGCGGAGGCGCCGGGGACGACAGAATCTTCACACAGGGCGGCGGCGATCTGATCGATGGCGGCGATGGAATCGACACGGCCGAGGTCGATTTCCGACAAATTGCGGGCAATCTGGTTGTCGACTTGGAAGGCTCCGCGCCGGCGGGTGGTGATCTGGGCGCCGTCTTTGTGGAGGTCGAAAGACTGTTCGCCTCGACCGGCGCGGGAGCCGATACAATTTCTGGCGGCGCGCTGGGCGATCAGGTCTTTTCAGGCGGTGGCGCCGATGTGATCAACGGTCGCGGCGGCAATGACCGGCTAGACGGTCAGGATGGAGATGACACGATCGACGGCGGGTCGGGCGATGACGAAGTCTTCGGTGGCCTTGGTCATGACAGCCTGACCGGTGGCGAAGGCGCCGATACACTGCATGGCGGGACAGGCAATGACACTGTGTCTGGCGGATCGGGCGATGATCGCGTCTACGCCGGCAGCGGTGGCAACGACACGATCAACGGTGGCGACGGAACCGACATCCTGATTTTCGAGTCTTACTGGCGCTCATTGACGCTGGACCTGGCCACCGGAAGCTTCACGCATTCGGCTGGTGTTGATACTTTTACCTCGGTGGAGGGGGTTCGCGGAAGTCTGTACGCGGATGTGCTGACGGGCGACACGCAGGCGAATCTTCTCGATGGCTGGGATGGTGACGACACGATCGACGGCCGGGGTGGCGAGGACACGATCCTCGGCGGCTTTGGCAACGACATCCTGCGGGGGGAGGCAGGCGACGATGTGCTCGATGGCGGATTCGGAACGGACACGCTGAACGGCGGCGACGGAGTCGATACCGCAAGTTACGCATCAGCCAATGGCGGTGTGCAGGTTTCGCTTGTTGCAAGCGGAGCTAGAACCTGACGGGGTCTGCGTTTGACGATGAGTTGCGAGGCAATGCGGGCGTCAATGCGATCCTCGGCGGCGCTGGACATGATCGGCTCCTGGGGGGAGCAGGCAATGACACCCTGGAGGGAGGCGAAGGGCTTGATCGGCTTGAAGGCGAGGATGGCGACGACATTCTGATTGGCGGCGCGGATTTTGACTCTCTGTTGGGCGGCGCCGGAAATGACACCCTTTCGGGAGGCGCCTACAACGACTTTCTCGACGGCGGAGATGGCGTTGATACGGTCGAGTTTGCCGATGCCCTGAGCGCCGTGACGGTCGTCCGGTACGGCGCCTTCAATGCAGTGGTTACCGCGACTGAGGGCTTTGACCGGTTCGCGCAGATCGAGAACTTCCGGTTTGCCGGCGTCTTGCATGCCGTGTTGGATTTCCCCGAGTTCGAGGCGCTCAACTACATAGCTGGTTACGACGATCTGATCGCGCGGTTCGGTGTCACGAACCTGATCGGCGCTGCGGAGCACTATGTCGAGACCGGCTTCACCGAGGGCCGCGACACGGTTCATTTCGATGGCTGGCAGTACCTCGCCGGCTACAATGACCTGATCGTGAACATCGGCGCCGATCCGGAGACAGCCGCACGTCACTTCATCCAGTTCGGGATATCGGGTGGTCGCCTGCGCGACACCTTCAACGGCGCAGACTACATCGCTTCGCACAACGACCTGATCACGGCGTTCGGCCTCGACGAAGATCGCGCCGCGCGTCACTTCGTGCAGTTCGGCTTTGCCGCCGGTCGCGAGCGCGACACATTTGATGGCTGGCAGTACATTGCGAGTTACGACGACCTGATCGGCGCTATCGGCGCAGACGAAGCTGCAGCGGCGCGTCACTTCGTGCGCAACGGCTACAACGAGGGCCGCTCGCGCGATGTCTACAACTGGCTGGAATACATCGCCGGGTATGACGACCTGATCGTGGCATACGGCGCTGACGAAACCGCCGGCGCGCGTCACTTTGTGGAGTCCGGCTTTGCCGGCGGCCGCGAGCGCGATGCGTTCGACGGTCTCCAGTACATCGCCAGCCATGGCGACCTGATCCGGGCGTTCGGTGAAGACGAGGGGCGTGGCGCGAGCCACTTCATTCAGTTCGGCTACAATGAAGGCCGCGCCCGCGACTCCTTCGATGCGGCGCAGTATGTGGCCAACTATGCCGACCTGCAGGCGGCGTTTGGCGATGATCTCTACAACGCCACGCGGCACTACATCCTGTTCGGCTAT
>NCCO01000128.1 GCA_002279705.1 Allobosea sp. 12-68-7
AAGCGCCCGAGCCATGACGCCCGCCGTTCGGCGCAGGCCTCGGCCCGTGCCCGGCCCGAGCGCGAGGAGGCCGAGGTCAACACCACGCCGACGCGCAACCCCAAGCCGCATCATCCGGCGCCGCGCGCGGCCGGGCTGCGGCCGCCGGCCGCAAAACCCGCCCCCAGGCCGGCCGGCAAGCCCCCGGCGACGCGCCGGGCGCCCGTCAGCGACACGCCGACGCGCGCCGAGGTGAAGGCGGAGACGGCGCAGGTGCTCGCCACCGGGGTGCAGCAGCTCGTCGTGACCGCCGATGAGAACGAGATGCGGATCGACCGCTTTCTCGAGAGCCGCTTTCCCCAGCTCTCCTTCAGCCACATCCAGCGCATCGTCCGGAAGGGCGAGCTGCGCGTCAACGGCAAGCGCGCCGACAGCAAGGACCGGCTGGAGGAGGGGCAGACGGTGCGCATCCCGCCGCTCAAGCTCGAGCCGCAGGAAAGCCGCCCGCGTTCGGCCAAGGCGGATGGCGACACGCTGGAGTTCCTGCGCTCGATCACGCTCTACGAGGACGAGGACGTCATGGTCCTCAACAAGCCGGCGGGGCTGGCCGTCCAGGGCGGCTCGGGCACGACGCGCCATGTCGACCAGATGCTCGACGTGCTGACCGACAAGAGCGGGCAGAAGCCGCGCCTCGTCCACCGGCTCGACAAGGACACGGCGGGCTGCCTCGTCATCGCCAAGTCGCGCTTTGCGGCGGCGACGCTGGCCAAGACCTTCCGCTCGCGCTCGGCCCGCAAGGTCTATTGGGCGCTGGTGGCGGGCGTGCCGCGCGTGCGGCAGGGCCGGATCTCGACCTATCTCGCCCGCGAGGAGGCCTATGACGGCGACCAGCGCATGGCGGTGGCCAAGCATGGCGAAGACGGCGCGATGCATGCGGTGACCTACTACGCCGTGGTCGAGACGGCCGCGCAGAAGCTCGGCTGGCTCTCGCTCAAGCCGGTGACGGGGCGCACCCACCAGCTGCGCGCGCATGCCGCCCATATCGGCCACCCGATCGTGGGCGACCCGAAATACTTCAACATCCAGAACTGGGAGCTGCCCGGCGGCATCCAGAACAAGCTGCATCTGCTGGCGCGGCGCATCGTCGTGCCGCATCCGCGCGGCAAGGGCACGATCGACGTCAGCGCGCCGCTGCCGCCGCATATGCGCCAATCCTGGAACCTGCTCGGCTTCGAGGACGCGCCTTACGACCCGATCGTGGATGCGCCGGACGAGTGAGGTTCGTCATGCTCGGGCTCGACCCGGGCACCTCCTGCAAGAGAGTCGCGGGTCTGCGCTTCACGTCGCCCGAGAAAGACGAAAGAGAACGATTGCGGAACAAAGCGAACTGTGTTTTTGTTTTGTTCCCATCCCTCTGACGCTGGTGCTCCGATGATCCGTTGCGCTCTCCTGCTGGCTGGCCTCGTTCTCACCGCTTCCGTATCCGGTCCCGCCCTCGCGCAGAGCCCGGGCTCCGCGCCGGCGCGCGTCGCCGACGCCCCCGCCGACGAGCCGGTGCCGCGGGCCGCGCGCGCCAAGGCCCGCCAGGATTGCGTGGCCGAGCATGTCGCGCTCTCGGGCGACGATTTGCGCGCGGCGATGCGCGACTGCATCCAGGCGAAGTTCCCCGGCGTGCAGCTCTATGCGCGCGACGGCGTCACCCGCGACGGTAAGCCCACCGCGGTGGCGGCGCGGGCCGCCTGCAAGACACAGGTCGATGCGCGCGGTCTGACCGGCTCGACGCGGACCGCCGCGCTCGTCGCCTGCTTCAACGAGAAGCGCCCGGATCTCGCCCAGCGCGCCGAATGCCGCAAGGAGGCGCGCGGCAAGGGGCTCGACGGCGACGAGCTGCGCAAGGCGGTGGACAGCTGCGCGCGCGAGGCGCGCTCCTGAGCGGCCAACGTGAGGCCGGGCGCGGCGTCGGAGCCGGTGGATCGTGCCGGCGATCCGCGCTACAGCGCCGCCATGGACCTCATTCTCTTCGACCTCGACGGCACGCTGATCAATTCCGAAGCGATCCTGCTCGCCGCGCAGCACGAGACCTTCGCGCGGCATGGGCTCGTCCATCCCGGCCGCGAGGCGGGGCTCGGCGTCGTCGGCCTGACGCTCGACATCGCGCTGATGCGGCTCGGCGGGCTGCCCGCTCCCGATGCGGCGCTGGCGGCGACCTACAAGGAGGTGTTCGGGGCGATGCGGCTGCAGGCGCAGGCCGATGCCGCGCTCGACGAGCCGCTCTTCCCGGGGGTTTCCGAGACGCTCGCGGCCCTGGCGGGCATGCCGGGCGTCCAGCTCGGCATCGCCACCGGGAAATCCCGACGCGGCGCCGAGTACATCGTCGAGCGGCATGGCTGGCAGGGCCTGTTCGCCACGATCCAGACCGCCGACGATGCGCCCTCCAAGCCGCATCCGGGCATGATCCTGCGGGCGATGCAGGAGACGGGCGCGCAGCCCTCGCGGACCGCGATGGTCGGCGACGCCTCCTTCGACATCGAGATGGCGCTGGCCGCCGGCGTCATCCCCGTCGCCGTGTCCTGGGGTTTCCAGCCGGTGGCGACGCTGGTGGCGCTCGGTGCGCGGCATGTGCTCGCGCGCTCGACCGATCTGCCGGGCGCGCTGGGGCTGCCGGAGGCCGTCGCTGTCGACGCGCTTGCCTGAAAGGCTTCAGGCGGGGCAGCGCTTTCGCGTCAGCCTCCGTCGTCAGTCCGGGCTCTTCGCTGCGCCAAGCCCCGGATGGACGGTCTGGTTCCGAAAGGAAGCCGCACGCTCCGGGTCATCCTTCGGCCCATCGACGATCGCACCCTCTCGCTTCGCCTGCGACGGGCGCCCCGTAACATCCTCGCAACCACATCCGCTCAGGGCCGTTTAACCTGAACACGCGTTCAGGTTTGCGCGTTAACCACCTGCTGGCGGGTGTCGATCCATGGTGTTCCTACAACAGGAACGGACCGGCACAAAACAACGCCGGACAGGGGTCGAACAATGATGGGTCATGAGCTCCGCGAATTCGTCGACCGGGTGATGGATCGTCTGACGATCACTGACGAGGACGTCGCTGTTCTTCAGCGTGACATCCTCGCGGACTGCATCCTGACCCGCGACGTCATCGATGTCCTCGTGGCGCTGGATCGGGCGGTGCCCCAGCGCTGCGAGGCCTTCGGCGACGTTCTCGTCGCGGTCGTCGTCGACTTCGCGGTCTGGCAGAACCGCCCGACCGGCGTGATCGACCGCGACAAGGCGCATTGGCTGGTGACGACGCTCTCGGCCGGCGAGGGGCCGACCGCGACCGCCCGGCGCATCGCCTTCGAGATCGTGCGCGAGGCCGAGCGCTGCGACGAGGCGCTGATCGGCTTCGCCCTCGACAAGGGCCATGCCAAAGCGATGCCGGCCTGGCCCGAGCGCGTCCTGCTGGCGAGCTGAGCGCCCCGGCGCGGCCAGGTCCTCCCGCCGACCACCGACTTTCGCATCGGTGGACGGCGGCCACGCCCTCCCATACACCCGGACCCGGATCGCGGCGCCGAGCGGCGTCGCGGTCCGGGTTTCGCCATCAGGGCTGTGCGAAAAACCGGTAGCCGGTTTCCTGCGAGATGCTCTAACTGGCGTGAGGGCAGGTCGCACGAGCCGCGCGGTTCGAGCCGGCATGCCCCGCTCGTCGACGGCCGGGGGAGGCGCCACGCATGTTCTCGAAGATCCTGATCGCGAACCGCGGCGAGATCGCCTGCCGGGTCATCAAGACGGCGCGGCGCATGGGCATCAAGACCGTCGCGGTCTATTCCGATGCGGACCGCGACGCGCTCCATGTCGAGATGGC
Organism: Allobosea sp. 12-68-7; assembly: GCA_002279705.1. Taxonomy (GTDB): domain Bacteria; phylum Pseudomonadota; class Alphaproteobacteria; order Rhizobiales; family Beijerinckiaceae; genus Allobosea. The sequence continues at coordinate 3,827 of NCCO01000128.1, forward strand.
CGACGAGGCGGTCCATCTCGGCGCTGCCCCCACCGCCCAGTCCTATCTCGTGATCGAGAAGATCATCGCGGCCTGCAAGCAGACCGGGGCGCAGGCCGTGCATCCCGGCTACGGTTTCCTGTCCGAGCGCGAGGCCTTCGCTCAGGCGTTGAAGGATAACGGGATCGTCTTCATCGGCCCCAATCCCGGCGCGATCGCGGCGATGGGCGACAAGATCGAATCCAAGAAGGCCGCGGCCGCAGCCAACGTCTCGACGGTGCCGGGCTTCCTCGGCATCATCGAGAGCCCCGAGCACGCGGTCACCATCGCCGACGAGATCGGCTATCCCGTGATGATCAAGGCCTCCGCCGGCGGCGGCGGCAAGGGCATGCGCATAGCCCATTCGGCCGGAGAGGTGGCGGAAGGCTTCGCGCGCGCCAAATCGGAGGCCGCGTCCTCCTTCGGCGACGATCGCGTCTTCGTCGAGAAATTCATCGTCGACCCCCGCCATATCAAGATCCAGGTGCTGGGCGACAAGCACGGCAACGTCATCTATCTCGGCGAGCGCGAATGCTCGATCCAGCGGCGCAACCAGAAGGTCGTCGAGGAGGCGCCGTCGCCGCTGCTGGACGAGGCGACGCGCCGCAAGATGGGCGAGCAGGCGGTCGCGCTCGCCAAGGCGGTGAACTACGATTCCGCCGGCACGGTCGAGTTCGTCGCCGGTCAGGACAAGTCGTTCTTTTTCCTCGAAATGAACACCCGCCTCCAGGTCGAGCACCCGGTGACGGAGATGGTCACCGGCATCGACCTCGTCGAAGAGATGATCCGCGTCGCCTATGGCGAAAAGCTGCGGCTCACCCAGGCCGAGGTCAAGCTGAACGGCTGGGCGGTGGAGAGCCGCGTCTATGCCGAGGATCCGACGCGCAATTTCCTGCCCTCGACGGGGCGGCTCGTGACCTATCGCCCGCCGGTCGAGGGGCCGGACGGCGACGCGGTCGTGCGCAACGACACCGGCGTCTTCGAGGGCGGCGAGATCTCGATCTATTACGATCCGATGATCGCCAAGCTCGTCACCCATGCGCCGACGCGCGAGGCGGCGATCGAGGCGCAGGGCCGCGCGCTCGATGCCTTCGCGATCGACGGCATCCGCCACAACATCCCCTTTGTCTCGGCGCTGATGCACCATCCGCGCTGGATCGCCGGCCATCTCTCGACCGGCTTCATCGCCGAGGAGTTTCCCGAGGGCTTCTCCCTGCCGGTGCCCGAGGGCGAGGTCGCGCTGCGCCTGGCGGCGATCGCGATCGCCTGCGACCACAAGCTCAACCAGCGCAAGCGCGCGGTCAGCGCGCAGATGGAGGGCTGGCGCCGCGTCGCCTTCGACCGGACCCGGGTCGTGCTGATCGGGGCTGAGCGCTTCGAGGGGCAGGTCGGCGAGCAGGGCGGGGCGGTCATCATCGATTTCGGCGCCCGCAGTGTCACCGTTTCGAGCGAGTGGCGGCCGGGCCAGCCGGTCTGGACCGGCACCCTCGACGGGGTCGTCATCGCCGCGCAGATCCGCCCGATTCCGAACGGCTTCGCGCTCGGCCATGCCGGCGCCTATGCCGATGCGGTGGTGCGCACGCCGCGCGAGGCGGAGCTCGCCGCGCTGATGCCGGAGAAGGTCGCGGCCGACACCGGCAAGGTGCTGCTCTGCCCGATGCCCGGCGTGGTCAAGGCGATCTCGGTTGTCGTCGGCCAGGAGGTCAAGGCTGGCGAGGCTTTGTGCATGGTCGAGGCCATGAAGATGGAAAACGTGCTGCGCGCCGAGAAGGACGCTACCGTCGCCAAGATCCTGGCGAAGGAGGGCGATTCGCTGGCGGTCGACGCGGTGATCATGGAATTCGCCTGAGGCGCATCGGCGCCGCGCTCGTGCGGTATCGTCATGGTCGGGCTTGACCCGACCATCCACGCCTTACTCGATTGAGGGCGGTGTTCAAGACGTGGATGCTCGCCACAAGGGCGAGCATGACGCGATTGCGGAGGTTCACATGCTGACGATCTGGGGGCGGATCAGCTCCATCAATGTCCAGAAGGTCGTCTGGGCGGCCGGCGAGGTCGGCCAGAGCTTCGAGCGCATCGATTGCGGCGGGTCGTTCGGCGGGCTGCGCGAGCCGATGTTCCTGGCGAAAAACCCCAATGCCCAGATTCCGGTGCTGGAAGACGGCGAGGTCTGCATCTGGGAGTCCAACAGCATCGTGCGCTATCTCGCGGCGCGCTATGGCGCGGGCTGGATCTGGGAGGAGGACCCGGCGCGCCGGGCCGATTCCGACCGCTGGCTCGACTGGATGCAGTCCTCCCTGCAGCCGGCGCTGCTGCCGGTGCTCTGGGGGCTGGTGCGAAAGGTTCCCGAATATGCTGCGCCCGAAACGGTCGCGGCCGGCGTCGCCAAGGCCGAGGCGCTGATGGCGATCCTCGACCAACATCTCACCGAGCGCAGCTTCCTCGCCGGCGAGCGCTTCGGCATGGCCGACATCGTCGTCGGTTGCGGGGCGCATCGCTGGCTGAACATGCCGGTGGAGCGCCAGGCGAGGCCTCAGGTCGAGCGCTGGTACAAGGCGCTGGCGGCGCGTCCGGCTGCAGCGCCGGCCCTGGTGCTGCCGGTCGCATGATGGTGACCGGCAGGTGGCTTGATCGCGGCGCGATGGCGGGCACAATGGCCGCCATGCGCACGACCTGTTTCGCCCTCGGCCTCCTCCTCTGGGCTGCCGCGCCCGCCGCCGCCCAGAGCAGCCCCACGCTGGCGGCCGACCGGGCCCAGCTCGCCTCCTGCCTGCGGACCAACAGCGGCGCCGCGCCCGCCTGCATCGGCTCGATTGCGGTGGCCTGCGTCGTCGCGGCGGGCGTCAACCGCGGCGTGGCCGAGGCGGGTTGCGCGCGGCGCGAGGAAGCGGTCTGGCGCGAGAAGCTCGTCCTGGCCGTGCAGCAGAGCGGGCGGCCGCTCGATGCCGGCCAGCGCAGCCGCCTCGTCGCGCTGCAGATGTCCTGGGAAGGCTATGTCGCGCAGAAATGCGCCTTCTATGCCGCGAGCCAGCGCGAAGCCCTCCAGCCCGGCCGGCAGGCCGGCTGCGAGCTGCGCGAGGTGGCGGCGCGGGTGCTGGAGCTCGAGCGGGCCGCCCGGCCGCAGGCGCCGGCACGCCGCCCGTCCCAGCAGCCGCCGCAGATCATCCGCTGAGCGGCGTTCACGCGCCGTCAGCTTTGGCCGGTTAGAAGCGCGCCGTTGCCGCAGCCCGAAAGCCGCTCATGTTCTTCGTTCTCTCCAAGGTGGTCTGGTTCGTCCTGTCGCCGGTGAACCTCGCCATCCTGCTGGCGCTGCTGGCGGCGCTGCTCGCCTTCACGCGCCTGGCGAGGGCGGCGCGCTGGCTGGGCGTGGCATCGCTCTGCTTTCTGGCGCTGATGGCCTTCAGCCCGCTGCCGCGGCTGGTCATGTGGCCGCGCCGCGGCGCGCATGACCAAGGCGGTCGAGCTCGCCCGCCTGCACCCGCAGGCGAAGATCGTCTTCACCGGCGGCGCCGCCAATCTGATCTCGCCGGTGACCAAGACCGAATCGGACGGGGCGAGCGTGTTGTTCGAGGGGCTCGGCCTGCCGCGCCAGCGAATCCTGCTCGAGGACAAGTCCCGCAACACAAGGGAGAATGCGCTCTTCACCAGGCAGTTGGTCGATCCCAAGCCCGGCGAGCGCTGGCTGCTGGTGACCTCGGCCTGGCACATGCCGCGCTCGATGGGCGTGTTCCGCAAGGCGGGCTTCGCGGTGGAGGCTTTCCCGGTCGACTACCTGACCGAGGAGAAGGCGTCCGAGTTCGTGCGCGTCTCGGGGCGGGCGCCACGCGGGCTGATGATCGCCGATGACGGCTTCAAGGAATGGGTCGGGCTCTTGGCCTATCGCCTGGCCGGCTATACCGACGCGCTGTTTCCGGGGCCGTGAGGGGCTACTCGCCCTCCGGCCGCCGAAGCCGGTAGACGCCGCGGAAATCGTCGGGATCGACCGGGCGGCCCTTGCGGGTGATGACGACCTTCCCCTCCTTCATCAGCCGGACCGCCGTGCGGCGGATCGGCTGCATCAGCGGCCCCCAGCCGTCGGGATGGTCGCCGCCGAGCGCGCGCGCCGCTTCCGAGGGGCAGATCGTGCGGCCTTCGCCGCGCTGCACGGTCAGCGCCAGGATCGTGGCTTCCAGCTCGCTCTCGTCGGGTTTCGTCATGGTTCGGGTTTCGTCATGGCTCGGACCCGGCCTGCGTCTTGTCGGGATAGCGGAAGACGCGAGCGGCATCGGAAGCGAACTGGCGCCGGTACATCGCGATCAACACGGCGCCGGTGAAGAGGATGAAGGTCGTTGGCCCGAGGAACCAGCCCATATAGGCGAGCGCGAAGAAGAAGGCGCGCTGGCCGCGGTTGAAATGGCGCCCGCCGGCGACGTTCATCTCGATCGCCTCGTGGACGGCGCGCTGCGCATCCTCCGGATCATGGTTCTTGGCTGGCGGCAGCGATCCCAGCAGGATGACGCAGTAGTTGAACAGCCGGTAGCTCCAGGCGAATTTGAAGAAGGCGTAGCCGAAGATCAGGGCGAGCCCAATGACCTTGAGCTCCCAGACGGCCCGCGTCGGCACGGTGCCGAAGGGCAGGTCCGAGAACAGCGCGACGACGCGGTCGGTCGATTGCAGCAGCGTCAGCGTGCCGCCGATGGCGATCAGCGAGGTCGAGGCGAAGAAGGCCGTGCCGTTCTGCAGGCCGTTCATGATCTGCGTGTCGACGATGCGGTTGTCGCGCCCCATCGATTCGCGAATCCACCGGGCGCGGCGCAGGTTCATCCGCATGTTCAGGCTCTTGCCGGCATGGGGGCCCATTTCGACGGCGAAATGGTAGCCGATCCAGGCCGCCGCGAAGAAGGCGGCGCCGATGATGTCGAGCGTTCCGAATCCGATCATTCCCATCTCCGGCGCTCACAGTGCGGCGTGGGCGCGGGCGCGGCAAGGCGCGATTGACGCAGGCTGCGGCAATGGCCACGGTGCCGCCCGTTCGAGAGGAGGCCGGCCGTGCCGCAGACCATCACCAAGGGCTACAAGGCGTTGCTGGCGGAAGCCGAGGCCGTCGTCGAGACGCTGAGCGTCGAGCAGGCGCAGGCGCTGCTGGGGCGCGACGACGTCGTCTTCGTCGATCTGCGCGATCCGCGCGAGCTGGAGCGGGAAGGGCGGATGCCCGAGGCCTTCCATTGCCCGCGCGGCATGCTCGAGTTCTGGATCGATCCCGAGAGCCCCTACGCCAAGCCGGTGTTCCAGCAGGACAAGCGCTTCGTCTTCTTCTGCGCCGGCGGCTGGCGCTCGGCGCTGGCGGCGAAGGCGGCGAAAGAGATGGGGCTGAAGCCCGTGGCGCATGTCGCGGGCGGCTTCGGTGCCTGGAAGAAGGCCGGCGCGCCTTTCGATGCGGCCGAGCCGCGCGATCTCGCGTCGAAGGCGACCGCGTGAGCCCGGTCAACGTCCTCGTCATCCTGCTGGTCGTCGCCTTCCTGTTCCGCAAGCCGCTGGGCCGTCTGTTCAACCGCCAATTTCCCGACCGGGCGAAGCGTCACCGCATCGTCGGCACGATCATCCTGGGCTTTGCGCTGGTGATCGCGGTCAGGCTCGTGGCGCTGTTGTGGAAGTAGGGCGAGGCCCTATCTGGGAGCCAGCGCGCGCGGCCTGACACCGGCGACCGGGCCGGGCGGCAGCTCGCTTGCATCCTGAGCAATCGTCTTCACATCCAGAGTCGGCTTGCTCAGAAAGCGATTCAAGCCGGCTACATAACTCTCTGGCAGGGCCCAGTGTTTGGCGCTGGCGATGACGGTTTCCATGTAGCCGGGCTTGGGTCGGCCGGGCTCGCCCGAGCGGCCGATATAGACGAGCGCGCGCTTGGCGCCGCCGGGCACGATGACCGGCTGGCTGATCTTGACGTAGAGCCCGCTGGCGAGGTCCTCGAACTTGTCGAGCGTGCGGATGTCGCCGAGCGCGCAATCCCAGAGCACGCCATGGACCTCCTCGCGCGGGTCGCGAACGACGGAAGCGTAGCCGTCGGTGGTGACGAGGAAGCGATGGCGCGGCAGGCGCGCGAGGCCGAGCGGCTTGGAGCGCGGGCAGCGCTGCGCCATGCCGGCAGGGTCCATGTTGAGGCCGTAAGCGAAGTAGAGGGGCATGGGCGCCTTCGCGTCATTCTCGGGCGGAGCGAAGCGCAGACCCGAGAATCTCTGGCCAAGGGAGGCGCCTCTTCACGCAGGAGCCTTCGCGTCCGGAGATGCTCGGGTCAAGCCCGAGCATGACGCCCGTGCGTTCTACTTCGTCTTCTGGAACAGCTCCCGCCCGATCAGCATGCGCCGGATCTCGCTGGTGCCGGCGCCGATCTCGTAGAGCTTGGCGTCGCGCAGCAGGCGGCCGGTCGGGTAGTCGTTGATGTAGCCGTTGCCGCCGAGCAGCTGGATGGCGTCGAGCGCGATCTGGGTCGCCTTCTCGGCCGCGATCAGGATCGCGCCGGCGGCGTCCTCGCGGGTTGTCTCGCCGCGGTCGCAGGCCTTGGCCACCGCGTACACATAGGCCTTGCAGGCGTTCATCATCACATACATGTCGGCGATCTTGCCCTGGACGAGCTGGAACTCGCCGATCGCCTGGCCGAACTGCTTGCGCTCGTGGACATAGGGCATGACCACATCGAGCGCCGCCTGCATGATCCCGAGCGGGCCTGCCGCCAGCACGACGCGCTCATAGTCGAGGCCGCTCATCAGCACGTTGACGCCGCGCCCGACGCTGCCCAGCACATTCTCCTCGGGCACCTCGCAATCCTCGAAGACGAGCTCGCAGGTGTCGGAGCCGCGCATGCCGAGCTTGTCGAGCTTCTGATGGGTCGAGAAGCCCTTCATGCCCTTCTCGATCAGGAAGGCGGTGATGCCCTTGGAACCCGCCTCGGGATCGGTCTTGGCGTAGACGACCAGCGTCTCGGCGATCGGCCCGTTGGTGATCCACATCTTGTTGCCGGTAAGGACATAGCGGTCGCCGGTCTTCACCGCCTTCGTCTTCATCGAGACGACGTCGGAGCCGGCCCCCGGTTCGGACATGGCGAGCGCGCCGACATGCTCGCCCGAGATCAGCTTGGGCAGGTATTTCGCCTTCTGGGCGGCGCTGCCGTTGCGGGCGATCTGGTTGACGCAGAGATTGCTGTGGGCGCCATAGGACAGGCCGACCGAGGCCGAGGCGCGGCTAACCTCCTCGATCGCCACGACATGCTCGAGATAGCCCAGCCCGGCGCCGCCATCCTCCTCCTTTACCGTGATGCCGTGGAGGCCGAGCGCGCCCATCTGCGGCCAGAGATCGCGCGGGAACTGGTTGGTCTGGTCGATCTCCTGGGCCCGCGGGGCGATCTTCTCCTGCGCGAAGGCATGGACCGTGTCGCGGATCGCGTCGGCGGTCTCGCCGAGGTCGAAGTTGAAGGGGCGGGGCGCATTGGCGAGCATGGTGACCTCCCGTTGTGGCCGGCGCGACAGGGCGCGGCCTTTCCCGCCTTATAGCGCGGCCGGGGCCGAAGTCAGTGCGCGCGGGCGCGCAGCGGGTTGGGCGCCGATGCCGCAGGAGGTGCGCGCCGGCCGCCTCCCGGTCAGCCGCCGATCACCCCGCGACGCCGCAGCAGGATCAGCGTCAGTCCGGCAGCGGACAGGCAGGCGATGGCGACGAAGAGCGCGCCGAGATCGTGCTCCATCCAGGGCAGCCCCTTCACATTGATGCCGAACAGACCGGTGATGAAGGTCGCCGGCATGAACAACGCGGTCAGGATCGAGAGCGCATAGAGTTGACGATTGGTCTGGCTGGCGGCACGGGCGGTCATCTCGTCCTGCAGCAGCCTGGCGCGGTCCTGCACCGACTGGACGTCGTTATGGGGCCCGTCGATGCGCTGCAGCAGCCTGGCTGCGGCCGCCTTGACCTCCTCGGGCGCCTTACGACCTGAGCTGGTTTCCGCGAAGCGCCGGAACAGCAGATGCAGGCCGCCGAGCTGGCGATGCAGCCGCACCGCCATGCGCCTGACCGCGCCGACGCGGGCGGGCGCGTCGTCGAACCGGGCGGCGAGAATGTTGTCCTCGACGCTGTCGGTCTCGTCCATCAGCCGGACCACCGCCTTGGTCACGTCGTCGACGATGTGCTCGATGATCTGCTCGAACAGCTCGATCGGGCCTTCGACGATCTCGCCACGGTTGAGTGCGTCGGCGGCCAGCCGGATCGATTGGAGCGCGTCGCGCCGGCCAGTGAGCAGCAGGCGCTCGCCGACGATCCAGTGGAGTGGGCCGATGAGGTCGGAATCCGATGCGACGTCGCGGATCAGGTCGTGTGACACGCCCCAGACGAGGTCAGCGGAGTGGTCGAGCCGTTGATGGCTTTCGGGGGAGATGAACATCTCCTCGGCGCCGGCTGGCAGCCAGGGCTGCTCGGCGATCCACGCCTTGGCGCGGCTGTGGACGAGATCGAGATGAATCCAGACGAAGCCATCGGTCGGATCCACGGCGGGCACGGTCTCGCGATCGATCAGCACGGGCACGCCGTTGGCGTCGAAGCGGTAGGCCCAGACGATGCCCATGCTGGATTGCGCATCGGTGATGGAATGCGGGGCGGTCATGGTGCTGCTGGCCGGAAACTCGCTGGCGACGTCGCGAGCCCTGCGCTCGCTCGATGACGGTTCGATGACGGTGCGACGAGGACCGGCCCGATCAGTCGGCGCTGGCCGTGTGCTGCGGGATGCGGGCGGGCGGCGGCCGCAGCGGCGTGCCGGCGGCGGCCTGCGGGGTGCGCGCGCCGGCCGCGGTCGCGGGCTGCTTCCCGCCGGCGACCTTCGGTTCGCCGCCGCGCCAGCGCCGGGTTCCGATGTCGAAGCGGCCCTCGCGCCAGGCGGCGAATTCGCGCTCGCTGCCGAAGAAGGCGTTGCGGTCGACGTCGCCGGTGATGCCGGGGACGCGCCCGGTGGTGGTGAACTGCCAGAATTCCCATTGCTCGCGCTTGTAGCGATGCTTCAGCGGGGCGGCGGTCGAGCGCAGCCAATAGGGGTGGTCGTTGAACTGCCCCTCGAGGATGTCCTCGTGGAAGTTGATGTCGGTATAGATGATCGGCTTCTTGCCGGTGTGCTCCTGCAGGGCGGCGAGCATGATGCGCATCTTGTCGAGCACCTGCGCGCGCGAGACCTTGCGGCTGCACTGTGAGCCGTGCTGCCATTCGACGTCGAGGACGGGAGGCAGGGCGTCGGGATCGCGCGGGATGTGGCGCTTGAACCAGCGCACCTGCTCATGCGCCGGGCGGCACCACCAGACGAAGTGATAGGCGCCGCGCGCGATGCCGGCCCGCTTGGCGCCGGCCCAGTTCTGCCGGAAGTTCGGATCGAGATGGTCGCCGCCTTCGGTCGCCTTCATGAAGACGAAGCGGGTGCCGGCGTCCTTGACCTTCTCCCAGTCGATCTCGCCCTGCCAGCGCGACACGTCGATGCCCTGGATCGCCTGGCGGCGGGCCTCGCGGACACCGTGATGCGGGGAGGAATCGCTCTTCTTGGGGTAGAGCGCCTCGGCGGGTCCGGTGAGGACGGCGAGCAGGCCGGCAAGGACGGCCGGGAGGGCCACCCGCTTCCACATCGTCGATCGCACCGGCATCTCCTTCTCCTGACCTGCCCTCCGAGATGGCGAGGCCGTGGTTAAGGGCCGGTTAGAATTGGATCGAATGCGCCGCGCTTGTTTCAGCTTTGGTTAACCGGCGCGGGCGCCGAGGGGTCACTCGTCGTCGGCGACCGCGTCGGCCGCCGGCGAGAAGGCCGACGAGACGGGAGCGGCGCTGCCGGGGATCGCAGCGATGGCGGGCGAGGGGGCCGCCGGCCGCTCGGGCCCCGGGCTCGGCTGCGGCGGGACCGGCCGCTGCCGCTTCCACTGACGCGTGCCGATGTCGAACTCGCCGGTGCGCCAGCCGATGAACTCGCCCTCGTTGCCGAAGAAGGCGTTGCGGTCGACGTCGCCCTTGATGCCGGGCACGCGGCCCGTCGTGGTGAACTGCCAGAACTCCCAGGGCCGGTTGGCATAGCGCGTCTCGGGCAGGCCGGCGGTCGAGCGGATCCAGTAGGGGTAGTCGTCGAACTCGCCCTCGAGCACGTCCTTGTGGAAGGTGATGTCGGTGTAGATGATCGGCTTCTTGCCAGTGAGCTGCTCGAGCTCGGTCAGCATCAGCCGGATTTTCTCCAGCGCGAGGTCGCGCGCGATCTTCTTGGGGCAGCTTTTCGAGTGGCCGTTCCACTCGACGTCCAGAACCGGCGGCAGCGCGTCGGGATCGTTGGGGATGTGCTGCTTGAACCAGAGCGCCTGTTCATGGGCCGGGCGGCACCAATAGACGAAATGGTAGGCGCCGCGCGGGATGCCGGCGCGGCGCGCGCCCTCCCAGTTGCGCTGGAAGGCGGGGTCGATGTGGTCGCCGCCCTCGGTCGCCTTCATGAAGACGAAGCGCGTGCCGGCGCCCTTCACGGCGGTCCAGTCGATTTCGCCTTGCCAGCGCGAGATGTCGATGCCCTGGATCGGATAGCGAAGGGCCTCCGCCACGCCGGGATGCGGGCGCGCATCGCCCTTGGCCGGGTAATGGCCCTCCATGGCGACGCAGCCGCCGAGCACGACCAGCGCGGCGGCGGCGAGAAGGGCTGCGGGCTTGAATGGGGTCATGCGGCGAACAGTCATGTGCCGCAAGATTGAGGAGAAAGCTTGACGGGCCGTTTACGCTGACGCGATCCCTCCGTCTCAGGCCTGGGCGAGCCAGATCGTGGCGACGCCGAGGAACGAGAAGAAGCCGACCACGTCGGTCACCGTGGTGACGAAGGTTCCCGAGGCGATGGCGGGATCGATCCCGAAGCGGTCGAGCAGCACGGGGATCAGGACCCCGGCCATGGCCGCCGCCAGCAGATTGACCACCATGGCGATGGCGATGACGACGCCCAGCCCCTGGCTGCCGAACCAGAGCGCCGCGACGAGGCCGGTGATCAGCGCGAAGCCGACGCCGTTGATCAGCCCGACGATCATCTCGCGGGTGAAGAAGCGGCGCAGGTTCCAGCCGCCGAGCTCCTGCGTCGCCAGCGCCCGCACCGCCACCGTCATCGTCTGTGTCGCCGCATTGCCGCCCTGGCTCGCCACCACCGGGGCCAGGATCGCCAGCGCCACGACCTGGGAGAGCTGCGCCTCGAACAGGCTCATCACCGCGGCGGCGAGAAAGGAGGTCAAGAGGTTGACGAAGAGCCAGCTGAAGCGGCTGCGCGCGATCTGGCGGACCGGGTCGGAGAGTTCCTCGTCGGCGTTGACGCCGCCGAGCTGCTTGATCTCGTCGTCGGCCGCCGCCTCGATCACGTCGACGATATCGTCGACGGTGATGACGCCGACCAGCCGCGAGGCCTCGTCGATGACCGGGACGGCGATCAGGTTGTAGCGCTGGAACAGGCGCGCGACGTCCTCGATGTCGTCGGTCGCCTTGACCGCCCGGCTGTCCTCCTCGACCAGGGTCGCGATCTCGACCGGGCGCCGCGTCCGCAGCAGCCGGTCGAGCGGCACCGAGCCGACGAAGTGATGCGCCGGGTCCGCGACGAGGATCTCGAAGAAGCGCTCGGGCAGGTCCTCGGTCTGGCGCAGATGGTCGATCGTCTGGCCGACCGTCCAGAAGGCGGGGACGGCGAGGATCTCGCTCTGCATGCGCCGGCCGGCGCTGTCCTCGGGATAATCGAGGCCCTGCTGCAGGACGATCCGCTCGGCCGGGGTCAGCCGGTCGAGCACCTCCTGCTTGTCGGCCTCGTCGAGGTCCTCGAGGATGTAGACCGCGTCGTCGGTGTCGAGGTCGCGCACGCCTTCGGCGACCGTCTGTGCCGAGAGCGTCTCGAGGATTTCCTCGCGGACCGTATCGTCGACCTCGGTCAGCGCGTCGAGCGCCTCGATCAGTGCGCCGAGATCGGCCTCGTGCATATCGGCGACGACGGCGCGCAGCGTGGTCAAGTCGGAGAGCTGCAGCGCCTGCGAGACCTGCTCGACGAGGCGGGAATCGATCGCGCCGTCCTCGTCGCGGATCGGGCGCTCGGACGAGTCGACGGCCGCGTTCTCGGTGTCCGTCATGGGCCGCTCCGTGCTGCGAGAAACAGGTTCGGCCCAACCGGATCCGGCGCGGCGCCTGCCGCCCTTGTGTCAGCGGCCCGGCTTCGTTGCAATGCAACAGGGCGCGATTGCGGCGAAAAGCGCGCGCGGGTCCCGAAACGCGAACGGCGATCCTCGCGGATCGCCGTTCGCCGGGCTGAAGCCCTCAATCTGGTGCGGTCAAGAGGACTCGAACCTCCACGGGTCTCCCCGCTACCACCTCAAGGTAGTGCGTCTACCAATTCCGCCATGACCGCGGCGTCGGAGCATCCCGCCGTGGCAGTGAACTCCGGAGCGGCGCGGGTCTAGCAAATCGAATCCGTCGCCACAAGGGCCATGCGCAGGAAAAGGCGATCAGGCCGCCGCCACGGTCTGGAGCGTGTAGACCGTCGGGCGCTTCAGCATCTGGGTGATCTCGACGGAGATCTTCTGGCCACTGACCACGACGATGCCCTTGGCGAAGGGGTGGTTGTTGGCGAGGATCTGGACCTCGTCGGTCTCGCTGGCGTTGAGCTCGATGATGGCGCCGCGGCCCATGCGCAGCAGCTTGTAGATCGGCATCCGCGCGGAACCCAGCACGACCGTCAGTTCGACGGGGACGAGATCGAGATCGGCCTTCAAGTCGTGCCTCCGGAACCCTACTTCAGAATACGAACAACCAAACTTGCCTGTTGCTCCGGCAGGGAGCATGAGGCTCGCCGCCGCTTCGTTCCGAAGTTGGTCGCAACAGGGTTAATGCGCAGTGAAGACGCGCGAGGCGCTCTCCGAATTGTTCTGGCCCGCCGCCGGCTCGCCGCCGGTGGAATGGGTCGTGGCGGAGGGCCTCGTCGGCTATGACGAGGCGGTGGCCGAGATGGAACACCGCGCCGGGTTGATCGCCGACGGGCTCGCCCCCGAGCGGGTCTGGCTGCTGGAGCACCCGCCGCTCTACACCGCCGGCACCTCGGCCAAGGACGCGGACCTGATCGCGCCGGAGCGATTCCCGGTGCATCGCAGCGGGCGGGGCGGCCAGTACACCTATCATGGCCCCGGCCAGCGCGTGGCCTATGTCATGCTCGACCTGAAGCGGCGCGAGCCGGATCTGCGGCGCTTCGTGGCGGCGCTGGAGGCCTGGCTGATCGACACGCTCGACGCCTTCAACGTCCGGGCCGAGCGCCGGGAGGACAGGGTCGGCGTCTGGGTGAGGCGGCCCGAGAAGGCGCCCGACGCCGAGGACAAGATCGCCGCCATCGGCATTCGCGTGCGGCGCTGGGTCTCGTTCCACGGCATCTCGCTCAATGTCGAGCCGGAACTCGCCCATTTCGACGGGATCGTGCCCTGCGGCGTCACCCGGCACGGCGTCACTTCGCTGGTCGATCTCGGGCTGCCGGTCGCCCTGGCCGATGTCGATGTCGCGCTGCGTGTCGCGTTCGAGCGGATTTTCGGCCCGAGCGTCGCGGCCTGCGTCGATCCCTGGCGGCCGAAGGCGTTTACGCCGCGTTGACCATCCCCGGCGATCCTGCCCCTTCCGAAACGGACGACAGGAGACGGACGGCCATGACGCGATTCATGCTCGCGGCTGCGCTCGCGGCCAGCCTTGCGGCCTGTACCACCACCGACAAGCGCATTGCCGGTGCCGCAGCAGGGGCCGGAGCGGGCGCCATCGTTCTGGGGCCGATCGGCGCCGTGGCCGGTGGCGCGATCGGCGCCGTCGCCGGCCCGACGGTGACGGGCTCGATCAACCGCCGCGCCGAGTAGGGTGCGGCCGAGCATGGGGGATTCCGACCATCCCCTGTGAGCATCCCGGCGGTTGGCGTTTGCGGCGGTCCGCGCCATAACCCGGCGAGGATATCCTCGCCTGGGAGAGCGCGTCGTGCCGGTCATCGAGAGCAAGGTCGATCTGGCTTCGGCCGATGCGCAATCCCATGCGCAGGCCTGGGCCGGTCTGCGCGGCGAATTGCTGGAGCGGCGCGCCACCGCCGCGCTGGGCGGCAACGAGCGCTCGCGCGAGCGCCATGTCGCCCGCGGCAAGCTTTTGCCCCGCGAGCGCGTGCTGCGCCTGCTCGACCCCGGCTCGCCCTTCCTCGAGATCGGTTCGCTCGCTGCCTTCGGCATGTATGAGGGCGACGTGCACGGCGCCGGCATGATCGCCGGCATCGGCCGGGTCGCCGGGCGCGAATGCGTCATCGTCTGCAACGATGCCACCATCAAGGGCGGCACCTACTACCCGATGACGGTGAAGAAGCACCTGCGCGCGCAGGAGATCGCGCGCGAGAACCGGCTGCCCTGCCTCTATCTGGTCGATTCGGGGGGAGCGAACCTGCCGCACCAGACCGAGGTCTTCCCCGACCGCGAGCATTTCGGCCGGATCTTCTACAACCAGGCGACGCTGTCGGCGGAGGGCGTGCCGCAGATCGCGGTGGTGATGGGCTCCTGCACGGCCGGCGGCGCCTATGTGCCGGCGATGTCGGACGAGACGGTCATCGTCAAGCAGCAGGGCACGATTTTTCTGGGCGGCCCGCCACTGGTGAAGGCGGCGACCGGCGAGGTGGTGAGCGCCGAGGATCTCGGCGGCGCCGACGTCCATGCGCGGCTCTCGGGCGTCGCGGACCATTACGCCGGTGACGATACCCATGCGCTCGCCATCGCGCGGCGCATCGCCGGCAACCTCAACAGCGTGAAGCGGCCCGATATCGATATCGCGGAAGCCGTCGAGCCGCTCTACGACCCGGCCGAACTCGAGGCCGTCGTCCCGACCGATCTCAAGAAGCAGTACGACATCCGCGAGGTCATCGCCCGGCTCGTCGACGGCTCGGAATTCGACGAGTTCAAAAAGCTCTACGGCACGACGCTGGTCACCGGATTCGCGCGCATCCACGGCATTCCCGTCGGCATCATCGGCAATAACGGCATCCTGTTCTCGGAAAGCGCGCTGAAGGGGGCGCATTTCATCGAGCTGTGCTGCCAGCGGCGCATCCCGCTGCTGTTCCTGCAGAACATCACGGGCTTCATGGTCGGGCGCGACGTCGAGACCCGCGGCATTGCCAAGGACGGGGCCAAGCTCGTCACGGCGGTTGCCTCGGCGCGGGTGCCCAAGATCACCGTGCTGGTCGGCGGCTCCTTCGGCGCGGGCAATTACGGCATGTGCGGGCGGGCTTATTCGCCGCGCTTCCTGTTTTCCTGGCCCAATTCCCGCGTCTCGGTGATGGGGCACGAGCAGGCCTCCAGCGTGCTGGCGACGGTGCGCCGCGACAATATCGAGGCGGACGGGAAGAGCTGGAGCGCCGAGGAGGAGGAGGCGTTCAAGAAGCCGATCCGCGACAAGATCGAGGCCGAGGGCTCGCCCTATTACGCCACGGCGCGGCTCTGGGACGATGGCATCATCCTGCCCTCCGAGACCCGACGGGTGCTGGCGCTGGCCTTCTCCGCCTGCCTCAACGCGCCGGTGCCAGAGACGAAGTTCGGCGTCTTCCGGATGTAGGCTGCGTCGACGGCGGTGACCCAAGCCCTGTCGCGGACCGTAGATGCGGCATCGTCCCCGCACGAGGATGCCCGTCATGTCCCTCATCGCCCGGTTCCGGGACGGCCTGGCCGCGCTGAAGGCCTATGCGGATCATCCCGATCCCCGCGTCGCCACGGCGAATTTCTTCGCGCTGCTGGTCGCCTCCAACCAGCCCTTCTACCCGCTGTACTTCTACTGGACGGTCGGCCCCGACATCGGCCCCACGGCCTGGACCTTCCTGTCGACGCCGTTCTTCCTGGCGGTGCCGGCTCTGTCGCGCTGGAACACGCTGATCGGGCGGGCGATGCTGCCGATCGCGGGCATCGCCAACACGCTGCTCTCGGCCAAGGTCTTCGGCGTCGCCTCGGGCGTCGAGATCTTCCTCGTGCCCTGCGCGGTTCTGGCGCTGCTGATCTTCCGGCCCCATGAGCGCTGGATCGCGGCCTTCCCGCTCGCCGGATTCTGCTTCCTGGCCTACGCCCTGTTTCACGGCGCCTATGGTGCGCCGTTCCATCTCTACAGCGAGGCGGAATATGCCGCCCTGCTGCGCCTCAACATGATGAGCGCGGGAGGGTTGACCGCCTTCACCGCGCTCTCCTTCTCGACCCTTCTGGCGCAGGCAGAGACCGCCGCCTCAGGCAAAGCGCCGGGCGGCGGCATAGCCCGCGACTGAGGCGCTCGCTGTCAGCACCGTGCCCCAGATCATGTCGGCGACGGTGATGATCGCCGGCCAGTCGCGCAGCGTCGCATGGTTGGTCAGGTCATAGGTACCGTAGGCGACAAAACCCAGCGCCGCGCCGTGCAGCGCCGCCGTCGCCAGCCGGCCGGTCGCCAAAGCGGGGCGGATCGCGAAGAAGACGATGCCGGCGATGTAGATCACATAAAACAGGATGGCGGGCGCGAGCCGGAAGCTCGGCGCCAGAAGATCGCCCAGCAGCGGGCGGTACATCAGATCGGCCATGGTCGAGAGCCAGACCGCATCGACCGCGAGAAAGGCGAGGGCGGCGGCGGCATAGGCCGTCAGGAGCGTTTTCAAGGGGGCTCTCCGGGTTGCTGTGTGACGGTTACGCCCCCAGATGCCGGTGGGATCACATTCCGCGTGATCATGAAACCGGCGGCGCTCCTGCCGCGTATCCAAGGCCCAACCGATTGGAGAGGACGCCATGATGCTGAAGACGATGCCGATCGCCCTTGGCCTGTCGATCGCCCCGGTGCTGCCGGCGCTGGCCAACAGTGCCGATCCGAGCGGCGTCTGGTTGCGCGACGACGGCAATGCCCGCGTGCGCATCGCGCCCTGCGGCAGCAACATCTGCGCGACCAATGTCTGGATCAAGGATACGAGCGGCGGCGAGGAGGTCGGCGACCGGCTGGTGCTGACGCTGAAGCCGGAGGGGGCCGACAGCCTGAAGGGCGAAGCCTTCGATCCCAAGCGCAACCGCCGCTTTGCGATGACGCTGACGGTCAAGCCTGACGGCCTCTCGACGCGCGGCTGCATCATCGGCGTGCTCTGCAAGACCGTGAACTGGACGCCGGCGCAGTAGGATCGGAACGCCCGCGCCATTCATTGCCAAATGTTTACCTTTGGATACGGATTTGTCGTGTATGTGTGACACACACGTGTGAGTCTCTCAGACTGGACGAGCCGGTTGACTTCGTATCCTCCCGCGCCCTCGCAACCGTCGGGTCAGGTCGCTGCCGCGCTTCTCCCGATCGTGCGCCGCAATTATCTGCCGGCGCTCTTCGTCAATTTCGCGGCATCGCTCGCGGTGACCCTGCTGGCCTGGTCCACCGGGATCGCGTGGGTGTGGTGGTGGCTGGCCTTCGTGGCGGCGGTGTCACTGCTGCGAATCATCGTCCACCATGTGCTCGGCGGCGCGATGCGGGCCACCGTCACGCCCGAGCGCCAGATTCTGAGCGCGGGCGTCGGCATGCTGGCGGCGGCGGTCTGCTGGGCCGTGCTGGCCTGGCTGCTGCTCACCACGCAGGACCCTCTGGTTCGCTACAGCGCCAGCATCGTCTTCGCCGGCATGGCGGCCGGTGCCATCGGGATCCTGGCGCCCTTCGGGTGGATCGGGCCGATCTACATCGCCCTGCTGATGGTGCCCGGTGCCGTTCGCCTGATGACGCTGCCGGGGCAGGAATCGGTGATCGGCGTCCTCGGGCTGATCTTCGCGGGTGTGATGATCGCCGGGCACCGCGCCAATCGCATGCTGCTGCTGCAATCGGTCCAGCTCGGGCAGCGCAACAACGAGTTGATGGCGGAGATCCTGGACGCCAACCAGACCCTCGAGAACAAGGTGCGCGAGCGTACCGAGACCCTCGAGCATCAGGCCTCGCATGATCTGCTGACGGGCCTCTTCAACCGCCGCGGCCTGACCGAGCAGTTCGAGCCGATCGCCGAGAACGAGCCCATGCGGGCCTATTTCCTCGATCTGAACCGCTTCAAGCGGATCAACGACACGCTCGGGCACGAGGCGGGCGACTATGTGCTGCGCGAGGTCGCGACGCGCCTGATGACCCGTCTGCCCAAGGAGGCGATGATCGCGCGCTGGGGCGGCGACGAACTCGTGGTGGTGATGCCGGCCTCGCTGAGCGAGGCTCCGGTTGAGGACGCGCTGGACAGCCTGTTCCGCACCGCTTTCGTCTTCTACGGGCAGACGCTCGACGTCGGGGCCAGCATCGGCGTCGCCAGCAGCCCGGCCGACGGGCAGAGCCTCGAGGAGCTGATCTGGGCGGCCGATCTCGCGGCGGCCGAGGCCAAGCGGCAGAATTCGGCTTCGCCGCTGCGCTACCACCATTCACTCGCGGTCGCTCTGCAGCGCCGCGAGCGCATCGCCGACGGTATCGCGCCGGGGCTCCGGCAGGATCAGTTCTGGCTGGCCTTCCAGCCCATCGTCGCAGCTGCGACCGGTGACCTGCATGGTTTCGAGGCGCTGCTGCGCTGGAATCACCCGACGCTGGGCACATTGGCGCCCGACGAGTTCATTCCGATCGCGGAGGAGAGCAACCAGATCGCCATGGTCGGGGCCTGGGTTCTCGACCGGGCCTGTGCCGCTGCGGCGCGCTGGCAGGGGGGCGGCGTCCGCGCCGCTGTCGCGGTCAATTGCTCGGTGCGGCAGCTCTCGCAGCCCGAATTCGTCGACATCGTCCGCAATGCGCTCGATCGTCATCAGGTCGCGGCCAAGTGGCTGCATCTCGAGGTCACCGAATCGGTGTTCCTGCCTGCCGACGATGCGCAGATCCTCGCGGTGCTGACGCAGCTCGACAAGCTCGGCATCTGCCTCGCCGTCGATGATTTCGGCACGGGCTATTCGTCGCTGGCGCGGCTGCGCGATTTTCCGATGCGGCAGATCAAGATCGACAAGTCCTTCATCGCCGACATCAACGGTCGGTCGCGCTCGGTGATCGAGGGCGCCGCGCTGATCGCCAGGCGCTTCGACCTGCAGATCGTGGCCGAGGGGGTGGAGACCGAGGAGCAGGCGGCGGCGCTGCTGTCGCTCGGCATCGATTCCTTCCAGGGCTATCTCGTCGGCCGTCCCGTCGAGCAGCCGCAGACCGCCGTGAACTGCCCCTGGCTCGACCCCAAGCAGGCGATCGCGGGATAGGCCGAAGCGGCCCCCGCGCCCTGGCCGCGCACAGCGCCTGCGCGAATCGCAGTTCCCTGTATGCAGCACGCTGCTATGCTGGCGGCCACCGGATTTGAAACGGTTGAACCGGCAAGAAACCAGAGGATTCGCCATGTCCGCCGCCAGCACGCCCGCCCATGACAAGGTCGCCATCATCACCGGAGCCGGCTCGGGCGTCGGGCGGGCGGTGGCGCTCGCCTTCCTGCAGGACGGCTACCGCACCGTACTGGCCGGGCGCCGTGCGGATGCGCTGGAGGAGACCATCGCGCTGTCGGGCGTCGCGCCGGGGCGGGCGCTGGCGGTGCCGACCGACGTCACCGACAAGGCCTCGGTGCAGGCGCTGTTTGCCAGGACGACGGCCGTCTTCGGCCGCGTCGACGTGCTGTTCAACAATGCCGGCGTCAACGCGCCGGGCGGCATCATGCTGGAAGACCTCGCGCTGGAGGACTGGCAGAAGGTCGTCGACACCAACCTGACCGGCCCGTTCCTGTGCACGCAGGAGGCGTTCAAGGCGATGCGCGACCAAGTGCCCCAGGGTGGGCGCATCATCAACAACGGCTCGATCTCGGCCCATGCGCCGCGGCCCAATTCTGTGGCCTACACGGCGACCAAGCACGCCATCACCGGACTGACCAAGACCGCCTCGCTCGACGGGCGCAAATACGGCATCGCCGTCGGCCAGGTCGACATCGGCAACGCCCTGACCGAGATGGCCCGCAAGATGACCACGGGCGTGCCGCAG
Source organism: Allobosea sp. 12-68-7 (assembly GCA_002279705.1). Taxonomy (GTDB): domain Bacteria; phylum Pseudomonadota; class Alphaproteobacteria; order Rhizobiales; family Beijerinckiaceae; genus Allobosea. Next base: position 23,825 of record NCCO01000128.1, read on the forward strand.
GCGGATGGCTCGATCAAGGTCGAGGCCGTCATGGACGTCGACAATGTCGCGACGACCGTGCTGCACATGGCGAGCCTGCCGCCGGAGGCGAATGTGCTCTTCGTCACGGTGATGGCGACGACCGCGCCCTTCGTCGGGCGCGGGTGAGGTCAGCGTCATGCCCGGGCTTGACCCGGGCATCTCCGGCAAGGGATTCTCGGGCCTTCGCTTCGCTGCGCCCGGGAATGACGGCCTGGTAGCCCTGCATGACTGAGCAACTTCCGGTCGAGGCGACAACCGCCCGCGCCTACACCCTGACCATCTGGGGCATCGCGCTCGGCATCCTCGTCTTCGCCAGCGGCGTGGTCGCCTGGGCGCTGGCGGTCGGCAATGCCCAGCTCTTCAAGGACGGTGTCGACTGGGTCTATGATGTCGCGCTCTACGGCATCGCCGCCATCGTCTTCGGCCGCGATGCCCGGGCCGAGCGGCTGGCGGCCATGGCGATCGGCGCGGTGATGGCGT
>NCCO01000129.1:0-8733 GCA_002279705.1 Allobosea sp. 12-68-7
GGGTATGGGTGGTGCGGTTGGGAGAGCTCATCGCCGGGTCCGGTCGCTGCAAATTGAAAAAGGTCCCCGGCTCGCAAGCCCAAGGACCTTCTTCTGAAGGTCAATGTGAACCCGGCGCGCGCCGAGGTCAATCGCAAGGGCCGCGTCTGTTCCCAGCGAGACATTTACGTAGCGATAACCGTGCCATAAAAACCGAAATCAGCTTGAGATCGGGCTGAGTGTTTCGAGCCTGGGAGACGGTCGAACTGCAGTGGAAGGCTCCATTCAACAAGCACTTTCCTGTTGGGATACGCATTTTTTCAGGCGATTGGGAGACCTCTCGATGCCCAGCCCGGAGCCGCAGCGAAGGCCGGACGATGACATAGACCGCGATACATCCAAACACAGATCACAACACGCCGTAATACACACTGCTCATGGGGTTATCTTGATCATCAGACCGGCTGCTGATGCATCCGGAACATGATCGAACGTCCGATTCAAACAGTCGTCAGATGAAGGAATACGCAGATGAACCAGATCATGTGGTATAATGAATGGATGAAGCTGACCGCTGGCGGAAAACTGGACAAGCGCAGCCCCGTGCTCAAAACACTAGACGCCGCCCTGCTCAAACATGAGCAGCAGCCGAACCCGGCCAACAGGCAGGCGCTGGTCAAGGCCTTGCATGCCTGGATCAATTCGCAGGGCAGCGAATGGCAGACCAGCATCCGCAACAGGCGCAACGCGGTGGAGACCCTGTTCCGGCAGCTCGGCCCCGAAGGCGGCCAGGTCAAGCCGGACCGCGCCGCTCTCGCTCATGTCTTCCTCGAATCCGAATTGTTCGTCGCCGAACTCTTCAAGGACAAGCAGATCATGTGGCGTCCAGGTATCCTGACAAAAATCGCCGGTAACTCGGCAACGGCCAAAGTAAAAACCAGCTGGACCATGATCAAGGTCGGCACGAACAGCCGAAAACTGCACAAGCTAACGACTCCGGCGACTCCGGCCTCCGCGCCGGGCCTCGCCAGCCAGTTTGCGCGCATGCTGACGGACGAGATCATCCCGCCGGAGGTCCGCGTTGAGGTGATGCAGATGCTCGCGTTACTGATGCCGAGTTTCATGGCGGAATTGACGGCGGCCTGCGCGCCCTTCGTCGGCGTCGGAACCTCCGCCGTCATGACCACCTACGGCGTCTACAAGATGGTGGAGAAGCAATACAAACTGGATATGGCGCTTGCAAACGCGGCGAGGACGCTCAGCACCGGCGATCCGGAAGCAGCGTTTGCGGCGATCATCCGGATGCTGCAGCGGGAGCAAATCAACCTCATCGCCGGAGTCAGCGTCGGATATGCCGCCTTCGGCGCCAAGCTGGTTTCGCTCCTTGTCGATGGCGGGGCCGTGACCAATACGGCGATCAGCCTGACGCAAGGGCTGATCAAGCTGCTCATGCTGGCGCGCATCGCGGTTCGCGACGTGATGGAGCGCAAAGAGGCCAACAAGTTGCTCGCGCAGGGGGACGTCGACGCGCAACTGTTTACGGCCAGCCCACTGATGGGGGCCTATCTGATCTGCTGCGCGCCGACGAGCGTGATCGTGAACACCGTGATCGACCATGATGCCTTCGCCCGTCCGGGCATGATGGACAGGGTCGAGCGCGCGGTCAAATTGCATATCGAGCCGATGAAAGCCGAGGCTCGGAGGCTGGTCACGGAGCACCGGATGTATATTCCGGAATTGGAAAAACACGCCGGCATCATCGAGAAGAACAAAGGCAACATAAAGAAGACGAAGGCTGCGATGTACAAGACTGTCATCGGGAATAGGCCGGCAGCCTTCGGGGGCTGAGGATCCAGACGGGCCTTGCAGCAATCCTGGCTCCCGTCCTGCGTCAGTCGATCAGGCGCCGCCTCGGACAAACACATGCAGCGCATCGCGCCGCGAACGCGGCGCGATGCGCTGCGCGCTCAGAACACGGCGAGGTAGCGCAGCAGCGAGATGATGCCGATCACGATGACGATGATCTGGACGACGTTCTTGATCTGGCTGTCGAGCGGCAGCATCCGCACGAGATAGAGCACGAGGCCGATGACCAGAACGGTGATCAGCAGGGACATCAGAATCGACATGATGTGAACCTTTGGTATCGGCCGAAAGCCGGCCCCCCGGAGCCGATGCGGCGACGCATTCGCCGGCACCCCCATCCGCCGACAGAACGTCGCAGGGGGGGAATTGGTTCCGACGGTGCTTTTGGCCGGTGAAGGGATGTTTGCCGGTGAAAGAATACGGGGCGAGGTTGATGCCTGGCTCCCCGTCATGGTCGGCCTTGGGCCGACCATCCACGTCTTCCTTTGTCGAGGTCGGCGTTCAAGACGTGGATGCTCGCCACAAGGGCGAGCATGACGGCAGTGCGCGTCATTCTCGGGCTTGACCCGAGAATCTCAGGACAAGAAGACTCTGGACTGCGAGATGGTCGGGTCAAGCCCGACCATGACGTGGCATCAGCCTGCAATCCGCCCGAAATCCGCAACCGCGCGCGTGGCCTCGCGCAGCTGGGCGAGCAGGCGCAGGCGGTTGGCCCGCAGCGCCGGGTCGGGGTCGTTGACGGTGACCTTGTCGAAGAAGGCGTCGACCGCCGGGCGCAGATCGGCCAGCGCCGCCATCGCGCCCTCATAGTCTTCCGCCGCGACGGCGCTTTCAGCCTTCGGCGTCGCCTGCGCGAGCGCGACCGCCAGACCCTTCTCCTCGATCAGCCCAGCCTGTGCGATCAGCCCGAGATCGGCCGCGCCCGCAAAGGCACCCTCGCCGTCTTTCTTCTCCTCGGCCCTGAGGATGTTGGCGGCGCGCTTGTAGCCGGCGAGCAGGCTCTTGCCGTCTTCCGTTTCGAGGAAGCGGCCGAGCGCCGCGACGCGGCGGGTGATGAGGAGGAGGTCGTCGCTGCCCTCTGCCCCCTCGCCCAGCACCGCATCGACCAGATCATGCCGCGCGCCCTGGTCGCGGAGCATGACCTTCAGGCGGTCGTGGAAGAAGGAGAGGAGGTCAAACGTCAACAGCCCGACTGTCTGCCATTCAACATGGGTGAAGCGGCTTACGGTGGCGTCGGCGATGCGCCGCGCCAGTTCAGGCGTCATCTTCGGCGAACTAGCTACGAATTTCTCCTCGCGCTCCATCAGGTCAAACAGATGGATATTTTCGCTGCCCTCTTCCGAAACCGCCTCCAAATCGGAAATGCTGGCCAGCGCAGCTTCATAGGAATTCATATATTTTTCGATCAAATCGTCTCTATGCGCTTCGGCTTCGCGCTCGATTTCTCTTCCTCTATGGTCGGAAACCGCATGCCGCAGGTCGAGCCGCACCCCATTCTCGACCACCAGCCGGATCACACCCAGCGCCGCCCGCCTCAGCGCATAGGGGTCCTTGCTCCCGGTCGGCTTCTCGTCGATGGCCCAGAAGCCGACCAGCGTGTCGAGCTTGTCGGCGAGCGCGACGGCGACCGAAACCGGGTCGGTCGGGACGCGGTCGGAGGGGCCGAGCGGCTTGTAGTGCTCCTCGATGGCGGCACAGACGGACGGGTGCTCGCCCTGAAGCTCCGCATACTTCCGGCCCATCAGGCCCTGCAGCTCGGGGAACTCGCCGACCATCTCGGTCGGCAGGTCGGCCTTGGCGAGCTTGGCGGCGCGCTCGGCCAGCTCCGGATCGGCGCCGACGATTGGGGCGAGTTCGCGCGCCAGCGCGGCGATGCGCTGGACGCGCTCGCCTTGCGTGCCGAGCTTGGCGTGGAAGACGACGCCGAGCTTGTCGAGCTTGGCCATGCGCTGGTCGAGCGGCTTTGTGAGATCGAGGTGGAGCCGGTCCGCGCTGGACTGGAGCGTGTCGAGGTCGGGCAGGTTGCCCTTGTCGGTCGCGAAGAAATAGGCGGCGTCGGAGAGGCGGGCGCGCACGACGCGCTCATTGCCGGCGACGATCGCCGCGCCGCCATCGCTCGCCATCAGGTTCGAGGTCAAAAGGAAGCGGTTGGCAAGGTGGCCCGTCGCGGGATCGCGCAGCACGAAGCATTTCTGGTTGGCGCGGATGGTGGCGCGGATGGCCTCGCCGGGGATCTCGAGGAAGCGCTCCTCGAAGGACCCCATCAGCACGACCGGCCATTCGACCAGCCCTGCGACCTCCTCCAGCAGCCCCTCGTCCTCGACCAGTTCGAGCCCCTGCGCGAAGGCGAGCGTCTTCGCGTCGGCGAGGATGATGGCCTTGCGCCGGTCGGCATCGAGCACGACCTTGGCCTGCTCCAGCGAGGCCACATAGTCGTCGAAGCGGCGCACGGTGATGGCGCCCGGCGCATGGAAGCGGTGGCCATGGGTGGTGTTGCCGGAGACGATGCCGTCGACCTCGAAGGGCACCACCTCGGGCTCCTCGGTCTCGGCCCCGAAGGTGCAGAGGATCGAATGCAGCGGGCGCACCCAGCGCAGACTGGCGCCGGCGGCGGAGGCCTGGCCCCAGCGCATCGATTTCGGCCAGGGGAAGCTGCGGATCACCGCCGGCACGATCTCGGCGATGGCCGCGACCGTTTCCTGGCCGGGCTTCTCGATGACGGCGATGTAAGAATCGCCCCTCTTGGGATCGCTGACGATCGTCGCCTGGTCGAGCGAGGACAGCCCCGCCGCCTTGAGGAAGCCCTGCACGGCGGCGTCCGGCGCGCCGACGCGCGGCCCTTTCCGCTCCTCGCGGATGGCCGAGCCGCGCACGGGCAGGCCGGCGATATGCAGCGCGAGCCGGCGCGGCGTGGCAAAGGCCTTGGCGCCTTCATAGACGAGGCCACGCTCGACCAGCGCATCGGTGACGAGCTTGCGGAGATCCTCGGCCGCCTTGCGCTGCATGCGGGCGGGGATCTCTTCGGAGAAGAGTTCGAGCAGGAGATCAGGCATTTAGTGCGTCACCGGAAATGGCTTTGAGAATGTCGCGTGCGACAAAGAGACGAGGATTGGACGTGCCGTCATGCTCATGAAGCACGCCGGCTTCGACCAGCGACTTCACATTCATCTGCGCGCCGCGATAGGTCACGCCGAGATGCTCAGCGAGTTGCGGAATACTGACCACCGGCGTCCTGAACAGCAGATCGACGATCGTCAAAAGATTGGCGGAGCGACCGGCCTGCTGCAGCGCCGCGCGGTAGCGCTTCTCGACTTGCCGGAGGCGATCGGCGGTGTCGATCGCCTGACGTGCCGCATCGGTGACGGCATCGAGGAAGAACCGGATCCACCCCAGCCAATCGCCGACCTGTGAAACCGCATACATCCGGTCGATGTACTCGTCCTTTCGCCCTTCGAGCGTCGGGCTGAGATAAAGGATCGGATGACGGATCAGCCCCGTATGGAACATATGGAGCGTGATCAGCATGCGGCCGACTCGGCCATTGCCGTCCGCGAAAGGGTGGATCGTCTCGAACTGGTAATGCAGCAGCGCCGAGTCGATCAGCGTGTGGATCGTTGGCGTCGGAGCGTGAATGAAGCGCTCCATATCATCGAGGCAGGCCAGAGTCTCCGAGGGCGGAGGGGGCACGAACCTCGCGCGTTCGATCTCGTAGGCGCCGATGAAATTCTGGCTTCGCTTGAACTCCCCGGCCTGCACGCTCGCGCCACGATGCCTTGCAACACCGCCCAGAAGACGGCGATGCGCTTCTCGCAGAGTCCGCAAACACAGCGGCACCCGATCGAGGCTGGCGATGGCCTCGCTCAACGCCAGACGGTAGTTGAGCACCTCGCGCGTGTCCGGAGCGCGGTTCTCGTCCCCTGCGCCGGCTTCGACGAGCAGCAGATCGTCGAGCGTCGTATAGGTGCCTTCCATGCTCGAGGAGGTCAGCGCTTCCTGCGCCTGCAACGGGCGGATCAGCAGATAGGGGTCCGGCAGGAGACGGCCGATCCCGTTCAGCTCTCCAACGGCTGCGGAGGCCTCGGCCAATGTCGCGCCCAGGCTGGCCCGTGTCGCATCGTCCAGCATCGGCGGCAGCGGATTCGGCACGAACGCCCATTGTCCGCGTTCCGTTGGAACGAGGCGACCGCTGGGAGACTGGGCGAAGTCAGCTTTGTGCATTGGTACGATCCCGCCGCCATCGATTATACAAAAACGCCGTTTTGTACAATCACTCAGCCCGAGATGAGAGCCATGTATCAGTCGTTCGCACCCGCGCCCCCGCCCGCCGTCCTGAGCCAGGCGCCGCCGCAAGCCTTGGCGAGTTCGCGCACGCGCAGGATGTAGCTCTGGCGCTCGGTGACCGAGATCACGCCGCGGGCATCGAGCAGGTTGAAGCTGTGACCGGCCTTGAGGCACTGGTCATAGGCCGGCTGGACCATCAGGTGGCGCTCGCCGCTCTCGCCCTTGGCGAGCAGGGCCCGGCATTCGGTCTCGGCTTCGGCGAAGCGGGTGAACAGCGCCGCAGTGTCGGCATGCTCGAAATTGTAGCGCGAATACTCCTGCTCGGCCTGCAGGAAGACGTCGCGGTAGGTGACCTTCTCGTCGCCTTCCAGCCCGTTGAAGTTGAGCTCCATGATGCTCTCGACATTCTGCAGATAGCAGGCGAGGCGCTCCAGCCCATAGGTCAGCTCGCCGGAGACCGGCGCGCATTCGATGCCGGCGACCTGCTGAAAATAGGTGAACTGGCTGACCTCCATGCCGTCGCACCAGCATTCCCAGCCGAGCCCCCAGGCGCCCAGCGTCGGGTTTTCCCAGTCATCCTCGACGAAGCGGATGTCGTGCAGGAGCACGTCGATGCCGATGGCCTGGAGCGACTGGAGATAGAGCTCCTGAAGGTTCGGCGGGTTCGGCTTCAGGATGACCTGGAACTGGTAGTAATGCTGCAGCCGGTTGGGATTTTCGCCATAGCGCCCGTCCTTGGGCCGGCGCGAGGGCTGGACATAGGCCGCATTCCACGGCTTGGGCCCCAGCGAGCGCAGCATCGTGCCGGGATGCGAGGTGCCGGCCCCGACCTCCATGTCATAGGGCTGGAGGATGACGCAGCCGCGCTCGGCCCAGAAGCGCTGCAGCGTCAGCAGCAGCGCCTGGAAGGAGCGGGTCGGGTCCATGGCCGGCGTGGCCGCGGCGGGAAGCGGAGCGGAGACGGACAAGGGGTGAAAGCCTTCCGGGTGGCGGGATGGCCCGTGCTTAGGGGCTGGCCGGGCTTTCGGTCAAGCCGCGCAGGGAACCCGGAGCGGACAGGTTCTGTTCATCCGGGACGCGTTAGCCTTGCGAAGATCCGCCGGATTCGCGGCGTTCGGGGCGAGCGCTTGAGCCGGATCGACGGGCTAACACCGTGGGAGTGCCAACATGCTGTCCAACCGCATCGTCGCCGCCATCGTCGGCGCCGTCATCCTCGCCGCCTCGGCCTTCGCCGTGGCACCCGCCTCGGCCGCTCCGGTTTCGACCGGCCTCGCCCTGGCCACGCCGGCCGGGGACCTGGTCCAGGAGGCGCAGTACTATTACGGGCCGCGCCGCCACTATGGTCCGCGTCGCTACTATGGCCCGCGGCGCTATTACGGCCCGCCGCGCTACTATAGCCGGCCGGTCTATCGTCCGCGCTGCTTCTTCGTCGATCGGCGCGTCTGGAACGGCTATCGCTGGGTCATCCGCCCGGTGCGGGTCTGCCGCTGAGGCGGGCCGCGGCCTCCAGGGTTTTGCCCGCTCATGGCCGCACTCTGAGACCAAGCTGAACGGTGCGGTGACGTTCCGTTCAGCATAATTGGCGTAGATTCGACGCGTGGATGGCGGCGCCCCCTGGCCCGCCCCTGTCGCAGCGAGGAGGTTTCCATCATGTTCCGCAAGACGCTTTTCGCGCTCGCGACGGCAGCCGGCCTCGGTGGCCTGTCGCTCGCCGCGGCGCCCGCCTCGGCCGCGCCCGTCGCCGCCGGGCCGCTCGCCCAGGCGGTGCAGGCCGCTGAGGGCCTGCTCGAGCCGGCGCAGTATTATTACGGCCCGCCCCGGCGCTATTACGGCCCGCGCCGTTACTACGGCCCGCCGCGCTATTACGGCCCGCCGCGCTACTATGGGCCGCGCCGCCATTACCGCCCGCCGCCGGTCTTCGTGCCGCCGGTCGTTCCTTTCTACGGGCCGCGCTACTACTACTGATCCGGCCGCTCCGGCGGCGGAGTATCGGCCTCCGTCATCGGCAGCCGGGCCCGCCCCCGGTGCAGGGCTTCCGCCTGCGGCGTGAAGCCGCCTTCGGGCGCATGCAGAACGAGAGCCGGCAGCAGTGCTGCCGGCTTTTTGCTGCCGAGCGTCGCCGCAACGAGGAGGCGGATCGCCGGCTGCTCCGCCAGCGCGTGAACCGGCCGGATCATGACCGCGCCGAAGCCGGTCGAAAGCTCCGCCAGCAGCTGCGGCAGCGCCTCGGCGCGGTGAATGATCAGCAGCCGCCCGCGCGGCTTCAGCAGCCGCCGCGCCGCGCGCAGCCAGGGCTCCAGCCCGGCCTCCTCGAGATGGGCCGCCCGGCGGTTGGGGACGGGCGAGGCCCGGTTGGCGCGGGGCGGGTAATAGGGTGGGTTCATCGCGACACCCGCGAAGCTGTTGGGGTCCAGGCCGAGCGCCGCGGCGGGGCCGGCGATGTCCCCCGTCACCACCGTCACGCGCTCCGCCAGGCCGTTCAGCGCGGCATTGCCTTGCGCCAGGGCGGCGAGTTCGGGATCGCGCTCCAGCAGCACCACCCGCAACGCCGGCTGGGCCAGCGCCGCGGCGAGCCCGATGGTGCCGACGCCGGCGCCGATGTCGAGC